>SVQN01000012.1 GCA_015065295.1 Oscillospiraceae bacterium
CCAGCCTTCCTTGCGGCCGAGGTAGGAAGCGATACGGAGAGCGAAGCACTTCTTGCCGAGAAGAACGTTTCCGCCGTAACCGGAGTTGACGGACCAGATGGTGTTGTCTTCCGGGAAGTGGCAGATGTAACGGTTTTCTTCGTCGAGTTCAGCCTTTGCATGGAGACCCTTGATGTAGTCGTCGCTGTCGCCGAGAGCTTCGAGGACGTTGGTGCCTACGCGGGTCATGATGAGCATGTTGAGAACGACGTAGATGGAGTCGGTAAGTTCGATGCCGTACTTAGCGAAGTCGGAACCGACGATACCCATGGAGTAGGGGATAACGTACATGGTTCTGCCCTTCATAGCACCCTTGTAGAGCTTGCCGAGCTTTTCGTAGCATTCCTTGGGGTCCATCCAGTTGTTGATGGTGCCTGCGTCTTCCTTCTTGGAAGTGCAGATGAAGGTTCTGCCTTCAACGCGCGCTACGTCGTTGACAGCAGTGTGGTGAAGATAGCATCCGGGGAGCTTTTCTTCGTTGAGCTTTATCATTTCGCCGGTGGAGCAAGCTTCTGCACGGAGTGCTTCCGCCTGTTCTTCGGAACCGTCGATCCATACGATCTTATCAGGGCAAGTCAGGGCTGCCATTTCCTCAATCCAGGAGAGGACATGCTTATTCGTAACCATTTGAGAAACTCCTTGATAATATTATAAATGATGAGACATGATTTGGAATTAAAAATATTCCAAATTCCCGCTATGATACATTATACACTATCCGGCGGCGTTTTTCAATCACTAAAACAACTTTTTTTTGATTTTTACATTTTCTTCACAAACCCACCGGTGGGGTAGGGAGGATTGGTTGTCCTTAGCGGACGGCGGATTACAGGATGTCTGCGAGTGCAGACCGACTCTTGTCCTGCGCGGACGGCGCACAAGAGGATGCCCGGGGCGGCACCCTCTTGTGAATCACCCCGCCCTGAAAATCGTTCGTGGGACTCGCCCTCAAGGGCTCAGACATACAGCGGTTTGCCCGCATTCAGAACGTTCGGAAGGGACAAAGTTTGGTGCAAATCTGTCCAAATTGTTCGTTCAGTAGAAACAGCCGTGAGGAAAAACTTAAAATTAAGGTTCCACCTTTGGATGACCAAAATCACTGTTCTTCCATGCGCTCTGCTGAGTGAACACTGCTGTATGTCTGAGGCCTTAAGGCCGAGTCCCCCGAACGTGAGGAGTCCAGAGGATACTTCCTCTGGCGCGGGTGATTCATAAGAGGGCTCGCGCGAGTCCTCTTATGCGCCGTCCGCGCAGGACAATGTCCGGTCTGCACTCGCAGACAATCTGTAAACCATACGAAAAAATCATGAGAAAAACTGTTTACACACAAGCAAACTTATGGTATAATGACAGCGAAGAATTTTGTGAAACTGTACCAGTTTCCGTCCGCAGGAGGCGTTTTGCATGGTGAAACTCGAACCGAAAGAGCAGATGATTCTGGATTATATCCGGGAAACTATCCGTACCCGGGGATATCCGCCGTCCATCCGTGATATCTGCACGGCTCTGGATATCAAAAGCACCTCCACGGTTCATACCTGCCTTGACCGCCTCGAAAAGAAGGGCTGCATTCAGCGCGAAAACGGCAAAAGCCGCTCCATGCGCGTCGAAGGCCTGACGTCCGGCGAAACGCCCGGGATGAACGATCCGCTGAGCATCCCGCTGTACGCGATCCACGGTGCGCCGCTTTTGTCCGAAGAAGCCTGTGAAGGGTATCTGCATTATCCCGTCGGACTCCGCGCGGTTCCGGAAAACGAGCTGTTCGCGGTACGCATCACCGGGAGTGCCATGATCGAAGCCGGTCTTCTCGACGGTGACATCGTGATCGTGGAAAAAACGCCCGTGGCGGACAACGGTGACGTGGTGCTTGCGCTCATCGACGGGGAAGCAACCGTCCGGACGTTCTATAAAGAGGACGGACACTTCCGTCTTCAGCCGGCGAACCGGACGATGTTTCCGGTGATCGTGAACAGTCTGATGATTCTGGGAAAGGTCGTCACAAGCATCCGGTATTATTGAAGAAACTAAATACTCTACATATAAAGGAGATTGACTATGGCAAACGAAATCATCAAGGGAATGGGCTTCCATCACATCGCGGTAAAGGCGGTTGATTTTGACGCGTCCCTCAAGTTCTACGAAGCACTCGGCATGAAGTTCTACACCCAGTGGGGCGAAGGCGACGGCAGAATCGCTATGCTCGACCTCGGCGACGGCGGCATTCTCGAACTGTTTGCGGGCGGCGCAGAAGGTCCCAACACCAACTACATCCACTTTGCAATGAAGGTTGACGACGTTGACGCAGCGTACGCGACCGCTCTCGCAGCAGGCGCAAAGCCGAAGTCCGAACCGAAGGTTGTTCCGCTGAACTCCGCTCCCGTGAAGCTCACGCTCAACTGCGGCTTCGTCTACGGTCCTTCCGGCGAAGAGCTCGAATTCTTCCGCGTTGTAGCTGCGGAATAAGAAAAGGAGACTCCCGATATGCTTGCAACGGTTGTTTATGTTGATGTGCTTCCCGAATACATCGACGCTTTCGCTGAAATTACCGAATACAATCACAAGAATTCCCGCAAGGAACCCGGCAACATCCGCTTTGACGTGCTTCACGCAAACAATGATCCCACCAAGTTCATTCTTTACGAAGTATACGCCGACAAGGAAGCGGCTGCTGCTCACAAGGAAACCGAACATTACAACAAGTGGCGCGAAACGGTTGCTCCGATGATGGCAAATCCCCGTCAGAGCTGTCCGACCACTCCTCTTTGTTTTGACTGACCGTGAAATGGGGCAGGGAATTTCCCTGCCTCTCGATTTTTACCGCACCGACGCGCTGACCCTTTCGGAAAACCTCATCGGCAAAACGCTCGTTCATCGGGTGAACGGTGTGGAACTTGCCGGGATCATTACCGAAACGGAAGCGTACATGGGTGTGATTGACCGTGCGTCCCATGCATACGGCGGCCGGCGTACGGCGCGGACGGAAACCCTTTTCATGGAAGGCGGCCACGCGTACGTTTACCTCATTTACGGCATTTATTCCTGCATGAATATCACGGCGAACGAGGACGGAATTCCGGAAGGAACGCTCATCCGCGCGGTTTTTCCCACCGTGGGACGGGAGGCGATGTACCGGACGTATCTGGAAAAAGGCCGCCGGAAAAAATCGCCGCCGAAGCCTGCCGGAGAACTTTCGGAGAAGGAATGGTACTCCCTGACGAACGGTCCCGGCAAGCTGTGTGTGGCGATGTCCATTGACCGTTCGCTTGACCGATGGAATATGATTATTGAAAATTCCGTCAATGACGAAAATTCCGTACACGAATTTTTTGTGCGGGATGACGGATATCGGGCGGCGGAGATCGTCTGTTCCCCGCGGATCGGCATTGATTACGCCGGAGAAGCGGCTGCGTATCCGTGGCGGTTTACGGCAAAAGAGAAAAACGGTGTCCCGATCCTTGTGCAAAACGGATAATCCGGTTATATTTTCTTTAAAAAAGTTCCGATTTCGGAGCTTTTTTTAACGGGAATCCTGTCGAATTAGTGATTATGACAAAAATCGTAATATTATTTCTAAAATTTATTTATGAATACATCAAAAAGCACTTGCAAAATCTTTCCAGATGGGGTATAATAGTGAATGGAAAGGATGGACTTTGCAAAAAATGAATGAAATCGAAAATCGTAACGTCGGCGAATGCGGAAAGACAGCCAAGCCGCTCGGCACCGGTCTTTTTGAAACCGATTCGCTTCCGGCGTATCTTTTCCATCAGGGAACCAATTACCGGGCATACGAATATCTTGGAGCGCACTGCACGAAGAAGGATGGGATTTACTCATACACCTTCCGTGTGTGGGCACCGAACGCAGCATTTATTACGCTGAACGCCGATTTTACCGACTGGTACAACGGTCTGCCGATGAGACGGATCACGGAAAACGGAATCTGGGAAGCCGTGGTGGATTCGGAAACCTCCCTCGACGGACAGTTTTATAAATACGCCGTGACCGGCAAAAACGGCATCACGCATCTCAAATCCGACCCCTACGCCTTCGCGGCGGAAACGCTTCTGAAAACCGCGTCAATCGTCTGTGACGACCGTTCGTTCGGCTGGACATGGAACGATGCGGACTGGATGAAAAAGCGGAGCGCGACCGTCTGTCCCAAGCAGCGCGGTTTCAAGCCGAAGGTCAACCACTTCTACAGCGCACCTCTGAACGTCTACGAGATTCATCTCGGTTCGTGGCGCACGCTCGACGGCAAGGGAACGGCGGACGGGGAACATTATCTGAACTACCGCGACATTGCAGACAAGCTCGCACCGTATGTATCCGATATGGGTTACACGCACGTCGAACTGATGCCCGTGATGGAGCATCCGTTTGACGGCTCATGGGGCTATCAGATATGCAATTACTATGCGCCGACCGCACGGTTCGGCACACCGGAGGATTTCCGGTATTTTGTTGAAAAAATGCACGAATACGGCATCGGCGTTCTGCTGGACTGGGTTCCGGCGGATTTCCCGAAGGATCGTCACGGCCTGTACGAATTTGATGGTCAGCCGCTGTACGAATATCAGGGAGCCGACCGGATGGAAAACCGGAACTGGGGAACCCGCTGTTTTGACGTGGGTCGTCCGGAAGTGCAGTCGTTCCTGATTTCGAACGCGCTGTTCTGGATCCGCGAATACCACGCCGACGGTCTCCGCATCGACGCGGTCGCGTCCATGCTGTATCTCGATTATGACCGCAAACCGGGCGAATGGACGCCGAACTCCGAGGGAACCAATCAGAATCTCGAAGCGGCAGCGTTCTTCCGGAAGCTGAATTCCGCCGTTGCGGAGGAATTCCCGGATGTCCTGATGATTGCGGAAGAATCGGCGGAATGGCCGATGCTCACCAAACCGGTCGCACAGGGCGGTCTCGGATTCCACTTCAAGTGGAACATGGGCTTCTCGAACGATCTGTTTGAATATGTGAAAACCGATCCGTTTGACCGGAAATATGTGCACAGCAAGCTGACGTTCCCCTTGACGTACGCGTTCTCGGAAAACTACATTCTGCCGGTTTCGCACGACGATGTGGTTCACGGGAAAAAGTCGCTGGTGGACAAGATGTTCGGCGAGTACGACGACAAATTCGCCGGAATGCGGACGTTCCTCATGTATATGATGACGCTGCCCGGCAAAAAGCTGACGTTCATGGGAACGGAATTCGCGCAGTTCCGGGAATGGGACTACGAAAGCGAACTGGAATGGTTCATGATCGAATACCCGCGCCACATTGAAATGCAGCGGTTTGTCCGCGCACTGAACAAGCTCTATCTCGAAACGCCCGAATTCTGGGAGATCGACGATACCTGGGACGGCTTTGAATGGATTGACGCAGACCTTGCCGACTTGAACGTGATTTCCTACCGCCGGAAGGACAAGAAGGGACATGAAATCGTGATTGTCCTGAACTTTGCGCCGGTTGTACGGGAAAACTTCCGGGTACGCGTTCCGAAAATGGGGCGGTACGAGGAAATCATGACGACCGACCGGTATGAATTCGGCGGAAAGAACCGCCTGAACGAAGAAGCGGTACGCACCCGCGCCGCTGTCCGGGAAGACGGAAAACGCGAAAACGAAATCGAAATCACGCTTCCGGCACTCGGCGGTGTGATCCTGCGGAAACAGGCAAATTCGTGACCGGTTTAACCTGCGCGCACAATTCTACTTTATATATAAAAAATTATAGACTATGGAGGCAACTATGTTAAAGAAACAGGAATGTGTTGCGATGCTCCTTGCCGGCGGACAGGGAAGCAGACTTTATACACTGACCGAAAAAACAGCAAAGCCGGCTGTACGGTTCGGCGGCAAGTACCGCATTATTGATTTCCCGCTGTCGAACTGTGTCAACTCCGGGATCTACACGGTCGGCGTACTGACCCAGTATCAGCCGCTCGCGCTGAACGAGTACATCGGCAACGGCGAACCGTGGGACCTTGACCGCGCGGACAATGGCGTGCGTGTGCTTCCTCCGTATCAGGCGAAGTCCGGTGCGGACTGGTACAAGGGTACTGCCAACGCGATCTACCAGAACCTCGGCTTCATCAACCGTTACGATCCCGACTATGTGCTGATCCTCTCCGGCGACCATATCTACAAGATGGACTATGCCGCAATGCTGGAAGCGCACAAGGAAAAGGGTGCGGACTGTACGATCGCGGTTCTCGAAGTTCCGATGGAAGAAGCGAGCCGTTTCGGTATCATGAATACCGACGACGAACTCCGCATCACGGAATTCGAAGAAAAGCCGAAGCAGCCCAAGAGCAACAAGGCATCCATGGGTATCTACATCTTCAACAAGGCACTTCTGGAACAGTATCTGATCGACGACGAAGCCGATCCGAATTCCTCCAAGGACTTCGGTAAGAACATCATTCCGAAGATGCTTGCAGACGGCCGCAAGATGTACGCGTACGCATTCTCCGGCTACTGGAAGGACGTCGGAACGATCCAGTCCCTCTGGGAAGCGAACATGGACCTCATCGGCGAACAGCCGGAATTTGACCTCCGTGACCGCGACTGGAGAATCTTCTCCAGAAACTATTCCGATCCGCCGCAGTACATCGGCGAATATGCCAAGGTTTCCAATTCGCTCATCACCGAAGGATGCGAAATCGAAGGGATTGTTGAAAACTCCGTTCTCGCAAGCGGAGTAAAGGTAGCGCGCGGTGCGATCATCAAGGATTCCATCATCATGCGTAATGTCACCGTCGGTGAAGGTGCGACGATCAATTATTCCATCATTGACGGCGATACCAAGATCGGTGCCGGCTCCACCATCGGCCATACCAAGAGCAGCAACGGCGGCATTGCCGTTATCGGTACCGAACTTGAAATCAAGCCCGGTTCCAACATTGCGGGCGGCGAAATGGTTGATGCGGAATGGCTCGCAAAGAATAAGTAAACAGGAACTACGACAGAAAGGAATCGAATACTATGTCAGCGTCCGGAATCATTTTCTCCAACATTCACGACAATAATATCCCCGAGTTGACCAGACTGCGCACCGTGGCGTCCGTTCCGTTTGCGTGCCGTTATCGTTTCATCGACTTCACGCTCTCGAACATGGTAAACTCCAACATTTACAACATCAGCGTGATTACGCACTACAATTACCAGTCCCTGATGGATCACATCGGCTCTGGTAAGGACTGGGATCTTGCACGTCGTTCCGGCGGTATCAAGATTCTCCCGCCCTACATCACCGCGTACGCAAACAATGCGAACTCTCTCTATCAGACCCGTCTTCAGGCACTCAAGAGCGTGAACTATTCCATCAGCCGCATCACGGACGATTATGTTGTCATGTCCGACTGCGACGTGATCTGCAACGTGGACTTCAACGACATCATCGCGTACCATCAGAAGACCGACGCGGATATGACCATTGCGGTCAAGACCGTGGATCTGACTCCCGAAACGGCGAAGATCAACACGATTTTCTCCTCCGATGAAGAAGGCCGCGTGACCGACGTTCTCGCATATCCGACCAACTTCTCCGGCACGGCGGACATCAGTCTGAACATCGTGGTCATGAAGACCAAGTATCTCCAGCAGGTTGTTCTCGACGCGATCGCACACGACTACAACAGCCTGACCCGCGATGTGATTGCCCGCAACCTCGACCGCATGAACTACCGCGTATACAAGTACGAAGGCTACTTTGCGTGCAACTCTTCCTTTGAAGAATACTACCGCAACAGCATGGAACTTCTCCGTGACTCTGCGGCACGCGACGCTCTGTTCAGCGTAAAGAACCGTCCGGTTTACACGAAGGTTCGCAACTCCACGCCGTCCTACTACAGCCCCACCTCCACCGTCAAGAATTCCCTGATCGCCGACGGCTGCGTCATCGAAGGTACGGTTGAAAACTCGATCATCTTCCGCGGAGTCAAGATCGGCCGCAACGCCACCGTCCGGAACTCCATCATCATGCAGGATTCCATCATCGGTGAAGGCGCGTCCCTCGACTGCGTCATCACCGACAAGAACGCCGTCATCACCGACAAGCGTCGTCTCAGCGGAGCCGATATTCAGCCTTACTACATTTCCAAGGGAAAGAAAATTTAAGCGGTGTTTTACTTGGGGAAAAACTTTTTGGAAAAAGTTTTTCCCCAAACCCCTTTTCAAAAACTTTTCATCTGGGAATGGGACAAATATAGTCTGTGCAATTCCGGTGCATCAAATATCGTTGGTACAAGCTCTGAGAAGATCGCTCGCGACCTCGTTACCTCGGCACAGTGGGATGTACGGATTAAATTTTATGTTTTTGTTTATATTAAGAAGCGAGGAATACGAATATGAAAATTTTATATGCTGCTGCGGAAGCACTGCCGTTTGCTTCCACCGGTGGTCTGGCGGACGTTATGGGTGCGCTGCCGAAGTCGGTGAAGAAGGCATTGGATAAAGATTCCGACGTCCGTGTGGTTATGCCGATGTATCCGGTTGTCCGCGCAAAGTTTGCGGAAGTGATCGAGCTTGTCACCGAGATCAACGTGCGTCTGGCATGGAGAAATCAGTACTGCGGAATCTGGAAGACCGTGACCGAAGGCGTTACCTACTACTTTATCGACAACCAGTATTATTTTGAACGCGACCGTCTGTACGGCTGCTTCGACGACGGCGAACGCTTTGCATTCTTCTCCAAGTGCGTACTGGAGCTGATGGCGGCGGTGAATTTCTATCCGGATATTCTCCACGCGAACGACTGGCAGAGTGCGCTGGCGGTGATTTATCTCAAGAGAAAGTATTCTCATCTGGAAGAATACCGGGGTATTTCCGCGCTGTTCACGATCCACAACATCGACTATCAGGGTGTGTTTGATTTCGGCATCCTCGGCGAAGTTTTCGAACTTCCGGAATGGGATCGCAGCATTGTGGAATATAATGGAAATGTCAACCTGCTCAAGGGTGCGATTGTCTGCGCGGACATGGTCAACACCGTCAGCCAGCAGTATTCCCGTGAGATCCTTACCGAATACTATGCAAGCGGTCTGCACCACATTCTCCGTTCCGCCGACGCGGAAGGCAAGCTGATCGGCATTGTCAACGGCATTGACGTGGACTATTACAATTCCGAAACCGACCCCGACATTGCGGAAAACTTTACGATCGACTCCATGGCAGGCAAGGCAGTCTGCAAGGCGGAACTTCAGGAACTCTGCGGATTTGAAGCGGCTCCCGAAACGCCCATCATTGCGATGGTTTCCCGTCTCGCGTCCCACAAGGGCTTTGACCTTGTCAAGCACATCATCGAAGAATTCATCACCAAGAACGACGTACAGTTCGTCCTTCTCGGTACCGGTGAAACCGAACTTGAAAACTTCTTCGCGGGTCTCGCGCTCCGTTATCCCGAAAAGGTTTGTGTCAAGCTCGAATACAACAAGGCACTGTCCAAGAAGTTCTACGCGGGTGCCGACCTCTTCCTGATGCCCTCGAAGAGCGAACCCTGCGGTCTGTCCCAGATGATCGCGTCCCGCTACGGCACCGTTCCGGTTGTCCGCAAGTGCGGCGGTCTGGCGGACACCATCGTTCCCTACGATGAAAAGGACGGCAGCGGCAACGGCTTCAACTTCGTGAACTACAACGCACACGACATGATGAACGTTCTCGAGTACGCGCTTTCACTATATGAAAACCATACCGAATGGGCGGAACTTGTCAAAAATGTCATGAAAGTTGACTTTTCGTGGTCAGTTTCAGCTAAAAAGTATATTGATATTTACGACTCTTTGATGTAAAATATAAGACGGATAATTTTTGTCACTACCGGAGTTCTCTGAGGGGTACTTTCAACAAAGTGCCCCTCGAAAATTCCGACGGCGGTCATTTCCGGCAGAGAGATATAGTCATACAAACGGTCAGAAATCGGTTTCCGGGCGTTTGTATGTCTATATTTTAATCAGCCGGGAAGAAATTGCCTAAAAATGTCCGAAATCTGAATGTAAGGATAAACGATATGGATAATCATGTAATCCCGAATGAAGCGATGGTTCGTGAGAGTATCGAACAGAAGCTGATCCGCTACTTCGGCGTAAAGCCGGACGAAGCGAACGAAGAACAGATCTACAAGGCGACGGTTATGAGCGTCAAGGATGTTCTGACCGAAAAACGTTCCGTCTTCCGCGAAAAGGTCAAGAAGCAGCGTCCGAAGAAGGTATACTACCTCTGCATGGAATTCCTCATGGGCCGCCAGCTCCGCAACAACCTCATGAACCTCGGCATTGATACCGAATACCGCAAGGTTCTGGCAGACATGGGCTTCGATCTTGATAAGATTTACGAATTCGAACCCGACCCGGGTCTCGGCAACGGCGGTCTCGGCCGTCTGGCAGCGTGCTTCCTCGACTCCCTGACCTCCCTTGACTACGCGGCAACCGGTTTCTCGATCTGCTACGAATACGGTCTGTTCAAGCAGAAGATCATCGACGGCAACCAGGTCGAACTTCCCGACGCATGGATGAGCCGCGGCGACACCTGGCTCGTTCCCCGCACCGACAAGGCGTTCACCGTCCGTCTCGGCGGTACCGTTGAAGAAAAGTGGGAAAACGGTAAATGCACTGTTCAGTATGACAACTACGAAGATGTCAGCGCGGTTCCGTACGATATGATGGTTTCCGGTTCCGATTCGCAGGCGGTCAACGTTCTCCGTCTCTGGAAAGCGGTCGATACCAAACGCTTCAACATGAACCTCTTCTCGCAGGGGCAGTATGTACAGGCAATTCAGGAATCCTCCAACGCGCAGGTCATCTCCAAGGTTCTCTATCCGTCCGATGACCATGACGAAGGCAAGCTCCTCCGCCTGACCCAGCAGTACTTCCTCGTTTCCGCATCTCTCCAGAGCATTATCGCCGACCATCTCGCCGGCTACGGTACGCTCTACAACTTCGGCGACAAGGTTGCGATCCACATCAACGATACTCACCCGGCACTCGTTGTTCCGGAACTGATGCGTATCCTCATGGATACCTACTCCTATTCGTGGGATTCCGCGTGGTCGATCGTAACGAAGGTTGTTTCCTACACCAACCACACCGTTCTTCCGGAAGCTCTCGAAAAGTGGAATGTCTACCTCTTCAAGCTCAAGCTGCCCAGAATCTACATGATCGTCGAGGAAATCAACCGCCGTCTCTGCGCGGACCTCTGGAATATGTATCCGGGCGACTGGGACCGCATCTCCCGTATGGCGATCATCGGCTACTCTCAGGTACGCATGGCGAACCTCAGCGTTGCGGCGTCCCATACCGTCAACGGCGTTTCCGCGCTTCACTCCGATATTCTCAAGAGAACCGTTTTCCACGATTACTACAAGGCAATGCCGTACAAGTTCACGAATGTGACCAACGGGATCGCCATGCGCCGCTGGCTCTGCTATTCTAACCCCGGTTTGGCAGGACTTCTTGACGAAACCATCGGCACCAGCTACCGCAAGAACACCGAAGAACTTGCAAACTTCCGTCAGTTTGCGGATGACAAGTCGATCCACGAACGTCTCCGCACCATCAAGACCGAACGCAAGCTCGAATTTGCCAAGTGGTATTTCGACAAGACCGGTCAGGCAATCGACGTGAACTCCGTCTTCGACGTACAGGTCAAGAGAATGCACGAATACAAGCGTCAGCTTCTGAACGTCCTCAAGATCATCACTCTGTACAACGAAATCAAGGCGAACCCGAACGGCAATTACACGCCCTCCACGTTCATCTTCGGCGGCAAGGCGGCTCCGGGCTACTACATGGCGAAGGACATCATCAAGCTCATCTGGAGCCTCGGCGAAGAAATTTCCAGAGACCCCAAGGTGCGCGACATTCTCCGCGTCATCTACCTCGAAGACTACAATGTCAGCACCGCAGAAGTGCTCATGCCCGCATCCGACATCAGCGAACAGATTTCTCTCGCCGGTAAGGAAGCGAGCGGTACGGGCTGCATGAAGTTCATGGTCAACGGTGCGCTCACGCTCGGCACGCTCGACGGTGCGAATGTCGAAATGCGTGATGCGGTCGGCGATGACAACATCTTCATCTTCGGTCTGACCTCGAACGAAGTGGACGACCTCTGGAAGCGCGGCTATTCTTCTCTCGAATATTACAACAACAGCGAACGTCTTCAGGGTGTTATCAACCGTCTGCGCGGCAGCTTTGCCGGAAACAATTTCGGCGGTATGGTGGACTACTTCCTCTACGGCTACGGCATCGCCGACCCGTATATGTGCCTTGCGGACTACGACTCCTATCTGAGCGTATACAACCGTGTCATCAAGACCTATGCCGATGAAGACGCATGGACGAAGAAGTCCCTGCTCAACATTGCGGGCGCAGGATTCTTCTCCTCCGACCGCAGCATCCGTGAATACGCGGACAACATCTGGCATACCTCTCCCGTGAAATGAGAGCGGCATTTGAAGAATATAAAACCGATCTGCACACTACCGGAGATGCGTCGTTATTCGGCGCATTTCCGGCAGACGCATTTCTGCGGTTCACGCTGAAAGTTGCCGCAGACCGGATCGGCAGTACACCCGCAGAGGTCAGTATCGGCCTTCATGCGGATGAATGGAACCATTATTACGGCAAGAGCCTTACGATCCCCATGAAGGAAGCGGACGAATCCGAAGACGGCGTACGCGTATTTGAAGCGGATGTACGGATGGCGGACATTCTGTCGGAATACGAAATGGACGGGGACGGTTTATTCTACTATTATTATACCGTCAAAGCCGGTGAGAACGAATTGTGTCTCGGCGGCGAACGTCCGGTCGAACTGGTGGAAATCGAGCATCATGTCGGCGAACGACAGCTTCTGGTGTATGCGGCGGACTACAAAACCTCCGAAAATTTCCGTCGGGGTGTGGTTTATCAGGTGTTCGTGGATCGCTTTGCCAAGTCGGAGACGCACGAACTTCCCGTCAAGGACGGCGTGGTGCTCGATCCCGACTGGGAAAACGGAATTCCGCAGTACGGGGAATATCCCGGCGCGGAGGTGGCGAACAACGTCTTTTTCGGGGGAAGTCTGTACGGCGTGATCGAAAAACTCGATTATATCGCCTCGCTCGGCGTGACGACGATCTATCTCTCTCCGGTTTTCGATGCGTATTCCAATCACAAATACGATACCGGCGACTATCTCACGGTGGACGAAATGTTCGGCGGGAACGAAGCTCTGTCCGAACTCTGCCGTGCGGCGGAAGAACGCGGTATCCGGATCATCCTCGACGGGGTGTTCAACCATACCGGCGCGGACAGCATCTACTTCAACCGGTTCGGGCATTACGATTCCGTCGGCGCGTATCAGTCGAAGAAATCGCCGTACGCCGAATGGTATAAATTCCACGATTTCCCCGAAGTCTACGAAAGCTGGTGGGGCGTGAAGGTTCTGCCGCGCGTGGACAGCAGCAATCCGGAATATCAGGATTTTATCACCCATCTCGTCGTTCCGCAGTGGATGCGCGAAGGTATTGCCGGATGGCGGCTCGACGTGGCGGATGAACTTTCGGACGAATTCCTGTACAAATTCCGCGAATCGGTACGGGAATGCGATCCGGACGGCGTGGTGATCGGCGAAGTCTGGGAGGATGCGTCGGACAAGGTCAGCTACAACCGGCGGCGGTATTATCTGCGCGGAAATCAGCTCGACTCGGTCATGAACTATCCCCTGCGCGACGCGATTCTGTCCTATGTGAAAGACGGCGATGCGGACAAACTCCGCCGTTTCACGGAAGGGACGTACCGCCGCTATCCGAAGGGATCGTCCGATACGCTCCTGAACTTCCTCGGAACGCACGATACCGAGCGGATCCTGACCATTTTCGGCGGGGAACCGTGCGGCGAACGCACCAATGAGGAACTTTCCACGATGCACATGACGCCGGAACAGCGGAGAGCCGGAGCGGAACGTCTCAGATTTGCTTACTCCATTCTCGCCGGACTGCCGGGCGTACCCTGCATATTCTACGGCGATGAAGCAGGTATGGAAGGCTACCGCGACCCGTTCTGCCGCCGCCCGTTCCCGTGGCACGCGATGGACGAACAGATTCTCGCGCATTACCGGAAAATCGGAAAGATCCGGAAAGAACAGACGGTCTTCCGCGACGGTCTGTTCCGCATACTCGCGCTGACACCGGACGTGTTTGCCTATATCCGCGAACCGCTGGATCAGCCTCATGAGGCGGCCGGAAAACGGATTCTCATTCTTGCAAACCGTACGGAAACGCGGGAATTTTCTTTGCCCAAGGGTGCGAAATCGCTCGAAACCGGACGCTTCTGCGGAGGAAAGCAAACTCTTGACGCATGGACGGCGAGATATTATACCGTTCCCGCCGATGCGGAAATCACGGCGGAATCGCTCGGAATTGAATAAACAAACAAAAAACCGACGTTTTTACGTCGGTTTTGCTGTTTTCAGAAGGATTTTGCAGCTGCAAAGAATCCCGCGGCATTATACGCCGCGTTTTCCAGCAGAGCTTCCGTCTGCGCCATACATTCATCCAGTGAGGATGGCGCATTGATAATCGAGAAGACGGCATCAAATCCGCCCTCATACAACGATTCATCCGGAACGAATGTTCCGCAGAGACAGACGACCGGCACCTGCGCGTCACGCGCGTATTTGGCAGCGGTGAAGGGAAGTTTTCCCTGCGCGGTCTGACGGTCGGTTTTGCCTTCGCCGGTGATGACGAGATCGGCATGGGCAAGAGCTTCGCGGAATCCGACAAAATCAAGGACGTATTCCGCGCCGGGACGGAGAATTCCTCCGGCAAGCGACAGTCCGTAACCGAGACCGCCGGCCGCACCTGCACCCTTCCGCATGGAAATAGTTTCACCGAAATGACGGTCGCCGACTTCCGAAAAATGCGCCATGGCAGTTTCCAGTTTCTCAACCGTCTGCTCATCCGCACCTTTCTGGCGCGAGAACATCCGCGACGCACCGGATTCACCCGTCAGGGTAACGGCAACATCGTAGAGGAGCGTCAGCTTCACATTGTCCAGCAGGGCATGAACCGCCGACAGATCGCACGCGGCAATGTCCGCAAGAACCACCGCACCGCCGGTACCGTCCAGTTCTGCACCGGAGATATCGTAAAATTTCGCGCCCATCCGGGACAGCGCGCCGATGCCGCCGTCGTTCGTTCCGCTTCCGCCGAGTCCGACGATGATCTCGCCGCACCCGCTCTGCACCAGATGAACGATCAGTTCACCGACACCCGCCGTGGTCGCTGTACGGATATCCAAACCGTGTGCGCGGGAATGATGCAGTCCGGCGGCGGCCGCCATGTCGAACATTGCGGTTTTCACGCCGTTTCTGTCGAGCAGGACATAATTTGCATCCACCGGAGTACAATGCGTATCGCTGACGCGGTGTGTGCAGACCGTTCCTGCGCGGAAAAACGCCGCACTGGTGCCTTCGCCGCCGTCCCCGAGCGAAAACACGGTCACTTCCGCATCCGGAAACCGTTTCTGAATCCCTCGGCGGACAGCGCATCCGGCATCATAGGAAGAAGCCGCACCCTTGAAGGAATCGAGCGCGGCGATGATGTTAAGATTCTTTTTCATTTTCATTATAGTGACAGGGCGAACGGTAGAATTTCTTCAGATCAATCACATAATCGGATGTTTCGCGGAATCCCAGCGAACGTACAAACGAACGGTCGGAGGTGAGATCGTTCGGATTGTCCGAAACGGCAACGGCAATGGTCGGGATTTCCGCGCGGTAGCAGAAATTCATGACGGTGCGAACCATAATGAAGACCGCTTCGTCACCTTTGGACTCCGGAGAAGCCGCGATCGAACGGATGACCGCACCGTCCGGCGAAAATTCAAACTGGCACATCCCGATCACGGAGAGAATTTTTGTCGCTTCTTCATCCATATCGACGGTGAAAAACGCGTAGGTGTCGGGATAATAAGCAACGCCAAGGGAAGCCGCCAGTTCTTCCTGGACTTCCTTGGAACGGAGGGGCTGAACTTTGAACATGATGAAAACCTCTGGGGGACTAAATGGATTTGAGATAAGCGACTTCCTCGTCGGTCAGGTGCCGCCATTTTCCGGACGGCAGATCGCCGAGACGGATATTGCCGATCGCAACGCGCGTCAGGCGCGCGAGTTTGTAGCCGTGATGGGCGCAGATATTGCGGATCTCGCGGTTCCGGCCTTCGTGAAGAACAAATTCGACGACGGTTGCGTCCGCAGCACCCGCTTTTTTGTAGCCGAGCCGCCGCACTTCAAACGGACGGAGCATATAGCCGTTCAGCTCAAAGGGAACGCCGAGTTCTTCGATGGCGCGGTCGTCGAGCCGTGTGGTCAGAATGCCGACGTACGTCTTGGAAATATGGTGCGACGGGTGCGTGATTTTGTTGGTCAGCTCGCCGTCGTCGGTGCAGAGAAGCAGACCGTCCGAATACTGGTCGAGCCGTCCGACCGGATACAGACGGGTACCGGCATCCGCGATCAGGTAGGCGATGGTGCGCCGTCCCTTTTCGTCGGACAGGGTTGTCACATACCCCGCCGGTTTGTTGAGAAGAATGTAAGTATTGCGGCGTTCACCGCCGCTGGTTTTTGGCTTGATGATCCGACCGTTCCACGCAACTTCGTCGGCGGAAGGGTCAACCTTATCCCCGAGAGACGCGGGAATCCCGTTCACCGTGACACGTCCGGCGGAAATTTCCGTTTCCGCTGCACGCCGGGAAAGAACGCCGCATTCGCTCAGGTATTTCTGAAGTCTGATGTTATCCATAAAAATACAGTTACTGGAATTTGTCCAACAATTTCTGTCCGAGAGAACGATGATCTTCCGGTTCGGCAACCGAATCCTGTGCGTACAGGGGAACCTCGCCGATCACCTGACCTTCCGCAGAAAAAACAACCCGTCCGAGAACTTCGCCGGCTGTCACAGGCGGCAGAAGCCAGTGCGGTGCTTCCACGGCGTAGGTGATTTCCGTCCCGTTTTTCATACAGAGGGAGAGAGAATCCGTGTTGCGGACGGTGATTGTCCCGTCGGCGGACGAAGAGCAGGGGATTTCAAACGAAAACTGTCCCGGTTCCGCCAGCACTTCCCGATGGAATGCGGAAAATCCGCGCTCATGCAGGGCGAGATGATCGTTCCAGTCGTCCGGCGCGTTCAGCGTCACCGCGACCACACAAACGCCGTCCTGTTCGGCAGCGGAGACCAGACAGCGTCCGCTGCGCTTCGTAAAGCCGGTTTTGACGCCGATCACATCCTCCGACATCCGCAGCAGCTTGTTGTGATTGAGCAGCACGCGCACGCCTTCATCCCCGCGAAGAGGAATCTGATGTTTGTAGGTTGAAACGATCTGCCGGAATTTCGGATTCTGCAGGGCATACGCGGTGAGTTTCGCAAGGTCGGCTGCCGTCGTGTAGTGCGCTTCGTCGTCCAGACCATGCGGATTGGTGAAGTGCGAATCGCTCAGTCCGAGACGCTCCGCCGTCTGATTCATCAGTTCCGCAAACGGTTCGATTCCTCCGGCAATTTCGTATGCAATCGCGGCGGCGGCATCATTGGCACTTTCCAGCATCAGGGCATACAGCAGGTCTTCGAGCGTCAGCTCCTCCCCTGCGGTGAGATAAATGCTGGAACCCTCCACGCCGCACGCTTTTTCCGCAATCTGTACCGGTTTTGCGAGATCACCATGTTCCAGTGCGACAACGGCGGTCATGATTTTGGTCGTGCTTGCCATCGGACAGCGTTCGTTCGCGTTTTTTGCATAAAGAATTTCGCCGGTCGACGTTTCCGTCAGAATCGCGGCGTAGGCGGAAAGTCCGGTTTCCGCAGATTGAGCCGCAGCGGTAACGGACGGACTGCACAGAGGCAGACAGGCCAGCAGGGCTGCGGCAAGGGAAAAGATTTTTTTCATAACAGCTCCATTTCCATCAACATAAAATCCATTACGGAAACAGTATGTGCAGACGGAGCCGTTTTATCCGGACAATTAAATGTTATTTTCTTCGTTTTTCTTGGAAAGAACGCCCTTGATGCGGTCGATCAGATCGGGAGAACGTTCCAGGAAGCCGACCACCTGCGAAACTGCGTCGGTCGGAGCGGCCGGTGCGGGAGCTGCCGCGGGAGCGTTGATGTTGAGGATGTTGACGTTTCCATCCGCGGTAACAACCAGGAATGCGACCGGAGTTACGGTGATTCCGGTACCGCCGCCGCCGCCGAAGTTGTTGTAGACGGGCTTGCCGTTCGAGACGGGCGCGTCCTTCTTGAGGTAATCGACGCCGCCGGATGCATAGCCGACCGAAATCTTGGAGATCGGGATGATGCAGGTCCCGCTTGCGGTTTCGATGGGATCGCCGATGATGGTATTGGCGTCGAGCATGGAGCGAATGGATTCGAGGGAAGTTTTGGTAATGTCCCCGAGCTTGTTGGTGTTGTTCTCAGCCATAATATCCTCCGATATCTGTGATAAGAATGTATGTCAGTAATATTGTTTGCAATGGTGAGAGAAGGGGATACGCTTGGGGAAACTTTTTGAAAAAAGTTTCCCCAAACCCCTTCAAAAACTTTTCATTGGAAAAAGGATGGGTGGAGTTTGTGCAATTCCGGTGCATCAAGGTTGGTTGGTACAAACTATAAGAAAATCGTACGCGACCTCGTTACCTCGGCACAGTGGGATGTTTTATTCCTTGTTATGATTCTATAATCAATGTTTGATTTTCCGCTTGATGTACCACACCAGCGTGTGGAAACCGACGCGGACGATGGAAAACAGCCGCAGACGAATGCGGATATCCATCCGGTAGACGGTCTTCGCGGCGAGAAAATCCGCACGAACCGCCACGGCATCGGGTTTCAGCGGTTTCATTGCCGTACCGTTGTCCAGAATTTCCAGCAGGTAACTGGTGAGCTGGGCGATGATGCCGTATTTTTTTGCACAGTCGGCGGCATCTTTTCCTGCAACGGTGATGTCCAGCATCCGGATTTCCGTATGGATGTAGGAGGTGAAGCGCGGAAATTCTTCCAGAACGAATTCGATGATCTCGAGGATCGCTTCCAGCGTGAATTTTTTGACTTCTTCACCGGCTTCTTCGGCGGCGGCTTCTTCCTTCGCCGTTTGTTCCGCCTGTTTGGCGAGGGCTTTCGCCTGCTTTTTCTGCTCCGCTTTTTCCTTCTTTTTCATCGCCCGCAATCGTTCTTTCTTCAATCGCTTCTGATGTTTTTCATAGGTGAAGTCGGCGGGATCGACCGGCTTTTTCGGTTTTGCGGGGGCAAGGGTCAGGACAACCGGTCCGAGACCTGCGCGGAGTCCGAATTCATCGGTCATGCGGAGGTAGATTTTCAGCCGCATGGAGAGAATCACTCCGAGAAGCGCGAGAATCCCGAGCAGAATATAAAGCAAAATGCGCAGAATCAGAATAATCAGAGACGATCTCTCCTTTCGTGCGGCCTTTACTGGTTACTTGAGGTTTAGAAAACGCTGAATAATTCGCTGTTTTTGCCATAAAAGCTTTGATTTAAGGAATTTTATGGCAAAAACAACCTTAAATCAGCGTTTACTTGACAGTCGGCAGTTCCTCGAGGGAGGAAATGCCGAACACACGGAGAAAGTCTTCCGTGGTGCGATATAACGTGGGACGACCGGGGGTATCGAGCCGTCCGCACGGTTCGATCATGCTCTTTTCGACGAGAGCATTCACGGCATAACCGGAATCCACGCCGCGGACGGTGTCCACAAAGGCGCGGGTGGTCGGCTGGTTATAGGCGATGATCGCCAGAACCTCCAGCAGAGACTGGGAGAGATTCCCGTTCCGCCGGATGCCGAGCGCGAGTTTGATTTCTTCGCCGTACTGCTCCTTGGTGCAGAGCTGGCAGGAATCCGGAAAACGCACGAGCAGGATCCCGCGCGGAAACATCGTATCGTTGTTGTAAACAACGGAAAACTTTTCCACAAGATCCCGGCAGTATTCCGGGGAAGTGCCGAGTGCGGCGGCGAGGTTTTCATACGTCAGCGGATGACCGGCGGCGAACAGACACGCTTCGATGACGGCGAACCGTTCTTCCATCGAAGTGTATTGTTCCTCCACGCGGAGCTGCTGACTGAGGTTTTGCTGAGCCATGAGGGGGTTACTCCCATTCCAGCGAGGAGACGCGCAGGTCGTCCTCACTTGCGATGAGTGTGATTTTGACGTGTGAAGCCATGTCCGTGACGCCGTCGGATTCCGGAAGTTCGTCAGAACCTTCCGTCAGACCGGTTTCCGGAACATCCAGCGCAATGATATGCGATTTCAGCAGTTCCAGAATTCCGATGAATTTTGCGATCAGCGTCGATTTGGAATCGGCGGTGGTGAAATACCGGTCGAGGAACAGCGCATCCGGCTTCCGCAGACGGTCGATCAGTCCGCCGATCACGGCCTGAACCGGAATCTGCGGTGCATGGACGATGGTGTCGAATTCTTCTTTGGGCGTACCTGACTTTGCACCGTTCGCATCGGCATTGTTCAGAACCCGCAGGAGCGCGGCGCGCAGAAGTTCCACATGATGCGGTGCAACGTACGTCCGGTCGGGTGAAAGATCGTCCGGTTCCTTGACCATGCGGGAGCCGAATTCCGCGAACCGGTCGGACAGTTCGGAAGCCGCGAGCTTCGCTTTCTGATATTCCAGAAGTGCGTTGACAAGCGGAGTACGCGGGTCTTCGGCGGTTTCCGGCGAACGCGGCAGAAGCATCCGGCTTTTGATGAGCATGAGTTCGCTTGCCATGGAGAGAAATTCACACGCCAGCTCGATGTTCTGCTGCGAGGCTTCGTTGATATACGCCAGATATTGTTCGCACAGCAGGTCGATCGGGATATCCTCGATCTTCATTTTGTGCTTGATTACGAGGGACAGAAGCAGTTCGAGAGGACCTTCGAACTCTTCCAGTTTGTACTGAATGGGTTCCATGCGGTTGATCCTTTAATTAAAGGAAGGGAAGGAAGCCGACCAGCGCGGTCATTCCGTTTGAAATGGAGCTGACGAGGAAGGACAGCGGGCGGTCAAGGAATCCGAGCCAGAGCAGCAGGAGCAGTCCGAGCTGGATATACCGTTCGTACTGCATGATTCCGAAGTAATATTTCGCCGGAAGGAAGGTCAGGAAAATCCGCGAACCGTCAAGCGGCGGCATCGGGATCAGGTTGAACAGGCCGAGCGAAAGATTGAGGATGTGGAAATACGAGAACAGCGTCAGCGTGGCGTACTGCATATTGTAGGCGAACTGCGATTCGGCGGGATGGCGGATGAAGATTGCCAGCAGAATCTGCTGGACCAGCACACCGAGGAATGCCATGATGAAGTTGGACACAGGACCGGCGGCGGCTGTCAGCGCGGTATCGCGGCGGGGCTTTTTGAAGTACCGGGTGTTGATCGGCACCGGACGCGCCCAACCGAAATGGAACAGGATCATGCAGAGCGTTCCGACCGGGTCGAGGTGCTTCATCGGATTGAGCGTCAGCCGTCCCATATTATGTGCGGTCGGATCGCCGAGACGGTACGCCATATAGCCATGAGAGACTTCATGTACCGTCAGCGCGAACAGGACGCAGGGGACGACGAACAGCAGTTCGATAATTTTGTCTGTAAGAGAACCAAGCAAGATAAATCTCCTGTAATATTCGTTGGAAAGTCGGCTTACAGGTCAAGTGCGAGGAGGTCGTCGTAAGTTTCGCGGCGAACGGCCAGTTTTGTCTTGCCGCCGGCGATTTCCACGATCGGCGGACGGGGCAGACGGTTGTAGTTCGACGCCATCGAATGGTTATATGCGCCGGTAACGAGAACGGCAATGAGGTCGCCGCGTTCCGGCTTTGCGAGTTTGATGCCTTCCGCGAGGAGGTCACCGCTTTCGCAGCAGCGTCCGGCAACGGTGCATTCAAAATCGGCGGGTTCATTCATTTTTACCGCATTCAGGATGGTGTATGCGGACTGATACAGCGCATAGCGCGGATTGTCGGGCATACCGCCGTCCACGGAAACGTAATTCCGGAAGCCGGTGACGGTCTTGACGGAGCCGCAGGTGTACAGGGTCGAACCGGCTGCCGCAACGATGGAACGACCGGGTTCCATGAGAAGCGTGGGCTTGGCGATGTTGTATTCCGCGCACATCTTGTCAATTTCCGCACCGAGCGCACGGACATTTTCGGTGTAGTCGATCTGCGGATCGTTTTCGGTGTATCGTACGCCGAAGCCGCCGCCGATGTTGAGGATTTCCGCCGTATAGCCGTATTCGCCGCGAATCTTTGCGATGAACGCAAGCATGATATCCGCCGCTTCGGTGAACGGTTCGATGTCAAAAATCTGGGAACCGACATGGCAGTGGAAGCCGTCGAGCCTGATGTTTTTGCAGTCGAGCGCGGCCTTCACGAAGTCGAACGCCTGTCCGGTGAGGATCGCCATACCGAACTTGGAGTCCACGTTGCCGGTGATGATTTTCTGATGGGTGTGCGGGTCGATGCCGGGGGTGATCCGGAGCAGAACCGGCTGAACGGTGCCCTTTTCTCCGGCAATGCGGTCGAGCGCATTCAGTTCGTCCATACCGTCAACAACGATGTGTCCGACGCCGAGGTCAATGGCATACGCAAGGTCAGCATCTGTCTTGTTGTTGCCGTGGAAGAACACGTTCGCCATCGGGAAACCGGCAGCATGAACGGTGTGCAGTTCACCGGGGGACACGCAGTCCGCCATCAGACCTTCTTCCGCGATGATTCTGTAGATGCCGCGGTAGCAGAGTGCCTTGCCAGCGTAAACGGGGCAGGATTTTTCGCCGAAATATTCCGCGAACGCCTTCTTGTAGGTGCGGCACATGGTACGAACCGCGTCGGTATCGAGAAAATACGCCGGAGTGCCGAATTCGGCAGCGAGGTCAGCCGCGTCGATCCCGCCGATGGTGAGATGACCGGCTTCATTTACGTCATAAGAGCTGTGTAAAATCATAAAAACTCCATAGAGAGGGAAAAATCAGAGATTGCAGTGGGAATAAATCTGCCGCCAGAGATCCTCGCGTCCGGCGTTGGTCTTTGCGGAGTAGAGGATCAGCGGAAGATCAGCGGTCAGCTCGTCATCCGCGATGATTTCGAGGAATTTATTCCGTTCGGTCGCGTTGAGCTTGTCCGTCTTGGTTGCCACAAGGATGTGCGGCAGACCGGCTTCACGCATATAGTAGAGCATATTATAGTCGTCTTCCGTGGGACCGGTGCGGCTGTCCACAAGCTGACAGATCAGCTTCACGGAGTCGATGTTTTTGTTGTTCGTGAAGTAACCGTCGGTCAGCGCGGACCATTTCTGCTTGTCCTCAAAGGTACGCTTCGCATAGCCGTAGCCGGGGAGGTCAACGAGGTACATCTTGCGGTCGATGTCGTAGAAATTGAGGGTGATGGTCTTCCCGGGTTCTCCGCTGACGCGGGCGAGACTTTTCCGTCCGAGCAGGGAATTGATGAGCGAGCTTTTTCCAACATTGGAACGTCCGGAGAAAGCGGTCTGGGGAAGGCGGTCAGCGGGGAACTGTTTGGGCAGACCCGCCGACACTTTCAGGGAGACATTATTCAAATTCGGCTTCATGGTAGTTTTAAGTTTTCGCGGGAAAACCTTTTTAAGGAAAAGGTTTTCCCGCACCCTTTCCAAAACCTTTTTAAAAAGGAGATATTTTTATACAGTACCGTACACGCGTTCGTTCGGCTGGTTCGGAATTACGTCTGCGCAGAGACCGGGTTCCTCACGTACTGCGGGAATCGTATGTACATCGCTGGCGGTTTCCTCACGGACAAGGGCTTCTTTCAGTACGTCGTCGAGGGTATCGCAGGGAACAAAGGTCACTTCGGCAGCAACGGTTTTGTCCAGTTCGTCCATGTCACGCATATTGTCGCGCGGGATGAGGATGCGGCGGATGCCCATTGTGTAGGCTGCCGTGGACTTTTCGCGCAGACCGCCGATCGCAAGAACGCGGCCGGTCAGGGTGATTTCCCCGGTCATGGCGATGTCGCGGCGGACGGGGATGCCGGAGAGGGCACTGACGAGGGAGGTCGTCATGGTCACGCCTGCGCTCGGACCGTCCTTCGGAACCGCGCCTTCGGGAACGTGGATGTGGATATCCTTGGTCTTGTAGAAATCGGGCACGATACCGAATTCCCTGCAGTGGGCGCGTATGTAGGTCACGGCAATGTGCGCGGATTCCTTCATGACGTCGCCGAGCGTACCGGTCAGCTCGATTTTGCCGGTGCCGTCCACGATGAGGACTTCCACCTTGAGCATATCGCCGCCGACTTCGGTATAGGCGAGGCCGTTGGTCACGCCGACGAGGTTCTGATTGGCGATCGCGTCGTCGATGAACTTGCGTTTGCCGAGGAATTTCGTGATTTCGGGAACGTCCACGGACACGCTCTTGAGTTCTTCTTCGACCAGAACACGCGCGGCCTTGCGGCAGAGTGCGCCGATCTCACGTTCGAGATTGCGGACGCCGGATTCGCGGGTGTAGCCGGAGATGACTTCTTCGAGTGCCGCGTCGGTGATTTTCAGCGTGCGGCGGGAGAGACCGTGTCGCTTGAGCTGCTTCGGAAGGAGGTGATTTTTCGCAATTGCCAGCTTTTCCTTGGGAGTGTAGGTGTTCAGTTCGATGACTTCCATACGGTCGATCAGCGGACGCGGAACGGTGTCGAGGGTGTTCGCGGTCGCAATGAACATACAGTCGGACAGGTCAACGGGGAGTTCGATGAAGTGGTCGCGGAAATTCTTGTTCTGTTCGCCGTCGAGAACTTCGAGGAGGGCAGATGCCGGGTCGCCGTGAACGTCGGCGCACATCTTGTCCACTTCGTCGAGGAGCATGACAGGGTTCATGGAGCCGCACTGGGTCAGTGCGTTGATGATGCGTCCGGGCATGGAAGCGACGTAGGTCTTCCGGTGACCGCGGATGTCGGATTCGTCGCGGATACCGCCGAGTGATACGCGGACGTACTTGCGCTTCATCGAACGTGCGATAGAGGAAGCAAGAGAGGTCTTGCCGACTCCGGGCGGGCCGACAAAGCAGAGAATCTGGTTCTTCAGATCGGGATTGAGCTGCTTGACCGCGAGGTATTCGATGATGCGTTCCTTGATTTTTTCCAGACCGTCGTGATCGGCATCGAGAATTTTCTTCGCCGCGTCGATATCGTTGCGGTCTTTGGTCTTCTTGTTCCACGGAATTTCAAGACAGGTGTCGAGGTAGTTCCGGATGACCGCCGCTTCGGGAGAGCCGGTCGGGGTCTTGCCGAGCTTGAGAACTTCCTTCTCGAGCTTTTCCTGTACTTCCTTCGGGAGCTTGGCGGCGGCGATTTTCTTGGTATATTCGTCGGTATCTTCGTCAATACCGAGTTCGGATTCGATGGCGTGGAGCTGTTCGCGGAGGTAGTAGTCGCGCTGGTTGTCGTCCATGGCTTTCTTGACCTTGCGGTGGATTTCCAGCTCGGTCTTGAGCAGCTTCATCTCGCTTTCCATGATGACGAGTGCCTTTTCCGCGCGGAGCATGGGATCGTACATTTTCAGCACTTCCACCTTGTCCTGATAGCGGACGAAAATGCCGGACGCGATGAAGTCCGCGAGCAGCCCGGGATTCTTGATGGAAGCAGCCGCGGTGAGGAATTCGTCGGAAACAGCGGGGAGATAGTGGAGCATTTCGTCGAGCGCGTTCAGCGTTTCGGAGAGAAGGGCTTCCGTGCGGATATCCGGAACGGAATAGTCGGCGGTCATGGTCTTGGAGAGAATGTCCGCAACGAGGTAATCCTTTTCGCGGCGCAGTCCGGTGAGCGTACCGCGGCACATCCCTTCCGCAACAACGCGGATATTGCCGTCGGGCTTCTTGAGGGTCTGCTTGATCTTGGCGACACAGCCGACATCGTAGAGATCGGCTTCTTCAGGAGATTCGACGTTCAGTTCCTTCTGGGTCAGGAGAAAGACGTACAGGTCGGATGCCTCTGCCGCTTTGCACGCGGCTTTGGAGATATCGCGCTCGAGTTCAAAATTTATAGGAATGGAGGGGAAAGCGACCAGACCGCGGAGAGGGATCACGGGCAGGGTCAGCTTTTCGACCTTTTCGATATATCTGGGCATAACAAATCCTTTCGGGGGTACTCATGCTGAGGTGATAATATAAATCAATAAAAATAATAGAAAATTTTATTCAGATATCATTATACCATATCCTTCGCATAATTTCCACAGGAGATTATTAATAATTGTAACTTTTTTTAAGAAATTCAATTGACGTTCCGGAAGTGAAAATGATAAAATGAGAAAGAAATAAAATTTTTTCAGAAAAACTTCCCGTCACGCCTAACAAAATCTGTTTTCCGCCGACTTATTATACAAAGCCGGCTTTCAATTACAGAATTATCCACGAAAAACATCCCGCCAGACGAGGACAACGTATGGACAACGAACTTAACGAACTTCTCACTTCCCAGCTCGACCGCCTGTACCGCTTTGCGTACAACCGCCTGCACGATGAAGGTGCGGCGGAAGATCTGACGCAGGACATCGTCGAGTGCGCCATCCGCGCGTATCACAAAATCGACGATCCCGACCGCCGCATTCCGTGGCTGTGGGGGATCGCGCGCAACGTGTACCTGCGGACGGTCAGCGCGAAATCCCGCCGCGAAACGCCGTCGGAGGACGTGATTATGATTATCGACTCCACGGGGGTCAGCTATGAAACGCCCGAAACCGATGTCATCCGGAGGGAGGAGTGCGCCAATCTGCGCCGCGCGGTGTCGTATCTCTCGAAGATGTACCGCGACGTGTGCGTGATGTACTGGCTGGAGGAGAAGGATTACCGTACCATTGCGGAGGAACTTGGAATTCCGCTGTCCTCGGTGAAATGGCGGCTGAATCAGTCAAAAGTAAGACTGAAGGAGGAACTTATGAAAATGGATTATATGGAAAACGGATACAGAAAAGCAGTCAAGCTGTACATGAACATGGGCGGATACGTCGAATGGAGCGGCGAACTCGGCAATTACGACGGTGCCGACCGGGCGATCGACAATCTTCTGGCGCAGAATATCTGCATTTCTGCCTATGAATCGCCGAAAACGGTCACGGAAATCGCGTCGGACATCGGCTGTGCGGCGGATTATATCGAGGATTCGCTCGCGGAACTGGTGAAGTGCCAGTGCATGAAACAGACGAAGGACAAATATCAGACGATGTTCCCGATCTGGAGCAGAGAAGTGTACGACGATGTGTTCAGGAAAGGCTTTGAACTCTGTCTTTCCCGTGCAGATGAAATTCTCGATACGCTGTTCTCTCTCGCGGACGAAATCAAGGCGGTCGGATTCACCGGTTCGGACAAACCGTTCGAAAAACTGCTCCTGACTTTGCTGGTCGTTCTGGGGCGCGAAACGGAAAACGACTTCTTTGATACGGCGAATCTGCCGTTCGAGAGCCATATCGAATCGGAAAAACGGTGGTATATTCTCGGATATACCGGGCGGAGCGAATACGAAAACTACTGCTTCGGCGTCAACAGCAGCGGCGGTCTGAACGGTGATCTTGTGGAATACTACATTGCTTCGGAATTCACCAAAGATGCGCGCGCATACAATCAGGATATGTTCCGCGCTTTTGACGAATTCTACCGTACCGGAAAACAGCCGGACGATTATCTCTGTGCCAAACTTGTGGAAAACGGCAAGCTCCGCAGAAACGGCGATACTTACGAAATCATTGTCCCGGTCATCAGCCACGAACGCGGCGAATACGCCAAGCTCGTCGAAGTCCTCGCACCCGTCCGGGAACTCGTCGCAAAGCTCCAGAACGAACTGTTCGAGCGTTCCTGCACCCTCATGAAGAAGTACATCCCCGACCACCTCGCATCCCAGCGGACGTTCTTCAACACCTACTGCGCCCACGGTGCATGGGAAAACGCCGTCTTCAACCGCCTCGTCGAACGCGGCACCAAAATCACGCAGGATATGGCAACCTGCTTCATCGTAAAGTAAAGATGATCTCTGTCCCTTCCCAAAAAGTTTTTGAAAGGGGTGTGGGGGAAACTTTTTCCTTAAAAAAGTTTCCCCCACATTTTTTCATCCCATGAATATTCAAAAAAATATTGATTTTATCCCACGAATCAGTTACAATAAGATAGCAAAATGTCCTGTTTCCGACTTTATGAACATCGAGGCTGTATATGAAAACGAGAATCCGGCGAATCACCAAATTTGCGGCGGCTGTCCTGATCGCTCAGGCACTTGCCTTCCTTTTTCTGACCCCTGCGGGAATTGACCTTCTCTTTCCCCCCGCGGCGCGCGTGAACGCCGAAAAATTCTCCCCCGAGAGCAATACCTACGCCGTTTATTATGACCTCCGCGTCGAGGTATCGCAGGCAGACCTCATCGTCGTCGGGATCGACTACGGCATCGCGGAGAGCTTTGACCTTCTCGGGCACTTCACCCGCTTTGCCAAACAGTACAACAATTATTCCGCCGTTCTGCTTGATATGACCATCGCCCAGCAGAATGTCGCGCAGAATGTCTTTCTTCAGGATGAGGAAGGACAGTTTCTGAAGCGGATTACGGTTTTGCAGGAGCGCACCGGTATGTCCGCCGACTTCTGCGACTACCTGACTGAACTGTTCCTCATCAACCGTACCATGACCGCTATCCGGAAGCTGAACGTCTATTCTTACGCCGCGCCGACCGAAGACGACTATGTCATGAATGCGGAGGAACTCCGTGCCATGTCCGATCCGGAACGTATCATGGCGGCCTTCCGTTCGACCGAGCGTTCCGCGATCTGTGCCGTCCATACGGCCGACCTGATGTACGGCAGTGAGTTCCGTACCGGGCTGGACGCTCTTGCCGAAGCCGAGGGGATCAAGGTTCTGTATCTGCAGACCCAGTACGCGGGAAGTTCTGCGGAAGGCGAAGGACATCCGGAGTACCGCTTCCCCGATTATCATACCTCTCCGACCGTTTTTCTGGTCGAGAATGCCGGTGCGGAATGGTATTACCGCTATTACACCGCCGTCGCCGGAAAGAATTACGGCAAACTTGCCGATCCGCTCGATACCCGCTTCACCGATCATTATTTTGTCGTCACTCACGGAACTCCCGTGAAAACAGCGGAAACTTCCGAACCCCAACCCGAACAGGAGAACCAGCCATGATCCGTCTGGAAGAAAAAGAACTGGAGGAACAGGTGATCGCCACCCGGCATCATATTGCCGTTCCCTTTGAAATGAACCATATCGCCGGAGAGGGACTTGACCTCCTCGTTTATTCCTTCTGCGAAACCATCGCACAGGAATTTGAAGAAAAATTTGCCGACGCTCCCACCTCGGACGCGGCACAGGCGTTCCTCTATGAGAAAATCACCCCCATCATGACAGCATTGGATTACGAAAGCGACGATGCGCTCGGCGTGATCTATTACGAATTCCACGCCGTTCCCGGCGACATCCTTTCCGGCGATGACGTTCCCGGCTGTGACCTCGTCGATGATCTCACCGGCGAAGTGTTCGAGAATCTCCCGCTGGACGAGTTTGAATTTCTCGAAACCGACCCGTGCGACAAAATGGCAATCCTCCGCCGTGACGGAAAAGTGGTCTGCTACGCCGGTCTGAACGATGTCTGTGAAGACGACGGCCTGTACGAAATCACCGTCGAATGCGAGGAAGACTACCGCCAGAACGGCTACGCGAAAGCCTGCGTTGCCAGACTCACGCGGCATATCCTCGCCCACGGCGAAAGCGTCAAATACGTCTGCACCAGCGACAATACCGCTTCTATCCGCACCGCCGAAGCCGTCGGCTTCAAGCTGTACAAAACGTGTATGCCCTTCGTCTGCTACACAATCGACGACGAAGAGGATGAAGAAAACGAATAATCCGCACGAACTCCAACCCATTTATTTACATAAAGTTTTTTGAAAGGGGTCCGGGGAAAACTTTTTTCAAAAAAAGTTTTCCCCGGGAAACAACATTTTATAAAATGGCCTACGATGCAGGGATGCTCCGGTTTGTCATTAAGGAAATGAACGAGAAGCTGACAAACGGGAAAGTCGATAAAATTTATCAGCCGTCGCGCGACGAAGCCGTCTTCGTCATCCGATGCGCCGGCGAAGAACACCGTCTCCATATCAATGCCGGCGGCGGGGCAAGAATGAACCTTACGTCCATCAAGCCCGAAAACCCCGCCACGCCCCCGATGTTCTGCATGATGCTCCGCAAGCACTTTCAGGGTGCCAGATTCGCGGGCGTGACCCAGCTCGGATTCGAGCGTGCCGCACGGATTACCTTCGATACGCACGATGACCTCGGCTTCGCTACCCAGAAGCACGTCATCTGCGAACTCATGGGGAGGTTCTCCAATATCATCATCACCAATGCCGACGACAAAATTATCGGCGTGCTGAAGTCCATCGACTTCACAACCAGCGAAAAACGGCAGGTTCTCTCCGGCATGACCTACGAACTGCCGCCGAAGCAGGACAAATACGATCCGTTGTCCGAAGAAGTGGATGAACGCTTCTTCAAGAAGCTCGCCGCCGCTGCCGAACCGGACAAATCCGCCGAAAAATTCCTCATGGCAAACTTTGCAGGCCTGTCCCCGCTGATCGCACGGGAAATCGTCTTCCGTGCTGCCGGACGTGTGGACGCAACCATGCACGATGCCGCACGCGACCTCTGGCGGATGTTCGATTCCACGATCACCGCCATCAAAGACGGCGTGGGCACGCCCTGCCTCATCCGCGACGAACACGGCATTCCCGCCGAATATGCGTTCATGGACATCCGTCAGTATGGACGTACAAGAACGACCGAATCCACGGAAACCTTCGGCGAACTGATCGACGAATATTTCGGCGAACGCAGCCGCAACGAACGTCTCCACCGCCGCGCTGCCGACATTTTCAAGCTCCTGTCCAATGCGGAAACCCGTATCACGAAGAAAATCGGTCTCCAGAAGGACGAGCTTGCCGCCTGCGAGGACGGGGAAAAATACCGTCTCTGGGGCGACCTCATTACCGCGAATATCTATCGCCTCAAGCGTGGCCTGACCGAGTGCGAGGTGCAGAACTACATGAGCGAGGACTATGAGACCATCACTATCCCGCTCGACAAACGCCTGTCTCCGTCCGCGAACGCGCAGGTGTACTATAAGAAATACAACAAATCCAAGGCGGCGAAGGTTCATCTTGCCGCGCAGATCGAAGCGGCGGAGGAAGAACTGGTTTACGTCTACTCCGTTCTCGACGCGCTGTCCCGTGCGGACGGTGAAAAGGAACTGTCCGAAATCCGTGCGGAGCTGTATCACAGCGGGTATGCCTCCAAGATGAAAAACTACACGGAAAAGAAGCAGTCCGCGCCGAGCATTGCAAAATATGAAACCAGCGAGGGCTATACCGTCCTCTGCGGGCGCAACAATATTGCCAACGATTACCTCACGACCAAGCTCGCCGACCGTTCGGACTGGTGGTTCCACGTCAAGAATCAGCCGGGTTCGCACGTTGTCCTGATCGAAAAGGACGGCGAGGACGAACCGACCGAACGTGCCTTTACGGAAGCGGCGGAAATTGCCGCGTACAACTCCAAGGCGCGCGGCGGCGTTATGATTCCGGTGGACTATATGAAGGTCTCAAAGGTCAAGAAACCGGCGGGTGCAAAGCCCGGACTGGTGGTTTACCAGACCAACTGGACCGCGTACGTTACGCCGGATGAGGATCGGATCGAACAAATGAAACGCAAAAACTGAATGAGGAGGAACTTACTATGACAAAATTCAGCTACAAGCATCCCGTCACGATCGCGGGGCATCGCGGGGATCCCAAGGCGGTTCCGGAAAACACCCTTGCATCCTTCAAGTCGTCCATCGAAAAGGGTGCGGATATGGTGGAACTGGACGTTCACATGACGAAGGACGGCGAAATTATCGTCATGCACGACGCGACCGTTGACCGTACAACGAACGGTACCGGACGTATCAGCGACATGACACTCGCCGAACTGAAGGCACTGTCCGCCGGAGAATACAACGGACAGCCGCAGCAGGTGCCGACGTTCCGCGAATTCTGCGAGCTGGTGAAGCCGTACGACGTGCTCATCAACGTGGAATTCAAGGATTATTTTGATACGCACGGGGACGAATTTTCGCACGAAAGCATGGTGAAGACCGTGGACATCATCGAAGAATTCGATCTTTCCGACCGCGTGGTCATGAACAGCTTTGACGCGCACATTCTGAAAAAGCTGGCGGAAATGAACGGCGGCAAGTACCGGACGCACGGATTCTATCCCTACAGCATCATGCGGAACGTGGAATCCGATCCGACGGAATATCTGTACTGCGCGTGTATGTTCGACTACAGTGCGGAAAACGCACAGTTCCTGAAGGATCATGGCATCGAAGTATGGCTCGGTGCGGGCGTGGTGACGAAGGAACAATTTGAAACCGGAATCGGCCTCGGCGCGGTTCTGTTCACGACGAATGACACTGCCGAAGCTCTGAAAATCTGCGAAGAGCTCGGCGTCAGATAAAGTAAACGCGGATTCAATCTGCGTTTACTAAAATACTCCCGACAGGGGAAGACCAAACAGTCTCAGAAGGAGACGGGAAGGGAATAGCTGCGGATACATACAAAACGATATTTTCGCGGCGAGCTTACAATTATGAACAAGAAAGTATTTGCCTTTGACCTTGACGGAACGCTGACCGAACACCGTACATGGATTACGGATGAAAACCTCGCGGTTCTTCAGGAACTGAAGGATCTCGGCGTGCGTATTATCATCACCGGTGCGGGACAGGCGACAAGAATTTTCCGTCAGCTGCGGGAATTCCCGGTTGATATTATCGGGAACTACGGGATGCAGTATTCGGTTTACCGGAACGGCGACATGGAAGTGGTACGCGACATCGTACTGCCGTGTGATAAGGAATCCGTGGCGGAACGTGCGGCGGTTCTCCGCGAAAAATACGGTTTCACGGAATATGTCGGTGAACACGTGGAATTCCACCCGTCGGGATGCGTGACCATTCCGCTGCTCGGCACAAAGGCAGATATTTCAGACAAGCTGGCGTTTGACCCCGACCGTGCCAAGAGACGCGCGATCTACGACGAAGTGGTAGCGATGTTCCCGGAATACACGGTATTTGTCGGCGGTTCGTCCTCGTTCGACATGGCACCGGCACCGTACAACAAGTACTACGCTCTCGACCTCCTCTGCCGTGAAGAAGGCTACACCCACGAAGACATCGTCTACGTCGGCGACGACTACGGCACCGGCGGCAACGACGAATCCGTCTACAAGTCCGACATCGACTTCCTCTGCATCGACCGCTACACCGATCTCCCGAAGATCATCCGGGAATATTTGAATAAGTAAAGAATCGGGGAAAACTTTTTTGTAAAAAAGTTTTCCCCGAACCCCTTTCAAAAAACTTCAGTCTGGGAAAGGGATTTTTTTGTTTGTGCGGATTTATGCGAGGGTTTCCTTGATTTTTGCTAAAATTTCGACGTCGGCGGGGCAGAAGTCATACTGCGGGATTTCATCGACGGTGATGAATCTGATGTCGTTATGTTCGAGCTTCTGCGGGACGCCTTCGGTGATGACGGCGTTGAACAGGGTCAGGTGGACGGTGATGTCCGGATATTCGTGGGTAACATCCATGAAAATTTCCTGCGGTGCGACGGTGACGGCGAGTTCTTCCATACATTCGCGGATGAGTGCCGCTTCTTTGGTTTCGCCGGACTCGACTTTACCGCCGACAAATTCCCAGAGGAGCGCGCGTTTTTTTCCTTCCGGCCGCTGACAGATCATGAACCGGTCGCCGTCCCGGATCAGTGCGGCTACAACTTCGACGATGTTCATCATTCTGCAAGAAGATTGCTGACATCGACGTATTCATGCCATACATCGGTCACGCCGTCTTTGGTTACGCGGAGGTAAGTACCGCCGTTGAGGACGGGATTCCAGTAGCAGCCCGCGCCGGTCTTGAGGCAGTAGACAAACTTCACGCCCTGATGGGGGATGATGAAGTTGTTGACATGGTCATGACCGCAGAGGATGTGCTTCGTGGAGCCGAGTTCGCGCATCACGTCAAACGCGCCTTCGTCGGCGGGATAGCTGCAGATGCCTTCGTATTTTACGCCGATGGAGTTCTTGTAGCCGTCGTTCCAGCAGTCACCGGTGAGGCTGTCCGCTACGGTGAGTTTGCTCGGATCGAGATCAGACTTGAACGCAGCCGTCCATGCGTCACGGTAGGCGTAAATCGGGATGTGCATAATCATTGTGGAATCCTTGCAGCCGTGCGCTTCGAGTTCCGCGATCTGTGCGCGGTACCACTCGATCTGTTCGGGAATGAGCTTTGCCCATTCGTTGGATTCGGTGCCGTCTTCCTTGGTGAACGGCATCCGGTCATGGGAGTCCATCATGAGAACCCCTTCGACAACGGTACCGTTTTCTTCGACAGCAATGGTATAGTTGCCGTTGCCGAGCGCGGGATCGCCCTTTTCGTAAACACAGTATTCGTGCGCGAGGAACATATCCGCGACGGCGTCCACTTCTTCGGGACCGTTCTGGTTGTCGTGATTGCCCCAGACGGGAGCCCACGGAATCCGGAAGCTGTCGAGGAAGTCCGCGAGCATCTGATAGGCCTTGGTGCAGCCGGCCCACGCGAGGTCGCCGCTGACGGTGATGAGGTCGGGGCGTTCCCGTTCGATGAGGGTACGGATGGTGGTGGTGAGAATCTGATAATTTCTGTGGTTTTCGTCCCATTCGTCGTTGCCGAGCTGCGGGTCGGTCAGATTGAGAATGAGAAAATCACGGTCGGGCGATTTTTTGAGAGTAATCATGGATGTTCCTCCGGTTGAAATATTGCTTCATTTATAGCACATCCGCCGGGCAATGTCAAGGGACTTTGCGGAATTTCCGACGGGGAGGGATAATAGATGATTTATTGAACTGTTTTAAAAATAGGCATAAAACCCACTTGAATTTTTCACAGTTTGAAGGTATAATAAATCTGTTCCAATCAAATCACAATAGGAGAATTCACATGGACAACATCAAGGAAAAAATTGAAGAAATCGTAGAAAAGATCAAGTCGAACGACGACCTTGTTGATCTTTTCAAGAAAGACCCGATCAAGGCAGTGGAAAAGGTTCTCGACGTAGACCTTCCGGACGATCTCATTGAAAAGGTTGTGGATGGCGTCAAGGCGAAGATGGCTGTTGACGGCGCGAAGGACGTTTTCGGCGCACTGAAGAAGCTGTTCTGAGGCAAAAAATCAAGGGGGACAGACCGTGAAGTACGGCTTGTCCCCGATTTTTTTATGCCAGATTTTCCCGGAGTTTCGAGAAAATCTTTTTTTCTTCGCGGGAGATTTTGACCTGCGTCAGGCCGAGCGCATCGGCGGTCTGCTGCTGGGAATAGTCTCGGAAATACCGCAGAAGGATGATTTTTTTCCACAGCGGCGGAAGGGTGCCGATCATTTCGCGCAGGGCGATTTTTTCGACCATTTTCCCGAGTTCGTCGTCGGAGGAGGGAATCACATCCTCCAGAGAAAAGTCGTCATCGCCGATTGTTTCGGAGAGGGAACGCACCGGAGAGGCGGAATCGAGTGCGGCGGCGGCTTCTTCGGGAGAGATACCGACGGTTTGCGCGAGTTCCTCCAGACGGGGTTCCACGCCGTATTCGGCGATATACTGTTCGCGTGCGTGCATGAGAGCCGCGCCGGTACGTTTCTGAATGCGGCTGACCTTGACGATCCCGTCGTCGCGGAGAAACCGGCGGATCTCGCCGATAATCAGCGGAACGGCATAGGTGGAAAAGGCATTTCCGCGCGACAGATCGAAGCTGCGGATGGCCTTAATCATACCGATAGTTCCGATCTGTACCAAATCCTCGAATTCCACGCCGCGTCCCTTGAACCGGTGGGCGATTCCATTGACGAGGCCGCTGTTCCGGCGTACAAGCTCGTCCTCCGCGGAAGGATCGCCGGCGGCATAGCGTTCCAGATACACAAGATTTTCGTCGTAGGTGTTGGTCATAAACTGCCTCCCCATGGATTTCCCGGAGAGAATCTCCGGTATGTATCAGCCCTTCACACGCGGAAGCATGGAGAGTTTTTTGGTCATGATGACGCGGGTACCTTTGGCGGGGGCGGATACCACGCGGAGCGAGTCCATGAAATTTTCGATGATCGTGAAGCCCATGCCGCTTCGTTCGTTTTCCGGATCGGTGGTGAACAGGGGGCGCATGGCTTCCTCCACGTCGGGGATGCCGCAGCCCTTGTCCTTGATTTCGGCGCGGAACACCCGGTCGTCGGTGATGGTCATGTGAAGCTGGACTTCGCCGAGGGCATCGCGGTAGCCGTGGACGATGGCATTGGTGACCGCTTCGGAGACAGCGCATTTGATATCGGAGAGTTCGTCATAGGTCGGATTGAGCTGCGCGCAGAATGAAGCGGCGGCAGCTCTGGCGAACGCCTCATTGGAGGACACGGACGGGAAGGTGAGTCGGACATCGTTGACAACGGTAGCTTTCACGGAATTCCTCCTTTCTCAGACGCGCTTGGCACTCATCGGTGCATTTTCGATTTTGATGAGCCGCTCGGTGCCGGCGAGATCGAGAATTTTCCGGATCTGCGGGCTGGGATTGGCGACCTTGAACAGGATCCCCAGTTCCACGGCCTTGGTATACCGTCCGAGAATCAGCCCGAGTCCGGAGCTGTCCATGAAATTGACGCGGGAGAGGTCAAGCACCAGTTCCCCCGGCCGCTGGATATAGAGTTTGGTATCGATTTTGCTCCGCACGATCCGCGCGTTATGGTGGTCGATATCCCCTTCCAGATACACGGTCAGGCACTTTCCGGACGTAATCGACTTCAGCGAGTTTTCGTATTCCAACATAATAAAATCCTCTTATTTGTTATTTCTGTTTGTTTCTGCCAATATTATACCGTATGCGGAGCGAAAAAACGGTCGAACTTTGGGGGGAGGGGAAAATTTTGTTTGGCTTTCCTTGGGGGAACCTTTTTGAGGAAAAGGTTCCCCCAAACCCCTTCCAAAACCTTTTTGGACTGCGGTAGCCGGTTTGGTACAGCAAATTTTTTGTTTGTGGGGGATTTTCTTGGGTACCTGCGTAGCCGTTTTGTTGATCCCATCCGCTGACATGACGTTGGTTTGAAACTCTTCGAAAATCGTTATGGGGAAGTCAGGCTCCGCCAAGACCCTGACTTCCGTTGCCGTAGAGAGATACGTTGATGAAGTGCGTCACGATCAAATTCAGCTACATAAAGGAATCCCCCGCACTCCTTGGCTAGTCGCCGTTCGTGCTTTTCGAAGAAAACTGTATGTCAGCCGACCGAACTGCCGGAAAGCGCGGACGGCGGGCGAGCCAAGCCGCGCAGAAGCTGACTTGCTGTAGCTGAATTCAATCGTGGCGTACTGTATCGTGCAGTCGCAACATGGCGAGGGAAGTCAGGGTCTTGGCGGAGCCTGACTTCCCCGTTACAATTTTCGTAGAAATTCAAACCAGCCCCATGTCAACGGGTCGAACACTCTTCAGCCGTACTCCACGGAATATTTCAAAAATCCCCTCCCCATCATATCAGCTATACAAACCGGCTACCGCAGCCTAAAAAGGTTTTGGAAGGGGTTTGGGGAAACCTTTTCCTCAAAAAGGTTTCCCCAAGAAAACCACATCCCAGCAGCCAAAACCTCGATTCATATTGACATCCCCCGCGAAATGTGCTATTATTAAACCATAGAAAATAGATACACAGGAGAGACAAACATGGAACTTTTACGCGGTGCGGCGGTGGTCGGCCAGTCCGGCGGCCCGACTGCTGCGATCAACGCAACCCTTGCCGGGGTCATTGACGGATATTTTCAGGAAAAGAAAAAAAGCGGCGCAGTGACCGCACTGTACGGCATGAGAAATGGGATCGAAGGATTCCTGAAGGAGAATCTCTGCAACCTCGGCGAAATCTTTTCAGCCGAAAACGGAGATATCGACGAAGAAAAGAAGCAGCTTCTCATCAATACCCCCGCGGCTGCGCTCGGTTCCTGCCGGAATAAGCTCCCGAAGCCGGCGGACAATCCGGAATTTTACGAAAACCTCATCGGTATTTTCAAGAAGTACGATATCCGCTACTTCTTCTATATCGGCGGCAACGACTCCATGGATACCGTGGCAAAACTGAGCGAATATCTGAAGACCTCCGATTACGAAATGCACGCGATCGGCATTCCGAAGACCATCGACAATGACCTCATGGGTACCGACCATACGCCCGGCTACGGCTCCGCGGCAAAGTTCATCGCGGCAACCCTGCAGGAAATTGTCCGTGACTGCGCGGTTTATACCACCAAGGCGGTTACGATCGTCGAAATTATGGGACGTGACGCCGGCTGGCTCACCGCTGCCGCTGCACTTCCGAAGTATGCACCCGACTATGTCTACTTGCCCGAAGTTGCGTTTGATATGGACAAGTTCTTCACGGACGTGGAAGAAGCGTTCACCCGTCATCCGAATGTCGTCATCGCCGTTTCCGAAGGCGTTCGTTTCGCGGACGGCCGTTATGTCGGCGAAGGTACACAGACCGGTGCTGCCGACGCGTTCGGCCATAAGTACCTCTCCGGTACCGGCAAGGCACTCGAAATGGCAGTCAAGGAAAAATTCGGCTGCAAGGTTCGCTCCGTCGAACTGAATCTGCCCCAGCGGTGCGCGGCTCACCTCGCATCCCAGACCGACCTGGACGAATCGGTTGCTACCGGACGCAGCGGCATCGAAGCGGCGGTATCCGGTCTGACCAGCTCGATGGTTTCGATGGTCCGCAGCGAAGGCGACTACGAAATCACCTACAAGGTTGAACCCATCGCAAAGATTGCGAACGCGGTTCGCAGCGTTCCGCGCGATTATATCAACGAAGCAGGCAACAATGTCAACGAAAAGTGCCTCGCGTACATCCGTCCGCTGATTCAGGGAGAAGTAAGCCCGAAGTATGTGGATGGACTTCCGGTACATTTTGTAATTGAATAAGGGAGAGTTTTCCGCCGAAAAAGAAACGATGACGACAGCCGCTGAATCAGGAGGTATTTATGAAAATTGCTTTTCTGCCCCCTTCCTGCGTGACCGCCGTTCTGCTGATCGTGCTTGCTTTGACTGGAGAGATCGGAGATATCCGGATCAATGCGGGCAGTATCGCTCCGCTTTTCTGTGCCGGTGCATTTCTGATGATCGCATGGGATATGCGGACGCTTGGACTGAATTCCGAACGATCTTCCCGCAATGACGATATCCCCGAACTCACGGATGAGGAATTCCGGGCGCATCACGCGCTTTACGGCAGTATTCTTCCGTGGTGGGCGATCCCGCAGATGATCCCGGTATTCTGGTTTGGAACAGCAGGGAAAACTGCCGTCTCTCTCATACTCTTTTTTGCCTCTCTTATCGGTACCGGGATTTTCTGCAAACAGAAATTCCGGCCGATTCTCGAACAGCGTCGTGCCGACGAACGCCGCGAACTGGAACTTCAGCGGAAACGCGAATCCGGCTGGCGTTGAAATTGCATAAAAAAAACAGAGTCTGAAAAAATCAGGCTCTGTTTTTCGTCAGCCACATCGGTCACGCTTCCTGCACAAACAAAAAAATTCCCTTCCCGGATTGAAGTTTTTGGGAAGGGGTTCGGGGAAACCTTTTTCAAAAAAGGTTTCCCCGAAAAACATTATTTCTTCAGCGAATTCTGCGGGATGCCCAGCATATCTTCGAGGGAGTTGGTGCAGGCCTTGACGTTGGCGGCCGCTTCCGTTTCATCCTTGCCGTTGGCGAGGATGTAGAACTTGATTTTCGGTTCCGTGCCGGACGGACGTGCCACAACAACGTTGCCGTTTTCCGTCTTGTAGTACATGACGTTCGACTTCGGAAGATTCGTACCGGTGACTTCGCCGGTGAGCATATTCTTGGAGGTTTCCGCCTGATAGTCGCGGATGTTCACCACGCGGCTGCCCGCGATTTCGGCGGGATCGTTTGCGCGGAGCTTGTTCATCAGACCGGCGATCTGTTCCTTGCCGTCCAGACCTTCCATGTAGATTTCCGCGGAGTTTTCCATGTAGAAGCCGTACGTTTTGTACAGGGAATCAATCGCGTCGATCAGGGTCATGCCCTTGAGGGAGTAGAACGCCGCCATTTCGCAGATCAGCATGGTCGCAACCACGCCGTCCTTGTCGCGGGAGTAGGAACCCTTCATGTAGCCGTAGCTTTCTTCGTAGCCGAGAAGGTAGGTGCCTTCGCCCTTCGCTTCATGTTCGCCGATAACTTCCGCGATGAACTTGAAGCCGGTCAGAACGTTGTACAGTTCCACGTTGTGCATTTCGCAGATTCTGGTCGCCATTTCGCTTGTTACGATCGTCTTGATCGCGTACGCGTCTTCCGGCATCTTGCCCTGTTCTTCCAGTGCGGTGAAGATGTAGTCGAGCAGGAGAGAGCCCATCTGGTTGCCCGTGATGCAGTGCCATTCGCCGGACTTGTCGCGTGCCATAACGCCGACGCGGTCACAGTCGGGGTCGTTCGCAATAATCAGGTCGGAGGACGCATATTCGGATGCAACCTTGATGCCTTCCGCGAACGCTGCCGGATATTCCGGATTCGGCTTTGCAAGGCCCGGGAAGTTTCCGTCGGGCGTCATCTGGCAGTCTACGAGATGGAGGTTCTTCACACCGATGCGGCGGAGAACTTCCGGAACAATGCGGTAGCCCGCACCGCAGAGAGGCGTGTAGACAACGTGAAGTTCGTCTGCCGCACGGCCTACGGCATCCGGATATACCTGTTCGCCGATGACGTTCTTCATGAAGATTTCGTCGAATTCCGCGCCGACCATGGTGATGAGGGATTCGTCTGCCTGGTCACGGGTGGGAACGCCGGTGAAAATGTCGGTATTGTAGATGAAGTTGGAAACATGATCTGCCATGTCCTTGGTCGGCTGTGCACCGTCTTCCCAGTAGAGCTTGTAGCCGTTGTAAGCCGCCGGGTTGTGGGACGCGGTGATGTTGATGCCCGCGATGCAGCCGAAGTGGCGTACACCGGCGGACAGCATGGGGGTCGGACGGAGTTCGTCGAACAGATAGACCTTGATGCCGTGCGCGGTCAGAACTTCCGCACAGCGTCTTGCGTACAGAGCGGAGTTGTTGCGGCTGTCGCAGCCGATGATGACCCCGCGTTCCTTTGCGTTTCCGCCGAGGGATTCGATGGTGCGTGCAACGCCTTCGGTCGCCTGTGCGACGGTGTAGACGTTCATCATGGCGCAGCCGGCACTCATCTTGGAGCGCAGGCCGCCGGTACCGAATTCCATGTAGGAACCGAACCGGAACTCGATTTCTTCTTCGTTGCCTTCGATGGCGCGGAGTTCCGCCTTGGTTTCTTCGTCAACCACGTCGGATTCCAGCCATTCGAGGTATCTCTTCTTATAAATTTCCATGATTCTGTTGATCCTTTCGGTAGATTATGTCAGAATATCGTAGATTCCGGAAACATCGTAGCGGATGTGGGATGCCTCCAGAAAAATATACAGGGCTTCCAGATTCGCACCGGTGATGTCGAGCTGCAGGGTCATCGCGGGATGCTCGCCGTAGAATTCGGTCGGAGCTGTCGGAGCGGAGGTAATATTGAGAATCTCGGCACCGAGTTCCTCGCAGGAAGACAGAAATGCGCCGGTTTTCATCGTTCCCGTGATGACAACAGACAAGTCCATGTAACGCCACGCGCCGCAGAGATCGGGGATGGAACCGGGAAGGGTACCAAGCCCTTTTTTCAGGAGCGCGAACCGCATAATGGTGTCGTCGTTCATCTCAACATCCGCTTCCAGTGCGATTTTGAGGTCGTACTTGGAAAGCAGTTTGTGGAATGAGAGCAGGGGACCGTCCGTGGAGCTGGATACCGGCAGGATGCCGTAGGTGGCGCGGTCGTAATAGACCTCTTCGCAGACTTCACGGAATCCGGGGAAATAATTCGCCGTCACCCGTTCGAAAACACGCTCGAAAATCCGGTATGCACGGTCGGAAAACGTGTTCTGCATATAGGCGATCCGCGGGGTTTCCGCCGGATTTTCATCGTCATCCCCGTAGGTGTCGATGAAGCCGAAGCTGCCCGCGGCCGTGAATTCCTCGCAGAACCGGGCAAAATCCGGCGAAACCAGATCAACGGTAGGATTGCCGGACTGTGCGCGGTATATTCCGGCGATTTCGTCCGGCGTCAGCGTGTCGTTTTTCCGGAGTGCGAAATAGGCCGCTTCATGATAGACGCCGGCACGGACAACGGCAAGATTGGCCGCCGCCGTTTCCAGCAGATTCAGATTTTTCCGGATAACTTCCTCGTCGCCGCCGCGGATCATTACAGTTTACCCAGAATGTCGTAGCTGTCGTTCAGGAAGGCAACCAGTTCGTCGGCAGTCAGCGGACGCTGGGACAGGGACGAGAGCATATAAATCTGACGTGCGATGGTTTCCGCGAGATCGTTACGGCCTTCTTCCGTAAGGGAAATCAGCTTGTCAACCAGCGGAGACGCGGTATTCAGAATAAGCGTCTGGTCGAGCGGCATTCCCGCACCCATGTTGTAGAGCTTCATCATGTCGTTCATACGGCGCGCTTCTTCGGAAATGTTGAGCAGCGCGGGCGTGGACGTATCCTTCAGACGGTCGAATTCCACCTTTGTGGATTCTCCGGCGATCTTTTTGAACAGGTCAGCAACGGCGGTGTTTTCCGTCTTGTCGCCGTCTGCCTTGAGAACGTCCGCGATTTCCGCGTCGATGCGGCAGAACTTCACGCCTTCACGGTTCTGTTCCACGGTGTGGATGAACTGCGTGTCGATCACGCGGTCGAGCAGAACCACGTCAATGCCCGCGTCGCGGAACATGGCGATGTACTTCGACTGCGCGGTCGCGTCGTTGGCGTAGTAAATCTTGTTTTCGTGGGTTTCCTTTGCCGAGTCGAGATATTCGTCGAGGGTCACAAACCCGCCGCCGCACTTCTCAAACAGGATATTCGCATTCACGCGGTCGTAGAACTTCTTGTCGCGCATACAGCCGTATTCGACAAAGGTTTTCAGATCGCGCCAGATGGATTCAAAGTTTTCGCGGTCGTTCGTGAACATCTGGTTCAGCTTGTCCGCCACCTTCTTGGTGATATGCGCGGAAATCTTGGAAACATAGCCGCTGTTCTGGAGATAGCTTCTCGAAACGTTCAGCGGGAGTTCGGGACAGTCGAGAACGCCCTTGAGCATCAGAAGATATTCCGGGATGACTTCCTTGATGTTGTCCGCAACGAATACCTGATTGTAGTACAGCTTGACCTGCCCTTCGAGGCTTTCGTATTCGTTGGAAATGCGCGGGAAGTAGAGAATTCCCTTGAAGTTCAGCGGGTAGTCGGCCTTAAGATGGATGTGGAACAGCGGTTCCTTCCAGTCGGAGAAGACCTTGCGGTAGAATTCCTTGTAGTCCTCGTCGGTGCAGTCGGAGGGATTCTTCTGCCACAGGGGTTCGGTGTCGTTGATCGGCTGGGGTTCCTTCGCTTCATGCTTATGTTCACAGTCCGGATCATCGCAGTCACAGTCGTGATCGTCTTCCGCATTCGCATCTTCAAAGAAGATCGGAACGGGCATGAACGCGCAGTATTTGCCGAGGACTTCCTTCAGCTTGTATTCGGAGAGGAATTCCTTTCCTTCGTCGTTGATGTGCATCACAACGGCAGTGCCGAATCCGTCAAGGAGTCCGTCTTCATCGTCATAGTCGTTTTCGATTTCGTAATTGCCGTCTTCGCCGCAGCTCCACTTGACGCAGGGTGCGCCGGTGTAGGACTTCGTGATGACATCTACGGTGTCGCTGACCATGAAGGAGGAGTAGAAGCCGAGACCGAAGTGACCAATGATGCCGTTCTGCTGGGCATCGCTGTTTTCGCCTTCGTACTTCTGGATGAATTCCAGTGCGCCGGAGAGGGCGATCTGGCAGATATATTTCTTGACTTCTTCTTCCGTCATGCCGATGCCGTTGTCAATGACGGTCAGCGTGGACGCATCCTTGTCGAGGATCACGCGGATTTTTGCATCAAGGTCGATGTCCTTCGCTTCGCCGAGAGAAATGAGACGACGCAGCTTGGTGATCGCGTCGCACGCATTGGACGTGATTTCACGCAGGAAGATTTCCTTTTCGGAATAGAGCCATTTTTTGATGATCGGGAAAATGTGTTCGAGTTCGATGGAAATTCCACCGTGCTGGGTAGTTGCCATGAATATTTGCCTCCGTTTGTATAACGGTATAACGCCGTGTGTTAATTATTTCATACCTTATAATTATATACCACAAACAGAGGTTTGTCAAGAATTTCCCTGTGACGGAAATGTAAGAAAGTGATGACCGAAAAACAAAGAAATCGGGGAAATTCCGCATGAAACATGGAAAATCTCCCCCGATTTTTCAAAAAATCAGTGAATCGTACCTTCGATGACTGTCCCGTCCGGATGGAACAGGGGCAGTTTTTCCAGATAAATAAGGTCTTCGCGCACCTGAGCGTCACCTTCGGCAAGGATCGCCATCCGCCCGACGATGTTTCCGCCGGCGGCATTCACAAGCTGTTCCACTGCCGCGAGGGATTCCCCGGTCGAAATAACGTCGTCCACGATCAGAATCTTCGCGCCGTTCATGAGTTCCGCGTCCGCCTTGTCTAGGAACAGACTCTGTTCGCCGGCGGTTGTGATGGACTGAACCTTCACTTCAAACACGCCGCTCATGTACGCCTTTGCCTTTTTGCGCGCGACAAAATACTTCTGATTTCCGGCAAGTCTCGCCATTTCGTGCGCGAGCGGAATACCCTTTGCTTCCGCCGTGATGATGTAATCATATTCCGGAGCAATCTTCAGCAGAGCATCCGCCGCCGCTGTCGTCAGTTCGGGATCCCCGAAAATAACGAACGCCCCGATTGCCAGATTTTCATTCAGCGGACAGATCGGCAGGGCACGATCCACACCCGCAATGGTCATAGGATAAGTCAGCATCGTAATATATCCTTTCTGTAAATCCGCACAAACTTTGTCAAACCATTTATTTTGAAAGTTTTTGAGGATGGGGTTTGGGGAAGGAACTTTTTTTAAAAAGTTCCTTCCCCAAGAAATCCTATTTATCTCAGCTTAACCCCGAGTTCGGTTTCGAGGGCACCGAGGATGGCAGCAACAGCTTCGTCAGCTTCGGTGTCGGTCAGGGTTTTGTCTTCGCCGCGCAGCATGACCGCGTAGGACATACTCTTCTTGCCTTCGCCGATCTGCGGACCGCGGTAGATGTCGAACAGTTCAACATTGGCAACGAGCTTGTTCGCAGCCTTGATGACCGCTGCTACGGAACCGGCTTCCACAGTTTCGTCACAGACGAAGGAGAAGTCGCGTTCGATCGCGGGATGCTTCGGGATTGCGGTGTAGCGGATTTCCACACGGCGTGCATCGTAGATCGCGTCAAGCGCGAGTTCCGCGAGGTAAACCTTGCAGCCGATGCCGTAGTTGTCGGCGGTTTCCGGATGCGCTTCACCGAATACGCCGAGACTTACGTCGCCGACAAAAATTTCCGCACATCTGCCCGGATGGAACGCCGGTTCGGTCTTGCAGCTCTTGAAGGCTGCATTTGCAATGCCGGCGATGCCGAGGATCGCTTCAATGTAACCCTTCATGCGGTAGAAACCGACCTTGTCGTCCGCGGAGGTGAAGCCGAGGGTCAGACGGGCAGGTTCGTTCGGAAGTTCGTTTTCGGATGTGGGCAGATATACCTTTGCGTTTTCAAACAGAAGCATATCGCGGTTCTTCACGCTGTAGTTGTCCGCGAGAACCTTCAGCATGGACGGCAGAGCGGTCGTACGCATAACGGAAGTATCTTCGCCGAGCGGGTTGGAGATCACTACGCACTTGCGGCGGATGTCGTCGGCGGCAAGACGGATCTTGTCATAATAGGACGGGGAAACGAAGGAGAAGGTCTCGATTTCGTTGAAGCCCATGCCGACCAGCATATCATGCAGACGGACGTCGAAGCTCTGACGTTCGGTTCTTGCGCCGACAGTCGGGCTTGCGGAATTGGAAAGGGTGGACTGGATTTCGTTGTAGCCGTACATACGGATGATTTCTTCGGCGAGGTCGTTCATGCAGCGGACGTCGTCGCGGAAGAAGGGAACCGTTACGGTACCCAGGTCGTCGGAAACTTCGAAGTCGAGCTTACGGAGAGTTTCCGCCATATATTCCTGAGTAAGATTTACGCCGAGGAAGTTGTTGATCACGTCAGCGTCAAGCGGGAGGGTTGCCTTTTCCTTCCTGGTCGGGTAAACGTCGATGGTACCGCTTACAACCTCGCCTGCGCCGAGAAGTTCAACGAGTTCACACGCACGGTCGAGAGCGGGCATGGTGTTTTCGCAGTCCAGACCCTTTTCGAAACGTGCGGAGGATTCGGTTCTCATACCGAGCTTCTTCGCGGTAACGCGGACGTTGCCCGGATGGAAGGTCGCGGATTCGAAGACAACCGTTGCGGTTTCGTCGGTGATTTCGCTGTTTTCGCCGCCCATAACGCCTGCGAGAGCAACTGCCTTCTTGCTGTCGGCAATCACGAGCATGGTGGAGTCGAGGTCGTGCGGAATGCTGTCGAGGGAGATGAACTTTTCGCCGTCTTCCGCCTTGCGGACGTTGATGGACGCACCGTCGAGGCAGCGGTAGTCGAAGGCGTGCATCGGCTGACCGTATTCGAGCATGACATAGTTGGTGATGTCAACGATGTTGTTGATCGGACGAACGCCGGAGGAACGCAGCTTCATGCGGAGCCACAGCGGAGAGGGAGCGATCTTGACGTTCTTGACAACACGGGAGGAATAACGGTAGCAGTGTTCGGTGTCGGTGATCTTGACGTTGAGGTAGTTGGAGATGTCATCGCCGTCGGCGGAGGTGTATTCATGCTTCGGGGTCGCAATGCTGAGTTCCTTGCCGAAGGTAACGGCGGATTCACGCGCGAGACCGAGAACGGAGAGACAGTCGGGACGGTTGGAGGTGATTTCGAATTCCACAACGGTGTCGCGGAGGCCGAGAGCTTCGACCATATCTGCGCCGAGCGGAATATCGTCCAGACCGACATGGTTGAGGATCAGGATGCCGTCTTCGATGGCACCGGGCATATCGTTGAGGGAGAGACCGAGTTCGGCGATGGAGCAGAACATCCCTTCGGAAACTTCGCCGCGGAGCTTGCCCTTCTTGATCTTCACGTCGCCCGGAAGATGTGCGCCGTCGCGTGCAACGGGAACAACCGCGCCTTCGAATACGTTGGTAGCGGCGGTGATAACCTGGATGGGAGCGTCGATGCCGACGTCAACCTTGCAGATCACGAGACGTTCTGCGTTCGGATGACGGGAGATTTCGAGAATCTTGCCGCAGACAACACCGGAAATGTCGGTGCCGATTTCTTCATAACCTTCGACCTTGCTTCCGGACATAGTCATCCGGTCGCAGTAATCTTTTATCGTAATGTCGCTGACATCGGTATAGTCAGCGAGCCATTTCATGGAAAGCTGCATGGTATAGATACCTTTCTTATTTAATTGGGATTCTTGGGGAAGGAACTTTTTGGAAAAAGTTCCTTCCCCAAACCCCATCTTCAAAAACTTTTATACGGAATAGGACAGACAAAGTTAGGTGCAGATTTGGAATACCAAACCGTCAGCGCAGTTTACAAAATTACATAACTGTAAATTTGCACTCACTATGTCATACCTTTTCGTTTGAAGTTTTTTGAAAGGGGCTTGGGGAAAACTTTTTTTCAAAAAAGTTTTCCCCAATTATTCACTTATAACATCGAATCAATGTACGTCGTCAGGATGTTCACGGTCTTTTCTTTGAAGGTGCCGTTGACGACCATATCGGCGTGCCATCTTGTGGGTTCAATGAGTTCGTTGTGGCGGAAGCGGACCGTGTCGATGTAGCGGTCGGTGACTTCCTCGAACGTCTGGCCGCGCGACATGAAACGCTTTACACGGCGGACGAGGCGTTCGTCGCTGTCGAGATCGACGAAAATCTTGAGGTCGAGCTTGTCGCGGATCGCGGGAAGATACAGCGCGAACAGCCCTTCGATGATGACGAGCTGCGCATCGGATGCGATCGCTTCGTCGAAGTCGTGATAGAGGTTGTCCAGATAGAGGGCGTCGGGATGATTGTGTTCTACATATTCGATCCCCGTGATGGGAGCGATGGTGGTGATGGAGGGGCGGCGGAAGTAAGCGTCCATGTGGAGGACTTTGCATTTGTCACCGTAGTAGGTTTCCAGTTTTTCCGTGAGCGTGCTCTTGCCGCTGCAAGTGCCGCCGGCGATACCAATAACAAACATAACTGCACCTCTCTGATTGAATTTTAATTTATATTGAAACTATTGAAACGAACTTAGAACTGATTGAGGAAGCGTACGTCATTTTCGTAGAGCAGACGCATATCGTCAATACGATACTTCAACATGGCGATACGTTCTACGCCCATACCGAACGCGAAGCCGCTGTAAACTTCGGGATCAATGCCGCACATACGGAGTACGTTCGGATGAACCATACCTGCGCCGAGGATTTCGATCCAGCCTTCGCCCTTGCAGAGACGGCAGCCCTTACCGCCGCAGACGAAGCAGGAAACGTCAACTTCCGCAGAGGGTTCGGTGAACGGGAAGTGGTGCGGACGGAAGCGGATCTTGGTTTCTTCGCCGAACATGGTCTTTGCGAACATTTCGAGGGTACCCTTGAGGTCGCCCATCGTGATGCCCTTATCCACAACGAGCCCTTCGACCTGATGGAACAGGGGAGAGTGGGTTGCGTCGACGGCGTCGGAACGGTATACGCGGCCGGGGGAGATGATCTTGATCGGGGGCTTCTGAACTTCCATCGTGCGCGCCTGAACCGGGGAGGTCTGGGAACGGAGAAGGATGTTTTCGGTGATGTAGAAGGTGTCCTGCGTATCGCGCGCGGGATGATCCTTCGG
>SVQN01000095.1 GCA_015065295.1 Oscillospiraceae bacterium
TCCCGAACGTGCAGACTATATGGACTACATCGAACGTGCGCTGTTCAACCACATTCTCGCGTCCCGCCATCCGGAATCGACCGATACGATGCACAACGGCGTGACCTATATGCTCCCGATCGGCCCCGGGGTTGAAAAGCAGTACACGGACGACTATTACAGCTTCACCTGCTGTCACGGAACCGGCATGGAAAACCATGTCAAATACGGCGACTGCATCTACTATCTCAAGGACAAGACCGTCTATGTCAACCAGTATATCCCCTCCAAACTCGGTGCGGACGATGTGTTCGTGAACATTGATCTTCCCTTCCCGGCATCCTGTGGAAAAGTCACGGTTTCCGCACACCGCGATGCCGTCGTGAAATTCCGCATTCCCGCATGGTGCAAAAACAATCCGTTCACCGTCAACGGAAATCCCGTGGAAATCTGCGGACGGTATGCCGTGATTGAATGCGGATACGGCGAAACCGTCACCGTGGATGTATGTTTCGATTATGCGGCACGTTGGGAATTCCTGCCCGACAGCAAAACAGCCGCACTCCTGTACGGCCCGTTCGTCATGGTGACGTGCGATCCTTCGGAGGAATTCCTGCATCTTTCCGCGAATGCCGAGTTCACGGCATCCCTTGAAAACGGAAAACTCACCGTGACCGGCGCGGGACGAACCTTCTGTCCGATCTACGACGTTCACGATGAGCGGTATCATACCTATTTTATTCTGGAGTAACCCTATGAAAAAACTGCTGATTTTTCTGCTGATGCTTCTGCCGGTTCTTCTCTCCGCCTGCGGTAAGACCGAAGAAATTCCCGAAGAAACGAAAGCTGCCGTGAAACCGGAAGCGGAAACCGCCGGAATGTCTGCCGAACCAGAGATCCTCGCTCCCGAAACGCTCCGTTATGTCTCCCTCGGGGATTCGATCGCGCGCGGCTACGGGCTTGCCAATCCGAAAACGGAAGCCTATTCCTCCGTTCTCGCCGCTTCCGTTGAAGAATCCGGAAAAACGATGGTTTCCCGCAACTTCGGCGTGGACGGTCAGGACAGCACCCAGCTTGCGGCGTACATTCTCAACAATTCCGCGATCCCCGAAGAACTTGCGGATGCAGATTACGTTTCCATCAGCATCGGTGCGAACAATTTTCTCGGCGACGCGTTCGATTTTCTCGGAACCTGTCAGGATTTCAAGACCAATCCGTCCACCCGATTGACCTCCGAGGATGTTTCCGAAGCCTTCCGGCAGTTCAACGCGGACGTTGCCGAAGGGGTGGAACGTCTCCGGGAGGATATTCCGCAGATTATCGGAAATATCCGAGCATCCAGCGAAAACTGTGAAATTCTGTTCCTCACCTGCTACAATCCTTATGCCGCCGTCAATGTCACGCTCGACTGGGGCGGGATGATGCCGGTGAACTTCGCCGCGCTCGCCGACACCTCCGTCACGCAGATGAACGACGTCATCCGGGAACTGGCAGCCGAATACGGCTACACTGTCGCGGAAGTGTATGCCGCGTTTGAAGGAAAAACCGACCGTCTCGTCAACGCCGCTCCCGTGGAGGAAGGCGGCACGTTCGATTCCAACGCCATTGACCCGCACCCGAATAAAAACGGACACGCCGTCATTGCGGATGTGCTGTTTGAACTGATAACGGATTGAAAAATTTAAGGCTGAAGAATTCCTCTTCAGCCTTTTGATTTATTCGCTTAACATTTCGTCGATCACGTTGCCGTGGCGGTCGATCAGAGTGCCTTTGTCGTCCTTGTTCTTGTTCCAGACTTTTGCGTCGCCCCATTTGTAGTCGGCATCCGCTTTGGAATCGTTGGCGGCAACGACGAGTTCTCCGCCTGCCGGAAGGACTGCGCCTTCCGGGAACATGAACAGTTCTCCGCCGCGATCCGACGTGATGAACCAGTAGGACAGATCAAGGTCTTCGCTGCCGGTATTGCGGATGACCGCCGTCTGTTCCTCCTTGGAAATCGAGACAAATTCCACATCGTCGGAAACGTGTCCCCATGCAACGTTTTCCATCGTGATCGTTCCGTCATGCGCGATTTCACAGAGGATGCCGAGATCGTATTCGTCCGTAATCAGCACCTCCGCGCCCACGGATTCCAGACCGTTCCGGATACTCTTGTGCGCGGAATTTTCGTCCACCGTCCGGTCGGTCGTGATGACTGCATAATCCGGCGAGGTTTCTTCGATGAACGCGGTGGAAGTCGCATCCTTGTTTCCGTGGTTGCCGACCTTCAGAATGTCACAGCGCAGGTCAAATCCGGCGCGCATGAGCGTTTTTTCTTCCTCATGCTGCATATCCGCCGCGAACAGCACCGTTTTTCCGTTCACCGTCATGCGGAGTACGAGCGAATTGTCGTTTTCATCGAGCGGATTGAACCGGATCGGACCGAGAACCTCAAAATACAGCCCCTCGGACAGTTCCACGACCTGTCCCGGATCGAGCATGACCGGTTCCAGAGAAGCACTGGCGGCCGCCTTCTGAATCTTGGTCATCTCACCGGAAATTGCCGGCGTGTAGCAGACATCGCTCGCCCAGTGTTGGGACAGCATCGGCATCCCGCCGATATGGTCGCCGTGCGAATGCGTCAGAAAGACTGCCGACAGACGCTCGACTTCCATATATTCCAGTGCAGCGGAAATTTTCGGCACCGACGTTTTTTCACCTGTGTCGATCAGATAATGCTTTCCGTCCGCTTCGACGAGGATGGAGTCCGCCTTTCCCGCATTGACAAAGAAAATGCGGATATCGTGTTCTCCCGAAATTTCGATGGATTTGTAATCGTCCCGCACTTCACGGTCGGTACGGTAAGAATCAACCGTCGTTTCGGGAGCGTCACCGGAAGTTTCTCCGGAAGTCACAGAGCCGGTGCAGGAAGTCAGAAACAGAACCGCCGACAGAAGCACCGCAAAAAATCGAATGTATTGTTTCAATGGCAAACCTCGCTTTGTTGTTTTTTCTGTATATTTTGAATTATATATTTCCGCATAAAATCGCAAATTTCCGGATGATATCCGCTGCTTCCGCACGGGTTGCGCGTTCCGCCGGGTACAGATTACGGGCAAACATTTCGCCGATCAGCCCGTTGACCTTGCAGTAAGCTACACTGCCGAACGCCCAGTCGGAAATTTCCGCACGGTCGTCGTACAGAATCAGCGCGTGGTCGGTCTCCATCGTCCCGGCCCCCAGATATTCGCCGCACATGGCGACAATTTTGTACATCTGCTCATGCGTGATCTCCCCGAGCGGATCGAACAGATTGTCCCCCACTCCGTTGACGATTCCTGTCGAGGCCGCCCATTCCACATACGGACTGTACCACTGACCATCCTCCACATCCGCAAAGGAAACGTTCTCATACAGAGAGGTATCCACACGGCAGAGACGTCCGAGAACGGTCACAAACATTGCCCGGGTCAGGTATGCGTCCGGCGCAAACTTTGTCGGCGATACCCCGCGGAACAATTCCCGGTTATATACAAACTTTACCGAAGCATAATACGGGTCGAGACGCAGAATATCGTCAAACGGCAGCGGCGTACCGAAGGTGTCATCCGCGAAATCCGTGATTTCAAACATTTCGATCCGGCAGTCTTCTCCGTCCGGCGAATCGGCAAGAAGGTATTCCAGACGGTGTTTGTAGATTCCCGAACCGAACAGCCGTTTTTCCTCGGCATTTTCCAGATAGACGTTGGTATGCCCGGTATCGGGGCTGTAAATCAGAACCTCATACGGCGTGTTGATGAACAGATACCCCAAAAATTCCGACAATCCGGAAAAAACACCGACATAATACGCATTTTCCGAATTCACCGACCAGCGTTCCCGGAACCGAAAAATATCCGATCGATGGGAACCGTCAAAAGCGGACACGGCGAGGGTCATCGCTTCCGGATCAATATAGTACCACTGTCCGTCCAGCCAGATCATCCGCGACGTTACGCCGTGCCAGATGTGTCCGGTGAACGATGTGGAAAGGCACGAAACCGAGCTGCTCCACCCGGAATGCGGGGTCGTGGTCTGCCGGATGCCTTCGTCGTCGAGCAGAAAATTCTCATGCAGAACCCGACCCAGACGATCCGGCGCGGGATCGTCAAACGACAAATCCACATGATACCAGATGCCGTCCACCTTCACGAGATTCCATGCGTGCCCCATCTCATCGCTCGTGACCATGACCGCATCCATCCCGAGTTCCCGCAGAACCGCAATATACGCCAGCGAATACGCCTGACATACCCCCGTGCGGTCCCGGAACAGCGACAGAACGTCGTAATTGGCCTGCGCCGTATCATAGGTATACGAAGCAATCAGATAATCATGGACAAACAACGCCTTTTCCGCTTCCGAAAGCGCGGGTTCCACGAGGGAGGCAATGTAATCCACTTCCCGTTCGTAGCTCTGCATGGCTTCCTGACGTTCGTACGCTTCCATCCGATAGTGGAATTCCACTTCCGTGACAATCCCGCGCGAATTGTAATAATAGGTGAGCGTATTGTCGGCATAGAACAATTCGGGGCTGGCATGAAGTACGTCGCTGTAGATCCGCACGACTTCGTCGGTGGTTCGTCTGTACATGGAAAGATCCACGGATTCCGCACCGTCCGCCATCGCTTCGTACATTGCCGCAAAAACGGCATCGTAGTCCCGGATCGTCTCCCGGTAAGGGGAAACCGTATGCATCGTGTTCGCGGAAACCGAAAGGGCAAGGAAAATTGCTGTCAGAATTCCCGAAAAGAGAACAAAAAACTTCTTCATTTACAACAAATCTTCAGAACAAATGAATTAACTATAGTTTTTATATTTATAAAATATAAACAAATTCTTATGAAAGCAACATAACCGGACGAAACCGTCCGGTTATGAATTTTGTGAATGGATTCCTGAAATTACTTTACGTCGAAGGGATCGATGAGAGCGTGCATATCACGAACGAGTTCCGGAACTTCAACGGTGCGTCCGCATTCGAAAGCGAGCCAGCGGTTGTAGCCGGTTTCCTTGATTGCTTCAAAAATCTTGGAGTAGTTGAGTTCGCCGGTGCCGGGCTGATTTCTGCCGGGGTTGTCACCGATGTGGAAGTGACCGATGAGGTCGATGTTGTTCTTGATGTTGCGGATAACGTTGCCTTCGGAAATCTGCTGATGATAGATGTCGAAGAGAATCTTGCAGTTCGGGCTGTCAACGGCCTTAATCATCTTGGCAGCTTCTTCGGTGGTAACGAGGAAGTAGCCCATGTGGTTGACGAGAACGTTCAGGGGTTCGAGAACGATCATGATGCCTTCGTCTTCGGCGATCTTGGAGATTTCCTTGAGGGTGCCGACGCAGATGTCGAACTGTTCTTCACGGGAAACGTCGAAACGTTCGTTGCCGGTGGTAGCGATGATGTTGGGAACGTTCATAGCGTGAGCCGCCTTGACGCTTTCGCGGAAGGAGTCGATGAACGCCTGACGGGAATCCGCCCAGGTCATGCCGTGACCCCATGCGGTGAGCTTCATGTTGTTTTCAACTTCAGACTGGATCACGATCGCGGTGGAGGTTACGCCGTATTCGTCGAGGGTAGCCTTTGCACGTTCGAAATCGAGGCCGAGCCAACCGAGCTGTTCTACGCCCTGGAAGCCGTTTTCACCGCCCTGCTTTACTCTGTTGTACCAGTCGCCGCTGAACCAGCCGCCTGCTGCAGAAAATTTCATAAGATGTACCTGCCTTTCCTATAGGAATCCGCCGTACTCCGGACGACGGAAAATTTTTCGTAATTCGATAGAATCATTTTACCCTAATCGTGCGGCATTGTCAAGGGTTGTTTGGCGTTATTCATAAAAAATTTTGGATTTCCGGGTACTTGTTTGGAATACTGCGGTGACGCCATCCTCCGTCGGTCAATTTTTCTTCTTACCTATAAACGAGCAAATCCAAAATCTGACGAACATCAGAATGATAAGCCAAACCTACGCTTCGCACCCAACGTTGTCATTCCGAGGACTTATCACAAACAATTATAGCTTACGTTTTTGTCCGAGGAATCTTTGCACGCCACTGTGTCAGCCGTAGGAAATGTCCGTGGTTGTGTTGAATTTTCGACTTCAGAGGTTGATGAACGACGATAACGAACAGTTTGCATAAATATAGGAACAGCAAATTATATATTATGACAAAGTTGAATCTCTGTAGCTGAGTAGGGGAGTGATACACAGACATTCCTTACGGCTGACACAGTGGCGTGCAAAGATTCCTCGGACAAGAACGGAAGCTATAATTTAAAGAGATAAGTCCTCGGAATGACAACGGGAAGCTGAAAGCGAATGAATTCTGTCTGTTTTTCGGATTTGCTCATTTATAGTCCTTACAAAAAATTGATGAAAATTTATCCGGCTCTCCTTTTTGAAATATGCAAAAAACATATTGCCATCTCAAAAAAACTGTGCTATAATAACGGGTGGAAAACCTCATTCTATCATAAAGGACGATCTATTATGGAAAGACTTATCGGTACCGTTTCCCGCGGCGTTCGCGCTCCCATCATCCGCAATGGTGATGATATCGCTCAGATTGTTGCCGACAGCGTTCTCGCTGCTGCTGCAAGTGAAAATATTGAAATCCGTGACCGCGACGTTATTGCCGTAACGGAAGCGGTTGTTGCACGCGCTGGAGGTAACTACGCGTCCGTTGACCAGATCTCCGCTGACATCCGTGCCAAGTTCCCCGAAGGCACTGCCGGCGTTATCTTCCCGATTCTCAGCCGGAACCGTTTTGCAATGTGTCTCAAGGGCATCGCAGGCGGTCTGAAGAAGATTTATCTCATGCTCAGCTATCCGTCCGACGAAGTCGGCAACCATCTTATCGACCTCGATGCCATCGACGCTGCCGGCGTAAATCCGTACAGCGACGTTCTCGACGAAGCAAAGTATCGTGAACTCTTCGGCTATCGTCTCCACACCTTCACCGGCGTTGACTATATCGAATACTACAAGGAACTCATCCGGAACTGCGGCTGTGAAGTCGAAGTGATCTTCGCCAACGACTGCCACACCATCCTGAACTACACCAAGCACGTTCTCTGCTGCGACATCCACACCCGTGCGCGCACCAAGAGACTTCTGAAGGCTTCCGGTGCCGAAACCGTCCTCGGTCTCGACGACATCCTCACCGCTCCCGTGGACGGCAGCGGCTACAACGAAAATTACGGTCTTCTCGGCTCCAACAAGGCAACCGAAGAATCCGTCAAGCTCTTCCCCCGCGACTGCCAGCCCATCGTGGAACGCATTCAGGCTCTCGTGAAGGAAGGCTCCGGCAAAACTGTGGAAGTCATGGTTTACGGCGACGGCGCATTCAAGGACCCGGTAGGCAAAATCTGGGAACTCGCTGACCCGGTTGTTTCCCCCGCATACACTGCCGGTCTCGAAGGCCAGCCGAACGAAATCAAGCTCAAGTACCTCGCGGACAACGATTTCGCCGATCTCAAGGGCGACGAACTCAAGGCCGCAATCTCCGACTCCATCCGCAACAAGCAGTCCGACCTGACCGGTCAGATGGCTTCTCAGGGTACCACCCCGCGCCGTCTCACCGACCTCATCGGTTCCCTCTCCGACCTGACCTCCGGTTCCGGCGACAAGGGTACTCCGATCGTCTGGATTCAGGGCTACTTCGACAACTACACTGTCTGAGAAAATGTTTTCTTCCAAGACCCACCATCCTCCGGTGGGTCTTTTTTTCCATATTTTCCGGAAACGCTTGCAAACTCCACAGAAAAATAGTATAATATAAAGAAGTGTTCCTGCCATCCATTCCCGGTTGACCGTGGTTCTGCAATATAGTATAATTATTATTGTAGAAAAAAATATCGGAAAGGCGGAATTTTATGAACACTTCCATCAGCTATATTTTCGGTATGCTGACCCGTGCGGTCATGACCATGCTTGTCTGCGGCGGTATTTATGTCCTTCGCGTCCTCGTCCGGATGCAGACGTGTCCGATTTCCGCACTGGAGCTTTATCACAGCGTTCCCGTACTTGCGGAACATCTTCTTGCGGGAATTCTGGTTTACATCCTGTTTTCCCTTCTTTTTACATGGCTGCTCTCCGAAGAAAATGCATGATTTCCCGCAATTCGGCGGAAACTACAGAAATGGGAGGAGGTCTGCTGTTTGTATCACTCCCTGAAATTTTACGATTCCCTCACCCGTTTCGGCCTTGCAGAGGCGATGCGCCGTACCGGATGCGTGATCGCCGCCTATTCCGGCGGTGCGGACTCCACCTGTCTGCTTTATCATCTCGCGCACTGGTGTGAGGAACATAACGTCCGGCTTCTCGCGGCGCACGTCAATCACGGCATCCGCGGGGACGACGCCGACCGGGACGAAGCGTTCTGCCGCGAAACCTGCGAAACGCTCGGAATTCCGCTGGCTGTCCGGCGCGAAA
>SVQN01000096.1 GCA_015065295.1 Oscillospiraceae bacterium
CAGGCTTGACCAGAATTCCTCCCGGTCAAGCCTGTCCATCGCGGCGAACAGGTCGATCACCGGCAGCCCCTTTTCCTCCGCCAGACGGACAACCGTTTCGTTCAGCGAGGCGGAAATGGCGGTCAGGTTCGCGTCCTTCAGAGGCGTGCTGAGCGTCAGAGAAATCTTCGCATCCGGCAGCTTCGCCCGGATGAAGTCCACCGCAGCACGATATGCTGCATCCCATTCCGCGCGGTCGGTCGAAAGACTGTGCAGACCGTTGTTGAAGCAGACCGCGTCATACGGATACGCTTCAAGCATGAAATCCAGTTCACGGAAGTAATCCGGGTCGGTCACGCACTTCGACGACGCCCAGAACGACACATTCACACGGCCTTCCAGCATCCCGCGCACCTTCCCGTTGTACCCATTGCAGATCGAATCCCCGATCAGCAGTACGCGCGGAAGCTCTGTTTTTGTCGTATCATACGCGTAAGTAATGCTCCATTCGATGCCTTCCCGCACACGGCTGGTGGAAGCGGGCGCATAATCCTGCCATTTTATCATAAAATTCATCCTTTCCGATGACAATTCTTGTATAACTTCATTATAACAGAACCGGAAGAAGAAGTAAAGGGCTAATGACTAAAAACTAATGGTGAATGACTAAATTAAATCTCCCGTCTGTCAGCAGACAGAAAATCCAACCCAGTCATTCACCATTCACTCTTAGTCATTAGCCCTTTTACATCGCGCCGATGTTCCGGAATTTCTCGTATCTCGATGCCAGCAGGCGCGGAACCGACACCTTGTTCAGCTGTGCAAGCTCCGTCACGATCCGCTTTTTCAGAACCCGCGCGATTTCCTCCGGCGTTTTGTATGTCTCCGGAATAATCGCGTCCGCTACCTTCATCCGGCAGAGGTCGTTCGCTGTCAGACGGAGGGCTTCCGCCGCTTCCGGTGCCTTCGCGGAATCCTTGTAAAGAATGCTCGCGCATCCTTCCGGCGAAATCACGGAATACACTGCGTTTTCAAACATCAGGATTCTGTCCGCCACGCTCAGCGCAAGCGCACCGCCGCTGCCGCCTTCGCCGACCACCACGCTGATGATCGGGGTTTTCAGCGCGCACATTTCCCAGAGATTTTCCGCGATTGCCTGTCCCTGTCCGCGTTCCTCGGCACCGATGCCGCAGTACGCTCCGGGACTTCCGACGAAACAGAGGATCGGCCGTCCGAATTTTTCCGCCTGCTTCATCAGACGGAGTGCCTTCCGGTATCCTTCCGGTGACGGACAGCCGAAATTCCGCTTGATACGGTCTTCGATGCTGTCGCCGCGGTTCATCGTGATGCAGGTCACAGGCCGTCCGTTCAGGAAGCCGATGCCGCCCACGATCGCTCCGTCGTCACTGTACCGGCGGTCGCCGTGAAGCTCGGTGAAATCGTCGATCATCTGATGAATATACCAGTTCCCCATCGGACGATCCGACGCTCTGGCAAGTCCGACTTTTTCGTATGCGTTCATACGGATATCCCTCTCCTTTCCTTCGCCATGTTCGCCGCCAGCAGACGCGCGATCACCTCTTTCGATTCGCCGCGTTCGATCAGCAGATCCACAAAGCCGTGTTCCAGCTGGAATTCCGCCGACTGGAACCCCTTCGGGAGCTTTTCGCCCGTGGTCTGCTCGATGACGCGCTGTCCCGCAAAGCCGATCAGTGCGCCCGGTTCCGCCGCGATGATGTCGCCTTCCATCGCGTAGCTTGCCGTGACTCCCCCTGTCGTAGGGTCGGTCAGAACCGGCAGGTAGAACAGCCCCGCGTCACTGTGCCAGCGTACCGCCGCGCTTACCTTCGCCATCTGCATCAGCGAAAGCACGCCTTCCTGCATCCGCGCGCCGCCGGAACAGATGAATCCGACGACCGGCAGACGATGCTCCGACGCATATTCAAACAGGCGCGTGATCTTTTCGCCGACCACGGTGCCCATGCTCGCCATCATGAAATTGGAGTCCATCACGAACAGTGCCGCCGCGTTTCCGCTGATCTTCGCGTGACCGGTGACAACCGCGTCCCGTTCGCCGGTCGTTTCCATGGCTTTCGTCAGCTTTTCGTCGTATTCCGGAAAATCAATGAGGTTTTCGCTCATCAGCGAAGCGTCGTGTTCCCGGAACGTCCCGCGATCCGTGACCAGCGCAATCCGTTCGCGTGCGCTCAGACGGAAATAATTCCCGCATTCCGGGCACACACGTCCGTTCATCCGGAGAAGAACTTCATCCAGATCGGCATTGCACTTCCTGCACTTCATTCCATCATTTGCCATTTTCCGTTCCTCCGTTTTGTTCCGTCAGCACAAAGGAAAACGTCGCTTCCACGGCAACTTTGCCGTTCACACGGCCGACGCCTTTGGCAAAATAGAACGGCTTCATTACCCGCGTGATGCTGCATTCGGTCTCCAGCGTGTCGCCGGGAACGACCGGATTCCGGAATTTCACTTTGTCCAGCCCGCTGAAAAACGGCAGAATTCCGTCGTGCCAAGTTACTCCGTAACTTGTCTCGTCCATCAGACAGACGCACGCGGACTGCGCCATCATTTCGCACAGGATCACCCCCGGTACGATCGGATGATCCGGAAAATGCCCCCGCAGGAACCATTCGTCCCCGCGGATATGGATTTTTCCGTACGCCACACCGTCCCGCAGTTCGGCTTCATCGACCAGAAGCATCGCATCACGGTGCGGAAGAATATTCATCAATTCGGTTTTGTTCATTGTACCGCCCTCATTCCGCGAACTTGCGGATCGCCACGCACGCATTGTGTCCGCCGAAACCGAGCGAGATCGAGAGCGCAAGCTCCGGATCAAATGTCAGCGCTTCGTTCGGCGTGATGTCAAGGTCGCAGTCCGGGTCGGGATTCTGATAGTGAATCGTCGGCGGAATCACGCCGGTTTCCAGCGCAATCACGGAAGCAATCGCTTCCGCCGCACCCGCCGCACCGAGCATGTGACCGGTCATGGACTTGGTCGAGCTGACCTTCGCACGATACGCCGCGTCGCCGAGGGCATACTTGATCGCCTTCGTTTCGGTGGAATCGTTCATCGGCGTGCTGGTACCGTGTGCGTTGATATAAATCCGTTCGTTTCCGGTATACCCGGCTTCGTCCAGTGCCAGCTTGACCGCGCGTCCGCCGCCTTCGCCTTCCGGATCGGGAGCGGTAATGTGGTGCGCGTCGCAGGTACTGCCGTAGCCGACCACTTCGCCGTAAATCTTCGCGCCGCGTGCCTTCGCGTGTTCGTATTCTTCCAGAACCAGCGCACCGGCACCTTCGCCCATGACAAATCCGCTTCGATTCTTGTCAAACGGAATGGACGCACGGTTCGGATCATCGCTCTGCGTGAGTGCCATGCAGTTGGTAAATCCGGCAATGGCGAGCGGTTCAATCGACGCTTCCGCACCGCCGGTAATAACCGCATCCGCATAGCCGTAGCGGATCGCACGGAAGGCTTCGCCGATGCAGGTCGTACCGGTCGCGCAGGCGGTCGCCGCACTGATGCACGGCCCCTTCGCGCCGAATTTGATCGCAATCTGCCCCGCCGCAATGTTCGAAATCATCTTCGGGACAAAATGCGGCGATACTCTCTGCGGGCCGCGCTTCTGCAGCACGTCGTATTCGGACGTAAACGTGTTGAAGCCGCCGATCCCGGAGCCGAAATATACGCCGAAGCGGAAGGGATCAACCTTCCCGGAAATCCCGCTGTCCTCGACCGCCTGAGCCGCCGCACCGATGGCAAACTGCGTAAAGCGGTCGTTCTTGTTGACTTCGATTTTCGCCATGTAATCGGTCGCCGTGAAGTCCCGGACTTCCGCCGCAACCCTGACTTTCGATTCACTGACGTCAAATCTCGAAATATAATCAATCCCGCAGACCCCGCCAAGGAGGTTTTCGCGGAAAATATCCATTTTGGAACCGATCGGGGACACAATCCCCATCCCGGTAATAACAACTCTCATAAAAAAATCTCCGATTTTTTTGACTAATAACTTTTTGACTAATGACTAATGGTTAATGACTAATGACTATGTCTGACCCTTACGTCTGCCTGCTGACATACGATTTGTTATAGTCCTTCACCATTAGCCCTTAGTCCTTAGTTATTTTCACATCGCCATGCCGCCGTCCACGCGGATGACTTCGCCCGTGATATACGCGGCTGCCGGGGAGCAGAGGAACGCCACCATATTGGCAATTTCTTCCGGCTGTGCGGCGCGTCCGAGGGGGATTCGTCCCAGAAGCGGGCTGTCCGCGAGGTCTTTGGTCATGGCCGTTTCCACAAATCCGGGTGCCACCGCATTGACGGTGATCCCACGGGACGCAAGCTCCAGTGCCGCCGATTTGGTCAGGCCGATCACGCCCGCCTTGGATGCGGAATAGTTGGTCTGTCCGGCATTGCCCGTCAGACCGGATACGGACGAAATATTGCAGATACGTCCGCTCTTCTGCCGGAGCATCGTCCGGCTCACCGCGCGGATCATGTTGAAGCTGCCGCGCAGGTTGGTGCCTATGACATCGTTGAAGTTGTCATCGGAAAGCTGCATAATCAGCCCGTCGCGGGTGATGCCCGCATTGTTGACGAGGATGTCGATCCGTCCGAAATCCTTCACGATCTGCGCGACGGTATCCTTCACCTGTGCGGATTCGCCGACATTGCAGGCATAATACGCCGCACGGTGTCCGAGATCGGTGACATCCTTCACGGCATCCGCCGCCGCTTCCGGTGTGCAGAGGTCGAGAATCGCCACATCCGCACCGGCGGAAGCGAGCGTTTTCGCAATGGCACGTCCGATGCCGCGGGATGCGCCGGTGACAACGGCCACCTGACCCGCCAGCAGGTCTGTCTGAAAAATGTTCATGTTATTCACCCTTGAGTTCGGCAAGAACCGCGTTCAGGGAATCCGTATCCTGTACGGAATACACCTTCACGGTTTTGTCGATTCGCTTGATAAGTCCCGCGAGGGTCTTGCCGGGGCCGCATTCGATGAAAATGTCCGCACCGTCCGCGATCATGCGTTCGACAGTGGTCTGCCAGCGGACGGGGGATTTCATCTGCGCAGCAAGGCAGGAGACAACGTCTTCCGGATAAAGCTCGCCGGTAAGGTTGGCGTACATGGGGACTGCGGGAGTATTTATGGTAATATTTGTAAGTGTATTTTCAAATTCAGTGGAAGCATCTGCCATATAGGGAGAGTGGAACGCGCCGCTGACCGGAATCGTCAGAACGCGGACACCCTTCGCCTTTTCGCAGAAGGCTTCGATCCCGGCCTTCGTACCGGAGATGGCGGTCTGTCCGGGGGAGTTGTAGTTGACGGGGTAGACATTGTCAAGGCCTTCGCAGAGAGCCTCGACTTCTTCCGCCGTGATCTTCATGACAGCGGCCATGGCAGGTTCGCCGTCCATCGACTTCGCGGCCTTGTCCATGCACCTGGCACGTTCACAGACGGCGGCGAAAGCGTCATTGCGGGAGAAAATCCCGCTGTAAGCGAGTGCGGCGAGTTCCCCGAGGGAAAATCCCGCGCAGAGATCGGCGTGAACACCGGATTCTTCGAGCGCAAGCGCGGCGGCAAGATCGGCGAGGAACACGCACGGCTGGGTATTGACGGTCTGCTTCAGTTCGGCATCCGTGCCGGAAAAGGACTGTTCGCTCGTTCCGGGACGGTGAGCGTCGGCAGCTTCGTATAATTCTTTCACGGAGTCAAACTTTTCACACAGGCTCTGTCCCATTCCGGAATACTGTGCGCCCTGCCCCGCGAAAACAAATGCGATTTTGGACATAGAAAATGAAGTTTCTTGGGGAAAACTTTTTTTGAAAAAAAGTTTTCCCGAACCCCTTTCAAAAAAACTTTATACTATTTTATACTATAGATGTGTTCGATAACCTTCCGCTTATTCGTAGGGACACGGCGCGCCGTGTCCGCCAAACGATATGAAAAAAGTATATTTTGTAAGAAAAACACCTGATTTTAGGGGTTATTCCAACAAAATTTTTGTCATCCGGATTAATCGACGGACACGGCACGCCGTGTCCCTACAAATAGGGGATAGGTTATCGAACAGGTCTTATGTAGGGAAAAAGAGAATGTGCAAATTTATAGTTTATCTTAATGTGAGTTCAACGAAATCTTAGAGAGACCAAACAATGGCTCCGTAGGGCGGGGGTTTACTCCCGCCGAGAAGAAATCCAAACCGTTCGTTCCGGCGGGAGCAAGCCCCCGCCCTACGTATTGTAATTTTTTCCATCAACCTCACATTATCCCATGAAATTCACGGCGTTTGCTAAAACCTGTTCGGTCTGTGACATGATTTCCTCGATCATTTCTGCGGCGGTCTGTTCGCGGTTCACCATCCCGGCGATCTGTCCCGCGATGTAGCAGCCTTCCTTTTCGTCGCCGTCCACCGCCGCTTTCCGGAGCGAGCCGACGCCGAGGGCTTCGAGGTCTTCCGCAGAGATATCCGTGTATTCCTGCTTCGCGTAATTGCGGGAGTACGGTGTTTTCAGACTGCGTACCGGATGTCCGAGACGGCGTCCGGTCACGATGGTCGATGTATCGCCTGCCTTGAGGACAAGGTCTTTGTAATGCTGGTGAATACCGCATTCCTTCGCGGTGAGGAACCGGGTACCGATCTGTACACCGACCGCACCGAGCATGAACGCCGCCGCAACCCCACGTCCGTCACCGATCCCGCCGGCGGCGATCACGGGGATGGATATCGCGTCAACAACCTGCGGAACAAGGGGCATCGTGGCAAGTTCGCCGATGTGTCCGCCGGATTCGCCCCCTTCGGCGATCACGGCATCCGCACCGACACGTTCCATCCGTTTTGCCAGAGCCACGGACGGAACAACGGGAATCACGCGGCATCCCGCGTTTTTCCACAGGGTCACATGCGCGGACGGGTCGCCCGCACCGGTCGTGACCACTTCGACGTGTTCTTCGGCGATCACGGCGGCAACATCCCCGACAAACGGGCTCATCAGCATGACATTCACGCCGATCGGGCCGTCCGTGAGGGTTCGTGCCAGACGGATCTGTTCACGGATGTACGCACCGTCCCGGCTCATCGCGGAGATGATGCCAAGTCCGCCCGCGTTCGTCACGGCTGCGGCGAGCTTTGCATCGGAAACGTGCGCCATGCCGCCCTGAAAAACGGGGTACCGGATGCCGCACAGTTCGCACAGGGCGGTACGGATCACTTCTGAGCCTCCTCGATGGCACGGACGAGGTCGCCGACCGTCTTGCCGACCTGCGCCGCTTCGAGGGTCACGCCGAATTCGTCTTCGATGTCCATGAGAACTTCCACGGTGGTGAGGGAGTCAACGCCGAGTTCTTCAAAGGTGGTTTCTGCGGTGATATTGGCTTCGTCTTCGCCGGAATGGTCTGCGATAATGGTCTTGATCTTGTCGATAGTCATGGTAGGTATCCTCCAGAAATGTAAGTAATTTTAAATTTGACCTGTTCGATAACCGGATGTCAAACTGTAGGGACACGGCGTGCCGTGTCCGCCAAAAGATTTGCACAAAGCATATTTTGTGAATATAACGTCCGATTTGAATGGATATCCAACAAAATATTGTTTATCCGAATTGATCGCCGGACACGGCACGCCGTGTCCCTACGAATTCCGTGGCATTATCGAACACATCTATAAATGGTGTGATTTTTCAGTTTGCTGTAGAATTCACCAGCGCAGGAGGCATCCCGCACTGGAAAGGCCGCCGCCGAACGCGACCATGGCGACGAGGTCGCCGGATTTCAGCTTGCCCGAACGGTTGAGTTCGTCAAGTGCGATCGGAACGCTGGCCGCTGCCGTGTTGCCGTACCGGTCAATGTTCATGACAAATTTTTCGTCCGGCAGCTTCAGACGGCGCGCCGCCATCCGGATGATCCGTTCGTTCGCCTGATGCGGAACAATGTGGTCGATGTCTCCGACCGCAATGCCCGCTTTGTCCGCCATGCCGCGGATGTGATCCACGAAAGCACCGACCGCAAATTTGAAGGTCTCCTGTCCTTCCATGAAGATCACGGGATTCTCTTTTTCAATCTCTGTGAACGGCGACGTTCCGCCGAACGCGGAGATTCTGATAACGTCATCGCCGCCCATCGTACAGAGTTCCGAGCAGAGACAGGCGTCTCCCGCTTCCAGAACCGCCGCTCCGGCACCGTCGCCGAAGATCACCGCCGTACTGCGGTCGGTCCAGTCGATGATTTTGCTGATGCGCTCCGCACCGATGACAAGCGCACGCTTCGTATTCCCCCGCGCGAAGAACCCCGCCGCCGTTTCCAGCGCAAACAGGAATCCGCTGCACGCGGAGCTTATGTCGAACGCCGGACACGAGGCACCGAGACGTGCCTGAACCGTCCCCGCCGTAGTGGGACAA
>SVQN01000097.1 GCA_015065295.1 Oscillospiraceae bacterium
ACCCTTAGTTCTTAGTCCTTAGTTTAAATTATATCATATACGGCGAAAAAAATCCACTGATAAAATCCCAAAAGAGAGGTGAATCAAACGGATGGAATTGAATATTTTCATGAGAGAGCTGGAATCGGCTCTGATTGAACGCGGGATTGCCGGTGAAACAGCGAAGAAGCATGTGGCCAATCTGGGACGCACGTTTACAAGCGACGACCTATCGGAAATCGAAGCGATTCAGTCCGGAAGCGAAATCGAACAGCTCGCAGACAGTATTTCTCTCATCCTGAACAAAAACACACGAAACGCGGCCGAGCGGCAGAGTCCGCAGACACCGCAGGCGGAATCCATAAATCCCCCCTCCCCCAAACCGGCGGCTCCCCGTCCGCAGAAACCGGTTCCGGTACAGGCACGTCCCGTATCTTCGGCACCGGCGGCACGTCCGAAAGCACAGCCGTACCGTCAGGAACCCGTTCCGCAGAAACCGGCGCGCAGGGTCGAAATCCCCGATGAGGACGACGATTACTACGCCTACTCTCCCGGAGAAGACGCCACCACGCGCGGCATGATCCTGTTCTGGGTCGGCCTGTTCCTGACCCTTCCCCTGACCATCGGACTTGCGGCGGTTCTGTTCGGCGCGTTTGCCGCGCTCTTTGTCGGGCTCGGCGTTCTGATCGTCGCGCTGATTGCCGTTCTGATCGGCGTTGCGGCGGCCGGCGCGGGCGTTTCGCTGGTCGGCATCATCTTCGGCGTTACGCAGTTATTCTCCTTTGTGGCGGCGGGAATCTACGAAATCGGTCTCGGCATCATGGTTGCCGGCATCGCTCTTTTCGCGTCCATCCTGATCTACAACATCGCCATCCGTCTCCTGCCGTGGATCATTTCCCTTCTCGGAAACCTGCTCGGCTGGATCTGCGGAAAGGTCAAATCGTTATTCTTTGTTGTCAGAAGGGAGTGTTATAAGCTGTGAAACCAACCTCCATTGTATCTCTGATCATTTCGGTACTCCTGATTATTCTCGGGCTGGTCACCTGCATGATCGCGCAGAATATGGCGAATGCCAACGGTGAGCTTCTGTTCTCCGAGACCCGCGAGGACGGGCTGGTGAACACGGTTGATCTCACCGATTCGGAAATCTCCAAAATCGAACTGCTCGTCACCGACGCGGAAATCAACATCATCGGCAAGGGCGGCAAGGCGTGCATTGAATTTGTGAATTTCCGCGAAAACTACTACAATCTTTCGGTTGCCAACCGCGTTCTGAGCTTCTCGGAAATCCCGGACGTTGTGTCCATGCTGAAGTTCTGGGAAAACGGCTTCACGTTCAAGGGAATGCGCTACATCCTGAACTACGCCAAGGATCAGGAACAGCCGACCGATGTCAAGAAGATCATCAATCTGTATCTGCCGGGCGACAAGGAAATCAAAATTTTTGAAATCGGCGCGGACACCTGCACGCTGAACATCGAAGGAATGTCCTCCGGAACCGACTACAACATCACCGTGGAAAACGCGGACATCAGTATCAACGGTCTGAAGACCACGTCCAACTTCAACGTCAACAGCCGCGAATCCGACAAGCCGGCGCAGTCCGTCAAGCTCACGATGAACACGGCTCTGATGGCGAACATGACCATCAACGCACAGGACCTCACGGTCGACGGAAGCGTATACCGCTGTTCCGGCGAAACAAAGATCGACTGTGTGACCGGTTCCATCAATCTGAAGACGGTCAAGCAGCCGGAAAACATGAAGCTGGATCTGGAAAGCATTTCCGGCGCAATCACCATCAACGGAATGGAAGCGGACAATCCGCTCACGCAGAACTCCGCAAACGCGGACGACCCGAAGATCACGATTTCCTCCGATTCGGCGGACATCCGCATCAGCCATAACGGAACCGCAATCGAAGAAGAAACTACCGATCCGGACAATCTCGGCGGCTGATCCATTATTTACCACCAGAAAGGATAATCTATCATGCAGTATACATACCGTACCCGCGGCACCTGTTCGTCCGCGATCACCTTTGACCTCGAAGACGGCATCCTCCACAACGTCGTATTCACCGGCGGCTGCAACGGCAACCTCCGCGCGATCGGCAAGCTCGTGGAAGGCAAGAACGCGCGTGAAATCGCCGACCTCCTTCGCGGCAACACCTGCGGCCCGCGCAGCACGTCCTGCGCCGATCAGCTCTCCAAGGCGATTGAAGAGGCTTTGAATCAGTAAAATTTTCGTGGGGGAACCTTTTTTAAGGAAAAAGGTTCCCCCACACCCCTTCCAAAAACCTTTTTGAAAAAGAGGACAGGACAAGTTTAGTACATATTTATCAGGAAGTCGGCATACGGCTTTCTTTTTTTGAAAATTTTCTCAAATTTCTCAAATATTTTTCAGAAACTACGGAACTTTTTTCCTCTCCGCGTCGTCTAAGGGACAGAGACATTCCACGGAGTGTCATTTGTCCGAACTTTATTATCATCTTACAGGAGGAATTTCCGTATGAAACGCAAACTGTCTCTGTTTATGGCGGCCGTCCTGCTGTGTTCCGCGTGTGCCGGAACCGTGTCCGCGACCCCGACCGCACCGAAGAAAAACGTCGTCACCATGACGATTCCGTCGAGCTACGGCTATGTGTACGACCGGCTCGCCGAAGCCTTCCCGCATTACCGCAACAATTATTACGACTATGATATCATGCCGATCGAAATGCCGATCGAGGAAATCATTGAGGAAGAAGTCATCATGGAAGCTCCCGCGATGGCAGCGGCTCCCGCCAAGGATATGATCGTTGCGGAAGAAGCCGTGGAGGAAGCGGTCGTGGAAGAAGCGGCTGTGCAGACCGGCGGAGGCGATTATTCCAAGACCAACGTACAGGTCGAAGGCATTGACGAAGGCGATATCGTCAAGACCGACGGCGAGTATATTTACGTTCTCAAGAATTCCGGCGCACTTGTCATTCTCGAGGCGGACGGCAAGAACACCTCCGTTCTCTCCCGGACGGCTGTGACCCAGAAATACAAGGATTATTCTTACCAGCACTACAACACCACGGAAGATCACGGACCGATTCCCACTTACAGTTCTGAATACGCCCGCGACCTGTACGTTTCCGGTGATTATGTAGCTGTAATCCTCGATCAGAATCGTTCTTATGTCACTCGCACGAACGGAATCAACCGTTACACCGATGCTTCCGGCACGTTTCTCAGCATTTTTGACGTGTCCGACCCTGCCGATCCGGAAAAGCTGACGACACTCGGTCAGAGCGGCTACCACCAAACCAGCCGCATGATCGGGGACAGCATTTATCTCATCACCGATTTCTTCCTTTCGACACTGAACGAACGGGAATTTTACGAAGCTTACATTCCCTCTCTGTACTGCGATGGTACACCGGAACTCGTTCCCGTGAACTCTATCATCGTACCTCCGGAGATCAACTCCAGACACTTCACCGTCATCACGGAATATGATCTATCCGAACAGAAGATCGTGTCCACGAAGTCCGTTCTCACGGAAACCGACACCGTATACATGAACAGCGAACATCTCTATCTCGCAGACGAACGCCCTTACGAAGACATTCTCGAAGAATATAAAGAAAGTATCTACACCGTGACGGAAACCGTGTCCGGACGGTGTACCGACATCTACAAATTTGCACTCGGCGATACCATCAAAACCAAGGCGTTCTGCACCGTGGAAGGACGTCTGCTGAACCAGTTCTCCATGGACGAATACAAGGGCAACCTCCGTCTCGTGACAACAAACCAGACCAGTTCCCGCAAGGTCTACAAGGACAAAGAATTCGGCTTCACGAATACCAAATGGAACTCGTCCGAACAGACGAACGGGTTGTACATCTACGACGAAAACCTCGACCTGCTCGGCAGCATCACGGGTCTGGCGAAAGACGAACGGGTTTATTCCGTCCGGTTCACGGGGGACACCGGCTACTTTGTGACCTTCCGCGAAACCGACCCGCTGTTCGCCGTTGACCTGTCGAACCCGAAGGCACCGAAGATCATGAGCGCGCTGAAGATTCCGGGATTCTCGGAATACCTGCATCCGTACGGCAAGGGACTGCTGTTCGGTCTCGGGCAGGATGCGACGGAACAGGGCTGGACAACCGGCGTGAAGCTGTCGATGTTCGACACGTCCGACCCGTATGACGTTCAGGAAATCCACAAGAAGAAGCTCGATATCGGCTACACAGCCGCGCTGAACAATCACAAGGCGATCCTGATTTCCGCCGAACGCGGCATCATCGGGTTCCCGTCCGGCAGCGGATACTGTCTCTACGGCTACGACCCGGCGAAGGGGTTCTATGAAATCACGGAAATGGAGATCGGCGGCTGGAGCAATAATGCACGCGGTCTGTACATCGGCGATATGCTGTATATCGTATTCCAGGAACGCACGGTTGTACTGGATATGAAAACGTATGACATCGCGGCTACGGTGAAGTATTGATGACGAAAAAACGACGGTTCCGGATTCTCGCCGGCTCTGCCCTGCTGGGGATTCTGATCTTTGCATTTGTATATCATCTGCCCATCGACCGGAGTGGAACGTATGTGCTGACGGTGCTGAATCAGCCGGACGGCACCACACCGGTGTATGAAACGGCGGAAATGGAGATCACCCTGCACCGGTTCTTCTTCCGTCCGACGCTCGTGCGCGGGAAGATTCGATTGGGAGATCGGACATACCTTGATATGCAGACCAAATGGTCGCGGGCGTATGCTTCGTATTCCTTCACTGAGAATCTCAAACGGAAGTGGAACGGTTCCCTCAATGCGTGGTTTACACGGGAGGAAGTCACAGACCCTCTCGACTATCTGTCGGATTATATCCTGCTCGGAAGCGAGGATTATGAGACATTCACCCTCCAGCATCTTGATTTCGATGTAGGCGACGAAGTTCTCTACCGCGCGGAACGGATGGAATAACGGAATTCATGAAAGCAGCCTGTACAAATGTACAGGCTGCTGTTTTGGTTATTGAACATCAGGAACACCAGTAAAATGAACGACTTTTGCCTCCCTCTTTGAGCAATGTCGTTAATTTAAGGGATGAACTAAATTCCGGGTATACTGTATATGAACAAATCCGAAAAACAGACAGAATTCTTTCGCCTTCAGCTTCACGTTGTCATTCCGAGGACTTATCACGAACAATTATAGCTTCAGTTCTTGTCCGAGGAATCTTTGCACTTTCCTGTGTAAGCCGTAGAAAATGTCCGTGAATTGCTTCTTATTCAGCTACAGAGGTTCAACTTTGTTATAACGTACAATTTGCTGTTTCTTTATTTGTGCAAATCATTCATTATGGTCGTTCGTTAACCTCTGAAGTCGAAATTTTATGATAACTACGGACTTTTCCTACGGCTTACACAGGAAAGTGCAAAGATTCCTCGGACAAGAACTGAAGCTGTAATTGTTCGTGATAAGTCCTCGGAATGACAACGTTGGGTGCGAGGTTAACGTTTGGCTTATCGTTCGGCAGATTTTTAATTTGCTCATTTATAGTTTATCGCTTAAATTAACGACATTGCTCTTTGAGGGAGGCAATGATCGCTTATTCAACTGGTATTACACATCTATTCCAAACTGTCGAGGATTTGCTTCATATAAGTGACAGCAGTGTCTTTGTCAGTAGAATCGGATAACTGAAACGTATACATCAATCCACTGTGATAAATATAGCCTTCGACAAGATATTCGGTACGCCGCATAATTTCCTTCGGCTTTTCTGTTACAATGATTTCTGCGCTCAGACCGTTTTTTGCTGCATAGGAAATCATATCCACCACTTCTCCGCGAGCCACAGCATACGTTTTATTACCACATTGTTCGGAAAGAGGAAATAAAACTGACATATTACAATAATATTCCCCCAATGGCAGGTCACTCGTTCCGGTAACTACTGCATAAAACGGTTCTCCATTCTGAGCAGAGTGCACCGCAAATGCAACCTTCCCCTCTGAGGAATGTTCGGCGGAAGGCTTATCCAGCAGATTACTTGTCAGCAATCCGCAGTCCAACCACTCTGCCGCTTCTTCCCATGTACTGAATTTTTTCCCGACCTCGGAAATCGTTTTTCCTGCCTGCCGTTCATAGTTCAAAAATTCTTTTATCTTTTCATCTGCAAAAACTACCTGCTCGTTATCTTCAACCCCATAGGAAACTTCATACGATAATTGTGCATCGGAAATATAAACATCGTCAATTTCACTGCCAAGACGAATACCCACATTTTTCCGGTACACCCCATACGCTCCAGCCGACACCGCTGTCAGCGCAAGCACACACGCGGCCGCCACCACTGCACGCGGGAACCGTATACGCCGCCGTTTTTCCTTCGCCGAAAGCCGTTCCCGTACCGCATCTTCCACCCGTTCCGGATGTACGGTCTCCGTCATTCTGTCAAACGCATTCCGGATTTCGTTATCGTTCATGTTCCTTCTCCTTTCCAAGCATCTGTTCCAGTTTTCTCCTTGCCAGTGAATACCGCTTTCTCGCCCACGCTTCGTTTTTCTCGAACCGCGCCGCAATCTCGCCGTACCCGCATTCCTCCACGACCCGGCTGTACACCACCGCGCGGTCGGTCGGAGAAAGCCGCATCAGCGCGGACTGCATGGCTTCCGACAGTCCCACCGGTTCCGGCACTTCCCTCTCCGGCACGGTATTGTTCCGCCGGTTCCGGGAACGCAGGATATCCACGGACAGCCGGTACGCCGTCCGGTAGAGAAAGGCGTCCGCCGCCGGTTCGTTCGGAAGACGGTGCAGGTTCTGCCAGAGCCGCACGAACGCCTCCTGCGCCGCGTCCTCAGCATCCGCATTCCCGACAATGGCGGCGCAGTAATACGTCAGCTTCGCGGCATTGGCGGTAAGATAGGTATCAAAATCAAAGTCGTCCCGCATGGCGTCCCTCCCGGTTGAAATGGTGATCGAAAGAATTCCTTCATAGAATAAACGAACGGACGGCGGATTTTGTGAAGCGGATCGGGATAAATTTGAAAATTTCCGCAAATTTTCTCGGGATTCGCCCGTACGGTGGAAAAAACGTGGAAAATGTTGTATAATATAAGGCAAAGATCAATCAGAAAACGGAGAATCCTCATGGACTATATGACTACCATACGGGAATGCAGATACGCCGGAAAATGCGGCGCGTGCCAAACCCTCAACCTGACCTACGAACGCGAACTTTCGATGAAAATGAAGAAAGAGATCACTCTCCTCGGCAAATTCGGCCATGTGGAGGAAATTCTCTCCATGGACTGTCCCCTGCGCTACCGGAACAAGGTGCAGTACCTCTTCCGCTGGGATCGCGGACGTGTCCGTTACGGCCTCTACCGCTCGTCCGACGGCGGTCTTGTCACCGTGGACGACTGCATGATGGAAGACAAAAACGCAGCGGCGGTCTGCCATACCGTCCGGCGGATGATTGACAAATATAAGATCACGGTATTCGACGGACGGAAGGGACTTCTGCGCCATGTCATGGCAAGACGTGCGCGTTCAACGGGAGAAATCGTATGCGCGATCGTCACGTCGCCGGGAGCCTTCCCGATGGCGGAAGATTTTGCGGATGATCTCGCCAAGCGGTGTCCGGGCATCCGGAGCGTGTCGCGGATCATCAACGATACGGATACCGCGCTGTGGATGAACGGCGAGGAAACGGTTCTGTACGGCAACGGCTATATCACGGACGAACTGTGCGGCTGCACGTTCCGGATCTCAGCGAAATCGTTCTACCAGATCAACCCGACGGCAACGGAAATGCTGTACCGGAAGGCGGTGGAATTTACGAACCTCCGGGAAACGGACGAGATTCTGGACGCGTACTGCGGCATCGGGACAATCGGGATCATCGCGGCAAAGGAAGGCTGCCGTTCGCTGACGGGGTTTGACGTGAACGCGGACGCGGTGCATGACGCGGAGGTAAACGCGAATCTGAACGGACTGACGAACGCACGGTATCTCCGCGGCGACGACGCAGCGGTAGTACGGGAACTGGGCGAGCGGAAGTGGAACGTGATTTTCGCAGACCCGCCGCGTGCGGGCTGCGACCGGAAATTCCTGGATTTTGTGGGACGATGTGCGCCGGAGCGGTTTGTGTATGTGTCGTGCAACCCGGAGACACTGGCGCGGGATCTGGGGTATATGATGAAGAAGGGGTATAAGACGGAGAAAATACAGCCGGTGGATATGTTCCCGGGGACGGGGCATTGCGAAACTGTAATCCTTTTAAGTCGGAAAGATGTCTACGAGAGAATCAAGTTTGATGTGAATGTTGAGGACCTGCAAGGCAGAGCATCATCCACTGCCACCTATTCCGA
>SVQN01000013.1 GCA_015065295.1 Oscillospiraceae bacterium
CCTGTCGTGGGCGGTCGCGGAGATGGAACGCCGGTTCGGACTGATCGAAGCGGTCGGCGTGCGGGATATCAACGCATACAACAAGATCACCAAGGACGACCCGGACTACGAATACATGAACCGCATTGTCATCATCATCGACGAATTGGCGGACTTCATGATGACCGCGCCGGATGAAGTCGAAGATTCCATCTGCCGCATTGCCCAGAAAGCAAGAGCGGCGGGGATGCACCTCATCATCGGTACGCAGCGTCCGTCCGTCAACGTCATCACCGGTCTGATTAAGGCAAACGTACCGTCCAGAATCGCGTTTGCGGTGTCCTCTCAGGTGGACTCGCGCGTTATTCTCGACAAAACGGGCGCGGAAGCTCTCATCGGGAAAGGCGATATGCTGTTCTCCCCGATCGGCGCGCAGACCCCGATCCGCGTACAGGGCGCGTTTGTCTCCGAGGAAGACGTGGAAAAGGTGGTTTCCTACATTAAAAATATGAACCCTGCCGCCGACGGCGTATACTCGGAAGAAGTGCTGAAGCAGATCGACGAGGAAGCGGCGAAGTGCGGAGCAGGGAAGAAAGGTTCCGGCGGAGGCGGCATGACAGCATCCGGCGGAAGTGCGGAAGACGACGGCGAAGGGGAAGACCCCATGCTGAAGGCGGCGGTCGAACTCGCCGTGGACAGCGGAAAGATTTCGACCTCGCTGATCCAGCGGCGTCTGTCCCTCGGCTACGGCCGCGCGGCAAAGCTGATCGACGTCATGGAAAATCTCGGTTACGTCAGTGCCCCCGACGGTCAGAAGCCGCGCAAGGTTCTGATTACCCGCCAGCAGTATATGGAAATGGTGCTGAAAGACGAAGTACCGTTTGATTGATTGGAGGAGAAACTTGGGGAAACCTTTTTGTAAAAAGGTTTCCCCAAACCCCATCCAAAAAACTTTAAACGATTGTGTTGACAAAGTGAGTGCAGAGCGTCAGTATACATAATTTTGTACACTGTACAGCCGTTTGGATATTCCAAATCCGCACCCAACTTTGTCTGACCTGTCCAGTATAAAAGTTTTTGAAGATGGGGTTTGGGGAAGAAACTTTTTTCAAAAAGTTTCTTCCCCAAGAAAAAACATAAACATGAGCAAATTTATTGTACTGGAAGGACTCGACGGGAGCGGGAAGGGAACGCAGACCGCTCTGCTGAAGGAGTCCCTTGAATCGGCCGGACGCAGGGTCTGCATGATCGACTTTCCGGCGTACGGGACGCCCGGTGCCGCGCTGGTGGAGCTTTACCTCAACGGCGGGCTCGGCGACCATCCCGACGACACAAACGCTTACGCCGCGTCCATGTTTTTTGCGGCGGACCGCTATGTCAGCTACGTCAACGGCTGGAAAGCGGATTACGACGATCCCGATACCTATGTGATCGCCAACCGCTATACGACGGCGAACGCATATCACCAGCTTTCCAAACTGCCTGAGGGCGAATGGGACAGCTTCCTCGACTGGCTGTGGGATTTTGAATTCCGGCGGCTCGGACTTCCCGCACCGGATCGCGTGCTCCTGCTCGATATGCCCGAATCGGTCTCCGAATCGCTTGTGTACCGGCGCAGTTCCGAAACCGGTGTGCGGCTCGATATCCACGAAAAGGATACCGGTTATCTTAAGCGGTGCCGCGATGCCGCTCACTACGTTGCGGAAAAATGCGGCTGGTCGGTGGTCGAATGCGCGGCGGAAGGCATGACGGAACCGTATTCCCGGGACGAAATTGCCGAACGCATCCGGGCGTGCATTGCCGATCTGCTGTGATTTTGACGCAGAATGCACCCAAAATGTAAATTATCAGTGAAGACGGACAATTGTTTATGGATTGTTAACCGCTTTTCCGCGTAAGGATGGTATAATAAGGCTTATAATATCTTTCCTGCGGATTCCGAATTTACAGACTGTACTTTGAATGGGAGAAACGATTATGATTATAGAATTTTTAGCCCCCGGTTTTGAGGAAGTCGAAGCACTCGCTCCCCTCGATCTTCTCCGGCGCGCAGGCCTCGATATCCGCACTGTGGCTGTCACGGAGGATGGCACCGTGGTCTGCGGGGCGCACAATATCCCCGTAACCGCCGATCTGACCGAAGACGAAGCCCTCACTCTTGCGAAGACGGAAAAAATCGACATGATTATTCTGCCCGGCGGTATGCCCGGCGCGGCGAATCTTGACGCTTCCGGAACGGTGCAGTTCTTCCTCGACAAAGCCGTCGCGGAAGGAGCGTACATCGCTTCCATCTGTGCGGCACCGATGATCCCCGGCAAGCGCGGTCTTCTGAACGGCCGCCGCGCAACCTGCTACCCCGGCTTTGAACAGTACCTCGACGGTGCGGACTATACGGCCGGACGCGTGGAAGTCGACGGAACCTACATTACCGCCTGCGGTATGGGCGCAGCCGTGGAATTCGGTCTTGCGCTTACAGCAATCCTGAAAGGAGAACAGGCAGCGGACGCGATTGCCTCTGCCGTATTTGCAAAATGATTAAGAAACAGAAAGACGATATCCGGGAAGAATACAAAGAAATTCGCCGTCAGATGTCCGCCGATGAAAAGCAGAAGCGCGACGCGGCAATCTGCACGGCGGCGGAAAATCTCGTCAGCTTCCGTTATGCGGAGTATGTGCTTCTTTATGCGGCTGCTGCGGACGAAATTGACGTTTCCGCAATTGCCGAAGCGGCGTTTGCTAAGGGAAAGAAGGTTCTTTTCCCGCGCTGTGACAAGAAGACCCACACCATGACCTACCACGAGGTGAAGTCCCTCGACGAACTCATTCCCGATTCCTACAACGACATTGCCGAACCTCCAGAAGAAAATCCCACCTACGACGCACAGCGCGATACCGGCGGAGCGGTCTGCTTTGTTCCCGGCCTCGTGTACGATAAGGCGGGCTACCGTCTCGGCTACGGCAAGGGCTTCTACGACCGCTATCTCTCGGCCTTCTCCGGATGCACCATCGGGGTGGTGTATTCCGATTACATCCTGAACGAAGTGCCGCGCGGACGTTTTGACGTGTCCGTGGATATTCTTCTTACCGAAAAGGGCGTTCGTGTCACCAAGGATCCGAAAAAGACACATCCCGGAAAGGCGTAATTTTGCCCGAACGAGTCAAACCCAAAGCGACGATGTTCACGCCGCTGCTGGTTCTGGTGGTGTTCCTCGCCATTCTGGCGGCACGGTTTCTCTCACCGGACACGCTCGGTCTGAACGAAAACCCGTATCTTGCGGTCGTCGTGATCCAGCTTGTGACTTATGCGGTCCCGTCGGTGTTCTACTATAAAGTGCGCGGACGGGAGTTTGCGCCGAAAGTCCGGATCCGGATGTTCGGCGGCAGTCATATTCTGTACCTGTTCCACACGACGGTGTTTCTGGTCACGGGCGTCATGCTTCTCAGCATTCTCATGTATACCCTGACGCCGGAATCGTTTGCCACGACGGTTTCGGCGGATTATGCGTCGTTTGCGATGAATCAGCGTTTTTTTGACGGCGTGTACCTGATCCTTGCATTTGCGGTTCTGCCGGCGGCAACGGAGGAGTTTCTGTTCCGCGGGATCGTTATCGGGGAATACGAGCGGTACGGTGCGTCTGTAGCGGTGCTGGCGAGCGCACTGATGTTTGCGATGTCGCACTTCAGCCTTGCGCGGTTTCCGGTCTATCTGTTTTCCGGAATCGTCCTTGCCGGTGCGGCGTATGCCACCCGTTCGGTGATCGCGTCCGCAGTCGTTCATGCGCTGAACAATATTGCGGTGCTGCTGTGTGAACGGTATATCCTGAACATTGTTGACAAGCAGAATGTGAGCGTGACGCTGCTGCTGATCCTTCTCGGAGCGACGGCGATTGTGTCCGCCATGCTGATGTGTTTTGAAGCCTCCGGAATTTACCGCGAGATGGCGCAGGACAATGTTCCGTCGGACTATGTCCGGCATCCCGACCGGAAGCGGAATCTGTTCGTCCGCCTTGCGGATGCGTTTCTCACGCCGACGTTCCTGCTTCTGGTGATCCTCTTTGTTGTGGCAACCCTGATTCCATTGTAAATGATAGACCCCCTCAACCCATTGAGAGAGAGGTGATTGTTACGGACAATCATAACCCTGCCGGCAGACCGCCGGAACGTCCCGTACAGCCGCGGAATCCGAATGCTCCCATGAACCCTTCGGGAACGGTGCGGCCTTCGGGAACTCCGCAGAACCCGGGCTACCGTCCCGCGGCAAACCGTCCGGCGAACTATCCGGCTCAGCAGCGTATGCCCGCCGTACCTCCGCAGAACCGTCCCGTTCCGAATCCGGCTCCGACACCGAAACCGGCGGCACATCCTGTGCCGAAAGCAGGTGCGGACGACCGTCGGATGCGTACAAAGCCCACGGAGCTTTCTTCGCAGACACCGTATACGGCAAATACCGCTGCCAAAGCGGCCATTGAGGCAAAAAAACAGAAAAAAGAACCTGCATACGCCGGAAGCGACGAGGGCGGCAACACCGTCGTCAGCGTCATCAAGGCGGTCATCTATATTATTTTCATTCTGGTCATTTCCGTCTTTATCTCCATCACGGTCATTGCCGTGGCGAACGATATCTATGCGTTTGTGAAGTCGGACGAAGTGGTGGAAATCACCATTCCGGAGTATGCGACGCTGACGGAGGTATCGGAGATTCTCTACAAGAACGATATCATCAAATATCCGGCCGTGTTCAGACTGTACGCGGTAAAGGAACATGACAGCGGGGAATTCCTTGCCGGAACGTATTCCGTGACTCCGATGATGAACTACGACACGCTGCTTGCCGAATTCAAGGAAAAGCCGGTATCCGGCGTTGCGAGAATCACCATCCCCGAAGGCTATACGACGGACGAAATCATCAACCTGATGGTAGCGAACGGGATCGGTACGCGCGAAGGATATGTGGACGTGATCCAGAACTATGACTTCGACTACTGGTTCCTCGACGAACTGGAAGCCAGCGGACGGGCGGCAAACCGTCTGTATCGTCTGGACGGCTACCTCTTCCCGGATACCTATGATTTTTATCTGAATTCGAGAGAAGAAGTGGTCATTGACAAGCTGCTGCGGCGGTTCAACCAGATTTTCACAAAGGAATACCGTGACCAGTGCGCGGTGTTCGGCTACACGGTGGACGAGATGATTACGCTTGCATCGATGATCGAAAAGGAAGCGGCGTCTCCTTCGGAATTCTTCCTGGTGTCGTCGGTCTTCCATAACCGTCTGAACAATCCGTGGACGTTCCCGAAGCTGGAAAGTGACGCAACGGTTCTCTATATCATCGCGCATGACAAGGGCGAACGTCCGAAGACTGTTACGCCGGAAGACCTCCAGTATGATACCCTGTACAATACCTACAAGTACGAAGGTCTGCCGCCGGGACCGATTGCGAATCCCAGTGCGAGTGCGATGCTGGCGTCCCTGTCGCCCGTATCGAGCAATTACTACTATTTCTATTATATGTCCAGCAAGGGTCGGACGGTTTATTCGTCCACCAAGACCGAGCATGACGCCTACATTGCCCAGGACAAGCAGAATACCCAGCAGCCGACCGCAGATCAGCCGCAGACCGGCGATCCGACGATTGCACCGTAAACGAATCGGGGAAAACTTTTATCCAAAAGAGTTTCCCCGATTGCTTTTTCCTCTGATCTGACGGATCAGCGTTTTCCCGCAAACCAGAGTTTGTTCACCTCCGCGCCGAGCAGCAGAATAATCATACAGAAATACAGCCAGAGCATAATCAGACAGACGGCGGCGAGACTTCCGTACAGATACGATGCGCCCGGAAAATGCGTGATGTACAGCGAATACCCCCACGAAAACAGCAGCCATCCGACCGAAGAGACAATCCCTCCCGGAAGATGCGGAAGAATGCCGCTTTTGATCCGGCTGCTCCGTCGGGCGGTGGAAGAGTACATCCCGGTGAACAGAATGCACAGTGCGGCGATGACCAGCGGTGTGCGGAGACGGAGAAGCGCGTCGGATATCCGGCGGAGTCGGAGCCATTCGCTGACGGAATTTCCGAACAGCATCAGCGTGACGGCGGCAGTGATGAGTCCGATGAAAAGAAGCGTACTTACAAGGGATTTCAGCCGGTGCGCGAAGAATCCCTGTTCCCGTCCGGCACGGTAGACGCGCTCCAGTCCGCTGCGGATGGCGGCAATCCCCCGGGACGCGCTCCACAGCGTTGTCACGGCGGAAACGGACAGAAGCGGCACGTTCGGCGCGGTACGAAGATCGGTGAGCATCGCGTCAAACAGGACGGCGACACCGTCGGGTTTGAAAAAAGGAAGTCCGGCGAAAAAATCCGTTAAGTCGGTCGCCGAAAAATCGGCGGGAAGAACCAGACCTGCGATGGACATCAGAAGCGACAGAAACGGGACGGCGGAGATAATGACGAAAAACGATGCCTGCGCCGCGTAGACGGTCACTTTGTCTTCCGCGATCTGCGAAACGATCTGACGGATGTAAAGAACTGCCGGACGGAGCCCGTATACACGGGATTTCAGACGAACCACCTCATTCCATAGTGAACTATCCCTATCTTATCCGCAAACTCTACATTTTATTATACTATTCCGGAGGAAATTGATTATGTTGACCATCGGCTGTCATCTGTCAACGGAAGGCGGTTACCGTTCCATGGGCGAACGGATCGCTTCCGTCGGCGGTGACACGTTTCAGTATTTTACGAAAAATCCGAAAGGCGGAAACCGGAACTTCAAAAAGCCGGAGCCGGCGGATGTGGAAGCCCTGCGCGTGTTCCTGACGGAGCGCGGGATGACCATGCCGCTGGCACACGCGCCGTATACCTACAACCCCTGTTCCGCCAACGAGGAAGTCCGCCGGTATTCCAGAGAATCCATGCACGACGAGCTGCTGTTTCTGGAGTCCCTGCCCGGATCGCTGTACAATTTTCACCCCGGCTGTCACACCGGCCAGGGCGTGGAGGCCGGGATGGACTTTATCGCCGATCTTCTGAATCACGTTCTCTGGGACGGAATGCACACGACCGTTCTGCTGGAAACGATGGCGGGGAAGGGAACCGAGATCGGACGTTCGTTTGAGGAACTGCGCGGGATTATCGACCGGGTGGACGAAGGTCTGCGCGGAAACGTCGGCGTGTGCTTTGATACCTGCCACGTCAGCGACGCGGGATACGATATTATCCATGACCTCGACGGCGTTCTGCGGGAATTCGACCGTATTGTTGGCATCGACCGTCTGCGCGCAATCCATCTCAACGATTCCATGAATCCGCCCGCATCCCGCAAGGACCGCCACGCGAAAATCGGCGAAGGATGCATCGGGCTTCCCGCAATCACGAACATTATCAATCACCCGTACCTCCGGAGCCTGCCGTTCTATCTGGAAACGCCGAACGAACTCGAAGGCTACGGAGCCGAAATCGCCCTTCTTCGAGGGGTATACGAAGAAAAGGAGCAGGAATGATGGACGACAAAGCTCTGTTTGATTCGGTCATGCTGGACGGTGCGGACAGTCTCCGGTTTTCGGAAGACCTTGCCGCCATTACCGGAATGATCGACCGCGCCGCACAGGCGATTGACGCCATAGAGAACGCGGATGCCCCGAAGCCGGATGCCGTATGGCAGAAATGCGTTCCGTCCTCGGACACAGACGTACGGGAAGACGGGGCGGACGTTGTCACCGTGCGGCATGAAATTGTGTCGGACGACCGTGCGCGTCCTGCGGAGCCTCTGACGGTTCCGAGAGTCGTTGCCTGAGGAGGAATGAGCCATGAAAACAAACGATCTTCTTTCTCTGAACGTCCGTGAGCTTGCGGCGGCGGTCGGCGCGCGGGAGGTGTCCGCCTCCGACGTGCTGGAGGCCTATATTGCCGCCGCCGAAACGTCCGAAACGGACATCAATGCTTACATTACCAAAACCTATGACCTTGCCCGGGAACAGGCTCAGCGCGTGGATGCGCGGATTGCGGAAGGAGATGCCCTATCTCTCAGCGGCGTTCCTTACGCTGTGAAAGATAACATTGCCGCCGCGGGAGTTCCGCTGACCTGTGCGTCTGAGATGCTGCGGAATTTCGTTCCGCCGTACAGTGCGACGGTGTGCGAACGTGCGGAGGCTGCCGGGGGACTGATGCTCGGCAAAACGAATCTGGATGAATTTGCCATGGGATCGAGCTGTGAAAAGTCGATCTTCGGCGCGACGAAAAATCCGCTCGATCCGAAGAAATCGGCGGGCGGCTCGTCCGGCGGTTCTGCGGCGGCTGTGGCGGCGTATCAGGCGGCATGGGCACTCGGAACGGATACCGGCGGTTCGGCACGTCAGCCGGCGGCGTTCTGCGGTGTCTGCGCGATGAAGCCGACCTACGGAACCGTCTCGCGCTACGGTCTGACCGAATTTGCGTCCTCGCTCGACACCGTCTGCCCGATTACGCGAAGTGTGGCGGACAATGCGTACATACTGGAAATCCTCGCCGGACGTGACCGCCGCGACATGACCACGCTCGGTCTGACGGACGAGGACAAACGCTATACCGAAGGAATTGACGGGGGCGTGCGCGGGCTGACAATTGCCCTTGTGAACGGTTATGAGGCGTTTGCGGACACGGAGACCGTCCGGTGCATCCAGCGCACGGCTGAGGTTCTGTGCCGTCTGGGGGCGGAAATCGTCTCTGTGGATGTGCCTTACCTCAGCGAAGCGGTGGAGATTTACCTGACGGTATCTGCTGCTGAAGCCTCGTCCAATCTGGCGCGCTACGACGGCATCCGCTACGGTAAATCCGCGGACGACGCCAGCGTTTCCGCGCGGATGAAGACCTCCCGCAGTACCGGATTCGGCGACGAAGTCAAGCGGCGCATCCTCACGGGAACCTACGCGCTCTCGTCTGTGCTGACCGGAGACTACTACCGCCGCATCAAATCGGCACAGCAGACAATCTGCGGCAGGATTTACGATTTGTTTGAAAAAATCGACATTCTGCTCATGCCGACCACGGGAGGAATGGCATTCGATCTGGGCAGTTTTGACGAAAATCCCACGGCGATGTACGGCAGTGACCGGTTCACCGTGATCGGCAATCTGACCGGCTGTCCGGCAATCAGTCTGCCTGTCGGAGGGGACGGACACCTTCCGGTCGGGGGAATGCTCATGGGAAACCGGCGTTCGGAGAAGATGCTTTACCGGGCAGCATTCGCCGTGGAGACGGAGCTGAAGGATGTCATAAAGGGGGAATACGGCCATGCGGAATGAACGATATGAAGCAGTCATCGGTCTGGAGGTTCACGTTGAGCTGAAGACCGGACGGAAGATTTTCTGCACCTGTCCGGCGGAGTTCGGCGCGGAACCGAATACGCACGTCTGTCCGACCTGTCTCGGGATGCCGGGTGCCCTTCCGGTGCTGGATGAAACGGCGGTGGAATTTGCCGTACGCGCGGGACTTGCCCTGAACTGTACGATCAACCGGACGTCGTGGTTCGACCGGAAAAATTATTACTACTCCGACCTGCCGAAGGGGTATCAGATCACGCAGAACGACTGTCCGATCTGTCTGGGCGGCGCGGTTCCGATTGACGTTGACGGCGAAAAAAAGGCGATCCGCCTGACCCGCATCCACATGGAAGAGGACGCCGGAAAGCTCATCCACCGCGGCGATACGACCGAAATCGACTACAACCGCTGCGGAGTTCCGCTGATCGAAATTGTCAGCGAACCGGATATGCACACGCCCGAAGAAGCAAAGGCGTACCTGAATTCGCTCCGCAGGATTCTCCTGTACATCGGCGTGTCCGACTGTAAAATGAACGAAGGTTCCCTCCGCTGCGACGTGAATGTGTCCGTTCGTCCGCACGGAAGCGATGGATTCGGTACGAAATGCGAGATCAAGAACCTCAATTCGATCCACTACGTCGGACGGGCACTGGAATACGAAATCGACCGCCAGTGCCGGATCCTGGACGAGGGCGGCGCGATCGAATCCGAAACCCGCCGCTACAACGAAGACCGCGACATCACGGAAACCATGCGGAAGAAGGAAACGGTCATCGACTACCGCTATTTTGCCGAGCCGAACATTCCGCCGCTCTGCATCAGCGAGGAATACATCGGCTCGATCCGCCGGCGGATGCCGAAAATGCCGGACGAACGGGTAGAAGAACTGTGCACCGTCTTCGGTCTGCGCCGTGAAACGGCGGAACTGCTCGTGCAGACCCCGCAGCTTGCGCGGTATTTTGAGGACTGCGCGGCTCATACGGAGTACAAAACAACCTGTGCGAACCTGTTTGTCGGGGAAATTCTGCCGATCGTCGGAGAAGACTGCGCGGAACGGTATCTCGATCCGGCGTATCTCGGGGAAATCAGCACGCTTCTCGGTGAGGGAAGCGTGGTCAGCGGAAACGCGAAACGTCTTATTCATCTGTCGAAAGAGCGCGGAGAAGCTCCGAAGACGATTGCCGAAAAAGAACGGATGATGAAAATCACGGACGAAACCGTCCTGCTACCGATTGTCCGGGATGCACTGGCGGCCAATCCGAAGGTGCTGGCGGATGTCCGCCGAGGAAAGCTGACCGCCAAAAAGCAGCTCATGGGACACGTCATGCGCGCAACGTCCGGCGGCGCGGATCCGCTTCTTACCGAGCGTCTGATCGACACGGTGGTAGCGGAAGCCCTGAACGAATAAATGTCAATACCAAAAATCGGCAGAGGAACTGGTTCCTCTGCCGATTTTTATACAGGTGTAAAGATTACTCTTCCATAAGTTTGACAACGATGGGGGTACCGTAACGGTTGTTGTGATGGTAATAGGCTGTCAGGCTGTGCTGGTCATAGATCACAGTCCAGACGGTGCCGGAAATTGCACTCTTCATAGCATCGCGGACATCCGTGAAGGACATGACTGGGGTTTTCTCCAGGGCGGCAGCCAGCTTGTTATAACGGTCAAAGGAGGACTGGGAGCGGCTCTGCTCGAAATACTCACCGGGGGTAAGGTAGTGGTTGGTCATGACCTTGGCATCCGTTACATGAAGAACGTTATCGATGAATTCCACGCAGACACTGTTGCCCTGGGCATCGGAAATCATGTAGTGGATCACCATATTCATACCCGTGCTCAGATCGTACTGCTCCAGAAGCTCTACAGCCTCTTCTACGGTAGCGGCTTTATTGAGCATCAGCCGGATCGCAGAGGTGATGGTCAGATTCGTCTTGCCCGTCTCCTGTTTCAGAGTCATGCCGTCCGGAAGCAGGTTGATGGATATGCAGAGACCTTTTTCGTTCATACCGTCCAGAGGAGCGTAGTGGGCGGCGAGGATCAGCTGCTCGTCGGTTAAAGAAGCCTCGCCGAGCTTGGTGATAAAATCGGTGTTGACCGTGGACACGGATGCATATCCGTCCTCCGGATAGCTGGTGAGGAAAAGAACCTTGCACATATCCCAGTCAAAGTTGCGGCCAAAATAGTAGCCGTCCTTACTGGGAGCCTGCATGGTGCTGCACCCCAGACCGTCGATGGAGAAGCGGAGCCCCTCGGGATCGTTCAGCATACTCATGAGGAACTGGAGAATTTCCGCCTCGGTGGAAGCACCGCCCTGGTCGAGAAATTCGTCAAAACCATAGTTTCCGCGGTAAACAGCCGTACTGACACCGGGAAACACCGAAACAAGCCCTTCTTCTTCAGAGACAAAAATGGGGTCGTAATCGGGGATATCTTCCATGGGATCCTCTTCGGGAATCTCAGGGGTCTCAGTGATTTCGGTAATTTCGGGAGTTTCGGGGACTTCAGGGGCTTCGGTGGTTTCGGGGGCTTCCTCGATGATTTCCGGTTCGGCGGTATCGGGCGTGGGGGTATCCTGCGTACAGCTCACAGCCGTGCAGAGTATGAGGAGAGGGAGGAGCAGCGCAATGATCAAAGATTTTTTCATGGGAAAATGCATCCTTTCAAAAAGTCGCAGCAACAAAGGTTATTAATCGACTTGTTAGACTGATATTGAACGCGGCACACTCAATGCCTGTGGAGTGTACCGTTCATTTTTTGTATTATATCACAAATAGCCAATTTTTTCAACATAGAATTGTTGATTTTGGCATGGTTTATTTTCTCTGCTGCAGCTGACAATGTTTCTGTTTTATTTTTGGGATTTTTCCGTTAAGAACATTCTCCTTTTCCTGATGGATGTTTTTGAAAGGGAATATGTAAAAAATATACGTCTTAAATGTGGAATATTTGAGTCGATAAATTGAATAAAATATAAATAAATCGAATTACAGATGTCGTATTCCCGGGAGGTTTCCGATGGATTCCCGGAAAATGTTATGTGGAAAAACATGGAAACCGAGCGGAGACTGTCGGATACGGAGAACGGACAACGGAAACGGTGGGAAATGGAAAAAACACACGTTTTGTCGTACCGGAGGGAAGAACGTGAAAAACCGTTGTCGGGACGTGCCGGAAATAGCGGGAAACGGCGGAAAAACTGAACTTTAAATAAAATAATCGCCTGTTTTTTTGGTCAAACCACTTGCATTCTTTAAATCTATAGTATATAATATTTAGACAGGGCGGAAGGCCTTTCTTTGAGCGCACTTTCCCCGAAGAAGAGAAACATAAAACCGTTTTTGATCGGTACTCAGGAGAAACATGGAATTTTCACATATCCCCGTCCTGCTGAACGAGGTGATCGAGGCTCTCGCACCGGAACGCGGCGGAATTTACGTGGACTGTACCGCCGGAGGAGGCGGACATTCGTCCGAAATCGCAAAACGTCTGCCGAACGACGGATCGCGGCTGATCTGTCTCGACCGTGACGACGACGCCATTGCCGCGTGTTCCGCACGTCTGGCTCCCTACGAGGGAAAATGGGAGATCGTCAAAACCAATTTCCGCAACATCGGTTCCGCGCTCGATATGATCGGCGTGGACAGAGTGGACGGTGTCCTCTGGGATCTCGGCGTATCCTCGCATCAGATCGACACGACCGAACGCGGATTTTCCTACACCGGCGAAGAAGCTCCGCTCGATATGCGCATGGACCGTACCGGCGGTCTTTCCGCGGGAGATATCGTGAATACCTATTCCGAAGACGATCTGCGGCGGATTATCCGCGATTACGGTGAAGAACGCTTTGCCGGACGTGTCGCGGCGGCCATCGTCGAACAGCGGAACATCAAGCCCATCGAAACCACGATTGAACTGGCCGATATCGTTTCGCAGGCAATTCCGAAGGCGCAGCGCATGAAGGAAGCACAGCATCCCGCCCGCCGGACATTCCAGGCTCTGCGGATCGAGACAAACGGCGAACTGGATGCCATCGAACCTTCCATCCGCGACGCGGCATCCCGTCTCAATCCGGGCGGACGGCTGGCGGTCATCACCTTCCATTCGCTCGAAGACCGGATCACCAAGGATGTGTTCAAATCGCTTTCCACCGGATGCACCTGCCCGCCGGAATTCCCGGTCTGCGTGTGCGGCGGAAAGCCGGTCATCAGAACTCTCTCGAAGAAGCCGATTCTCCCCACCGACGAGGAGATCAGAATCAATTCCCGTTCCCACAGCGCAAAGCTGCGGACGGCGGAAAAACTGTAATTTTCACGAAACACAATTTTGTCAGCAAAGGAGGAAGCAGTCATGACGTACGGAAATATGCCGGACTACAAACTGGCGGAAAAAATGAAAAGCCGATTCAGCGGACGCGGCGCGGCAGTCAGCGGTATGCGCGCTTCCACCACATCGGAGCTGATGAAGCGGGCGCAGATGGGCGGTGATCCGTCCGTGAACTGTTCGGAACTGGATTTCCGGAACCGTGCGGCGCGCGGAGAGAACTACCGTCCGATGTATGCCAATTATGCGAATGCCAATCCCGCGGGCGGACAGTACCGGACAGCCGAAAACCGCACGCAGAACCGCAGCGGAAGCCCGAACCGGACAGGCGCAAATCCGGCACATACCGCCGGCAGCGCAGGGACTCCGCGGACTTCGCGTCCGGGAAACGGTGCGTCGGCAAAGCAGAATGCCCAGACGAATCCAAGACCCCGCAAAGCTCCGGTTCAGGTACCGGAAAACGAAGAAATCACCGAAGTCAGGGTGCGCGGCAGAAAGATGACCCCCATGTTCGCCGTGGGACTTGTGATCGGTACGATGATGATTATGAGCATCGTGCTGAGTTTCTCGGAGATTTATCAGACGACCAGCGAAATCGCACAGCTTGAAAGCACCCTCGCGGATCTCAAGGATCAGGCGGCGAAGCTGGAACTGGAACTGGAAGAAAAGAACGACATCCGCGTCATCGAGCAGATCGCAACCGAGCAGCTCGGCATGGTCAAGGAAGACGCGGTACAGCGGAAATACGTTTCGCTCTCGGACGGAGAGCGGATTGACATCATCGAGGACGAAACCTCGGACACCGGCAGTACGGCGTCCGGGCTTCTGCTTTCGTCCATCTGGTCTGCCTTCGGCAATCTGTTTGACTATTTCCGATAATAAGCCAAAAAACGGGACTGTTCCGGCATGAAGCGGGACAGCCCGTTAGTTTTCAGAATATATGCGCGGTCAGCGAATATACTTTACTACGACTCCGTGACGGAGAAGACGTGTTTTTACAGAAATCCGCCTTTTCCGGAAAATTATGATAAGAATCAGGGAACTATGAACCGGATCAAAAACAGAACCGAACGTTCCTCGGCGATCAAGATGCTCATCATCTTTGCCGGCTTTATCGGGCTGGCGGGTCTGATTATCGGCCGTCTCGCCAATTATCAGATCGAGATGTACGACTACTACCAGACCAAGGTGCTGAATCAGCTCACGATCCAGACCGACGTCACCCCCGAACGCGGCACGATCACCGACCGGAACGGCAATATTTTAGCGACCAACAAAACCGTATACAACGTCCTCCTGTCCCCGCAGGATATCCTCAACCGGGTGGAGGCCGATAAAAAAAGCGTGAAAGCACGGGAGGAATTCCTCCTGAGCAAGGAATTCCGCGAACTTGACGCGGAGAAGCAGAAGGAAGCGGCGAAGAACCTGTATGTCTACACCGACGAGGAATACGGCATCTACTGCGACAGCGACGATGTCGTTGACAGCATTGCCAAAGTGCTGTCCGCATATCTGGAGGTGGACCGATCCCTGCTGATTGAAAAATGCGGGAAAGAGAAACGCTACTGGGAAGTTGTGAAGAACAACATCGAGTCCGACCTCGCGGATCGGATCAAACAGTTCATCGCGGACTGCGGACTCAAGCAGCAGATTTACTTTGAGGCTTCCTCCAAGCGGTATTATCCGAAGGGCGACCTTGCCTGCCATGTCATCGGCTTCACGAATTCCGAAGGCGTGGGCATCTACGGGCTGGAAGCCTACTACAACAATCTCCTCGAAGGCACGTCCGGACGGTACGTTCTCGCGCAGGACGGACGGAAAAACGATATGCCGTTCGCCTACGAACGCTATATCGAAGCCTCCGACGGCTACAACCTTGTCACGACTCTGGATATTTACATACAGTATGAGCTGGAAAATCAGCTTGAGAAAACCTTCTGGGAATCGGGCGCGGCGGGACGCGTCACCGGGATTGTCATGGACGTCAATTCCGGCGATATCCTTGCCATGGCGACCTATCCCTCGTTTGACCTCAACGATCCGTACACCATCGACGAATATTCGATGTCCGTACTGGCGGAGGAAGGTCTGAAAGAAGGCACCGACGAATATACCGCGCGCTATACCGAGCTGATGTACGCGATGTGGAACAACAAAGCGATCACGGAAACGTACGAACCCGGCTCGACCTTCAAGATTATCACCACCTCCATGGCACTGGAGGAACGGGAAGTTACCCCGACCGAAATGTTCTACTGCGGCGGCAGCCTCATGGTCGAGGGCTGGTCGAAACCGATCAGCTGCCACGACCACAGCGGCCACGGAAGCGTCACGTTCCGGCGCGGACTCCAGCAGTCCTGCAACCCGGTGCTGATGACCATTGCCCAGCGCGTCGGACGGGAAAAATTCTACCGGTACTTCGACGCGTTCGGCTATATGAACAAGACGGGTATCGACCTCCCCGGCGAGGTCAACGGCATTTATGCCTCCTACGCGAACTTCTCGAACGTTTCGCTGGCGGTTTACTCGTTCGGCCAGACATTCAAGACTACGCCGATCCAACAGATTCGAGGAATTTCGGCGGTAGCGAACGGCGGGTATCTGCTTACGCCCCATCTGCTGTCCTCCATCACGGACGACGACGGCAACGTGATCCAGTCCTACGAGACGGAACAGCTCCGTCAGGTCGTCAGTACGGAAGTCTGCGAGACAGTCACGGACATTCTCGAGGAAGGCGTTGCAACCGACGGCGGCGCGAAAAACGCGTACGTCAAGGGCTACCGCGTCGCGGCGAAGACCGGTACGTCCGAAAAGCGAGACGAGTTCGACGAATTCGGCAATACGCCGTACCGTGTCGGCTCGACCGTGGCGTACGCTCCGGCGGATGATCCGCAGGTTTCGGCACTGATCGTGGTCGATAAGCCGCTCAAGAGCGCGGTTTACGGAAGCGTGGTCGCCGCGCCGTATATTTCCAACCTGATGGCGTACGTTCTGCCGTACATCGGCGTGGAACCGCAGTATACGACGGAAGAACTGGCAAAGCTGGATATCAATCTGTCCAACTACGTCGGCGCGACCGTGGAAAACGCGCAGGCAGATCTCCAGTGGCGCGAATTCGACTATGAAATCATCGGAACCGGCGACGTAATCACGGCGCAGATTCCGGAAGCGGGTATGACGATCTCGAGCGATACGGGACTGCTCCTGCTCTATACCGGCGACGAAACCCCGCAGGCGACCGTACAGGTTCCCGATATGATGGGGATGAACGCCTACAATGCAAACAACACCGCCATTTCCGTTGGTTTGAACGTCACCTTCACCGGTTCGACGAACGGGACGACCGCAACGGTTATCCGTCAGTCGCCCGAAGCGGGCAGTTATGTGACGAGAGGGACGATTGTTGAAATCGAACTCCGCCACATGGACGGTACCGACTGATGCCATTTGCGGCGGCGCGGATTCAGAAAATACAGGATTTCCAAAGATATGCAATTTACACATCGGAGGAAATTCTATGAACCTTGGCGAACTTCTTCGCGGTACGGATGTCCGTACCGATACGCCGGAACTTGAAATTTCCGGCATTGCGTCCGATTCCAGACGGGTGTGTCCCGGCGATCTGTTCCTCTGCCTGCGCGGAAACCGTCATGACGGTCATTACCATGCGGCGGAGGCGGTCAGACGGGGCGCGGTCTGCGTGATCGGTGAAGAGCCTTTGGAAGGCATTCCGAACCTGCTTCTCACCACATCCGCGAGAACGGCGGAATCGCATCTCTGGAACAATTTCACCGGTCATCCTGCCGACGGAATGAAAACCGTTGCCGTGACCGGAACGGCAGGGAAGACCTCCGTGGTTTTTCTCCTGCGGCATATTCTCCGGTCGGCGGGACAGAAGGTCGGCGTGATTACAACGATTTCCGCGATGGCGGGGAACGACCGGCTGTCTCTCGGGGAACAGGGCGGTTCGTCCGTCTCCGATCTTGCCGGTGCGATGACGACCCCCGACCCGGAGTATTTCTTCGGCGCGGCGGCGGAAATGAAGCGGCGCGGATGCGAAGTCCTTCTTTACGAAGCGTCCTCGCAGTCCCTGCTCCTGCACAAAACCGATGCGGTCACGCCGGATATCGCGGTATTCACCAATCTGTCGCCCGAACATCTCGATTGTCACGGGACGATGGAGAACTATTTTGCGGCAAAGGCGCGGCTGATGGAATCGGCAAAATTCGGCATCACCAATGCGGATGACCCGTATATGGGCCGTCTGCCGGAAATGTTTCCGGAAAAAACGGTGCTGACCTGCTCCATGCAGCCGGCACAGCTTGCCGGAACGGATGTGTGCGCCATCCGCTGTACCTCGCTCGGCGCGGACGGGATGGAGTACGTCTACTTCTCGGACGAAGCGGTTTTCCGGATCCGGACGCCGCTGATCGGTCGGCATTCGGTGTTCAACACCATGCAGGCGGCACTGTGCGCGATCCGGCTCGGCGTTGACCCGATGACGGTCAAGGAAGCCATCGCGGCAATGAACGGCATCGACGGACGGATGTACCGCGTACCGATCCCGAAGGAATCCGGGTATCCGGCGGACGTTTTCATCGACTACGCCCATACCCCGGACGCGCTGACCGCTGTGCTGTCGTCGTTCGCGGAGATCAAACGCGGCCGGCTGATCGTCCTGTTCGGATGCGGCGGCGACCGTGACCGGACAAAACGTCCGAAAATGGCGGAAGCGGTTCAGCGGTATGCCGATCTCACCGTCGTGACCGGCGATAATCCGAGAACGGAAGAACCGATGCGGATCATCGGCGACATTCTCACGGGAATCGACCCGTCGAAGCCGTATACGGTGATCCCCGACCGCAGAGAAGCGATCCGGTATGCCGTAAACGAAGCGGAAGAGGGCGATCTGATCCTCCTCGCCGGAAAAGGACACGAAACTTACGAAATCACCGCCGACGGACGGCATCCGTTCGATGAAGAACAGATCGTCCTCGACACAATCAGGCATAAATCCCTTTAAATTTTCAGCAATATGGATTTGTACACCCACTGCGGCGTGCAAACGGAGGTATAAATGAGCGTTGAACTGAAACTGAAAACTCTGACCCCCACGGAAATCGCGGAGGTAACCGGCGGTACGCTGGAAATCTACGGCAATATGAATGCCGATGAAGAAATCCGATTCGTTACCCACAACTCCAAGGAAACCGGCGACGGCGTTCTCTTCTGTGCCATCAGGGGACAGCGTGTGGACGGCAGCGATTTCATCCCCGATGCGATTGACGCGGGTTCGCGCTGCTTCCTGTGCAGCCGTGTTCCGGATGCCGCAAAGGAAAAGGCGGCGGAAAAACCGTTCTGCGCGGTCATTGTTCCCGAAACCGTTGCGGCCATGGGCGCGCTTGCGTCCTACTACCGTGGATTTTCCAAGGCAAAGTTCATCGCCATCACCGGCAGCGTCGGCAAGACGACCACCAAGGAATTCGTCTACTCCGTTGCGTCCGCCGCGTTCAAGACCCACAAGACCAAGGGCAACCTCAACAGCGAAATCGGTCTTCCGCTCACGCTGTTCGATCTCTCGCCCGACGACGAAGTGTCCGTTCTCGAAATGGGCATGAGTGCCCTCGGCGAAATCGAACACATGACCAAGCTCGTCCGTCCGGATATCGCGCTGGTCACCAACATCGGTACCTCGCACCTTGCCTCCCTCGGCACCCGCGAAAATATCTGCCGCGCCAAGATGGAAATCCGTCTCGGTCTGAAGGAAGACGGCGTTCTCCTCCTCAATGCGGACGAACCGCTTCTCTATGAACAGTATGAACAGCTCGATCCCAAGCCGAAGATCATGAGCGTGTACAACCGCTGCGGCGACTTCCGCGCGGTCAATATCCGTCAGAAAACGGATGGAATTGTATATGACCTCATTTACTCCAACAAGGCGATCACGAACGTGGAAGTTCCCGCGCTCGGCAAGCATAACGTGTACAATTCTCTTGCGGCGTACTCGGTCGGCGTGCTGCTCGGCATGACGGACGAACAGATCCGACGGGGGCTGAAATCCTTTGTCGGTGCGGATATGCGCCAGAACATCTACGATGTCGGCGGAATTACCGTCATCGACGACTGCTACAACGCAAGCCCCGAATCCATGCGTGCGGCGATTGATGTGCTGATGTCCATGGCGGCGAAGAAAGGTACCCATGCGGCGGCCCTGCTCGGCGATATGCTGGAGCTTGGCGAATACTCCCGCCTGATGCACGATCAGCTCGGACAGTATGCGGCGCAGATGCAGGTGCAGAAGCTGTTCTGCTACGGACAGATGGCCGATATTATCGCGGAAGCGGCGATCAAGAAGGGCATCCGTGCGGAAAATGTGTTCGTCTGCCTCGATACGCGCGACGCACAGGGGATGGCGAATATGATTATGGATACACTCTCTCCGGGCGATGTCCTGCTTGTCAAGGCAAGCCGCGGCATTCAGGCAGAACGCATCATCGAATGTATGAAAAAGCGTAAAAATAAGAAACGCCGCACTTAAATCCTAAACCCAACGTCGTCCGATTAAAAGTTTCGCTCAAGCCTTTTTAAAGGCTTGTAGGTTCCAAGGACAGATGTCCCACGGAGGAACAAAGTTCCTCCTGGAGAACCTTCGGTTCTCCGCTGGTCGACCTCCGCAGAGGTCGAAACACCCATTGCCATAAACAGGGGTTCGCTCCATCCTCCGGCTTCATCTGAAAAAAGGAGGTATTCTTCCCCTTACGCGCGAGCGTCAACCCCCAAAAATACATAAAAAATCAGGTACAAAACACATGAATTATAACTTGATGTATATCGCGGCACTTCTTGCCACCTTCGGGATCACCGTCCTGATCTCCCGGAAACTCATCCCGATCCTCAAAAGCCGGAAAATGGGGCAGACCATCCTCGAAATCGGTCCCCGCTGGCATAAGAGCAAGGAAGGCACTCCCACCATGGGCGGCCTTGCCTTCATCGCCGCTGTCGCCGTCACCGGGATCGCAGGCTCCATATACCTCGCAGTCACCGACGGCATCCGCACAACCCTCCCCTTTATGTTTACCCTCGCTCTCGGTATCGTCAACGGCCTGATCGGCTGCGTCGATGACGCCGCAAAACTCAAGCGGAAGCAGAACGAAGGTCTTACCGCTCCCCAGAAATTCCTGCTCCAGCTCATTTCCGCCGGACTCTACCTCCTCGGTATGACCCTCGTCTGCGGCGTCAATACCACTCTCTATATCCCCTTCGTCGGCGCGGAAATCGACTTCGGCTTCTTCTATTACATCATCGCTATCCTTCTTCTGACCGGCGTGGATAATGCCGTCAACCTTACCGACGGCATCGACGGCCTCTGCTCCAGCGTCACCCTCGTTGTCGGCCTGTTCTTCACCGCAGCCGGGTATATGAACGGCCTCGCGGAACCCGACGGCAGCGTGATCCTTCTCGGGGCTGTCCTGATCGGCGCGTGTGCCGGATTCCTTGTCTATAACTTCTACCCCGCACGGGTCTTCATGGGCGATACCGGCTCCCTCTTCTTCGGCGGCCTCGTTGTCGGCGGTTCCTTCATGATCGGCAATCCCCTGCTCGTCATCGTGTTCGGCATCGTCTATATCATCGAAACCGCGTCCGTCATTCTTCAGGTCGGCTACTTCAAGCTCACCCACGGCAAGCGCCTGTTCAAGATGGCTCCGATCCATCACCACTTTGAAAAGTGCGGCTGGTCGGAAATCAAGATCGTCATCGTCGCGTCCATTGTTACGGCGGTTGCGTCCGCGCTGTCGATCCTCTTCGGCTTGAATGTCGGCTGAATCGCAAATTAACCAGCAAATCCAGCGGAGGTGCGTTAATCCATGAACAACGATAACCGGAACCGTGCAAGTCACGCACGTCAGCATCCGGAAACGAACCCTCAGACCGGACGGCAGGTCGTTTCCCGTACCCGCAGTACGTCCTCAAAAACCGCAGCCGCGACAACCCGCGCGCTCACAAAAGCGGATCCGAAAAAGGAAAACAAAGTCGCCAAAGCCCGCCGGAAACAGCGGGAGGCCGCCGTCGCCGAAGCCAGATGGCAGGAGGATATCGTCCGTGTGCGCGGCGGTGTGGACGGCGCGATGCTGGCGATCATCCTGATCCTCGTCGCGCTCGGAAGCATCACCGTGTTCAGCGCAAGCTATCCCGAAGCGGTGCGGAAAACCGCCGACGGCATGACCTATATCAAAAGCCAGATTCTCTACGTTGCGGTCGGATTTGTGTTCATGGCGTTTATGGCGTGGCTGCCGATCGGTTTCTACCGGCCGTGGGCACCGGTCACCGCTTACAGCATCGCCGCCCTGCTTCTCATCATCGTTCTGTTTATCGGGACATCCGAGGGGGTCACGATGCGGTGGATCGACGTCGGACCGTTCAACGTCCAGCCGTCGGAAATCATGAAGCTGGCGATTATATTGATGATCGCCTGGTACTTCGATAAATACGAAAAACAAATGAACGATCCCCGGCACGGATTCGGGGAACAGTTCAAGTGGAATACCATCTACCCGATCCTGATTCTCGGTGCGGCGTGCGGCCTCGTGCTGATCGGAAAGCACCTCTCCGGTACCATCATCGTCGGCATGATCGGCCTGCTGATGCTGATTGTCGGCGGATGTAACCTCAAATGGCTGTTTGCCACCGGGATTCCGCTGGCCGCTGCCGCCATCGGCGGATTTCTGGCACTCAATCCCTACGCGCTCAAGCGGATCACCACCTTCACGGATGATAACGCCGACAAGCTCGACGAATTGTATCAGACCACGCAGAGCATCTATGCGATCGGCTCCGGCGGTCTGTTCGGGGTCGGACTGGGCGAAAGCCGCCAGAAGTTCAGCTACCTTTCGGCGGCACACACCGACTTTATCTTTGCCGTCTGGTGCGAGGAATGGGGCTTCATCGGCGCGGTTACGCTGATCGCGCTGTTCCTGCTGTTCATGTGGCGCGGCTATGTCATCGCACTCCGCGCACCGGATAAATTCACGATGCTGACCGCGTTCGGCATCACCACGCACGTCGGGATTCAGGCATTCTTCAATATGTGCGTTGTGGCGGATATGTTCCCGAACACCGGCATCACGCTCCCGTTCTTCTCCTACGGCGGCTCGTCCCTGATCGTGCTTCTGTTCGAGATGGGCATTCTCCTGTCGATTTCGAGACAGTATTACCGAAAAAAATCCGATTTACGAAAAAAGTGATTTTTCTCGGGGAAACCTTTTTGCGAAAAAGGTTTCCCCGAACCCCTTCCAAAAAACTTCCGACTATTGTGTTGGCAGAGTGAGTACAGAGTTGCAAGGTATAAGAGTTTGTGAGCCGTGTTATCGGTTCGATATTCCAAATCTACACTGTACCTGGTCTGGCCTATTCCGGTTAAAAGTTTTTGAAGAGGGGTTCGGGGAAGAAACTTTTTTCAAAAAGTTTCTTCCCCGATATACACAAGGAGTTATCTATGAGAGTTCTTATGACCGGCGGCGGAACCGGCGGACACGTCAACCCCGCTCTCGCCATTGCCAATACCATCAAGCAGAACGATCCCGACGCCGTCATCGCCTACGCCGGCACCAGACGCGGCATCGAAAACAAGCTCGTGCCGAAAGCCGGATATCCCATGTATCATGTGGAAGTGCGCGGCATCAAGCGGAGTCTCTCGCCGTCCAACATCAAGGCGGCTTACCTCGCGCTGACCTCTCCCATCAAGGCGCGCAAGATCATCAAGGAATTCAAGCCCGACATCGTGGTCGGTACCGGCGGCTATGTATCGTGGCCGGTCGTCAAGGCGGCGTCGTCCATGGGCATCCCCACCGCGCTGCACGAATCCAACGCCATCGCCGGCGTTGCGGTCAAGATGCTCCAGAAATATGTAGACCGCATCTACCTCAATTTTGAAAAAACCGGGGAAACCCTGACCTGCGACAAGGCAAAGCTCATGCAGGTCGGCAATCCCGTCATGGGCGGCTTCACCTCCATGTCCCGCGAAGAAGCACGCGCCAGACTCGGCATCCCCGACAAATATAAATACATTATCCTCTCCTACGCCGGAAGTATGGGCGCGGAAAAGGTAAACGACGCGATCCTGTGCCTCATGCGCGACTTCACCGCGAAGCATCCCGAAGTTTACCACATCCACGCGACCGGTTCCATCGAACTGGAACTCTGCACGAGCCAGTTCAAGGAAATGGGGCTGGACAAATACGAAAATATCGAGCTCTGCGAATACATCTTCGATATGCCCGTTCGGATGGCGGCGGCGGATATTACCATCAACCGTGCCGGAGCGATGACCGTTTCCGAACTGGCGATCACCGGCAAGTCCTCGATTTTCATTCCGTCTCCGAACGTTGCGGAAAATCACCAGTACAAGAACGCGAAGGTTCTTTACGACGCAGGTGCGGCGGCTCTCTTTGAAGAAAAAGACCTGACCGACGGCGCAAAGCCCCTGATCGCGGAAGTCGAACGTCTTCTCGGCCCCGACGGTGCGGCGATCCGCGCGGAAATGGGCGAAAAGATCAAGCAGTTCGCCGTTCCCGATTCCAATAAACTGATTTACAACGATCTCTGCAAGCTCGCAAAGAAATGATCCCCGATACAGAATTTTCCGGAAGGAGGGAGACTATGCAGGAAAACCACCGGACCGACGGCGCACCGAAAACAAAGAAGGCGTATTACGTTTACGACTGCGTCTGCACCAAAGATGTCAAGACGCAGCAGATTCTGCGGGAATACGGTACCTGTGCCGCAGACCGTCCCGATGCACAGCCGAATATTCCGTCCGAACATCCGTTCGGAGCCGATCGGCCGTTCGGCAAGGACTTTGCGGAAAGTCAGCGGAAGCGCGCGGAAGAATATTTCCGGAACAAGCCGGAACCTCCGGCGGATGACGAACCGGAAGGAGAGACGTACACCGACCGTGCCGGAAACGAGTATATCTACCGTCCGGGATCGGTGACCGGTTCCGGAATGTATGCCGGGACGGCAGGTGCCGCAGCTGCACGTCCGCGTCCGCTGAAGCTCATGATCGACCAGATTGTCAATATGTTTGAGACGATTGATTCCCGCCGGAAACGGGAGGAAGACGCCGCCAAACGTCAGGCGATCGCACGCAAGAAGTTTACCGAAAACCGGCACGCTCTGTTCACTGCGGGCATTCTCCTGCTGGTGACGCTCCTGTTTACCTTGTTCGTTTACTTCGCCTTTTTCGTAATTTCCGATGTGGAAGTCGGAGGTTCCGAACTTTATACCGCCGATGAGGTCGTGGAAGCGGCCGGATTTGCGGTGGGGGACAACCTCTATTCGTTCCATGCAGGACGTGCGGAGGAATTGATTCTGTTCCATTGTCCGCAGCTGAAATCCGCGCAGATTTCGCGCACCGTTCCGAATTCCGTGGACATCGTTCTGGCGGATGACCAGGCGGTCTATTACGCGGAAATCTACGGTGAAACCGCGCTTCTGTCCGCAGGACTCCGCGTTCTGGGATATGCGGATGCCGATACCGCGGCAGCTTCCGGACTGACGAAGGTCGTTCTTCCGGCGGTGCAGAATTCCGTTGCGGGACGTGTCCTGACCTTTGCGGAGGAACGCAGTCTGCGTTATGTGCGGAACGTTCTTTCGGCGGCGCAGAGTTCGTCGCTGTACAGTGAGGGACGGATCGGCACAATCGACGTTTCGGACGAGCACAGCATCCGCATTACCTGCGACCGGATGTACATTCTGGAAATGGGTGCCGAAAAGGACACTGACCTCAAACTCCGTATGGCGTACCGGACCATCGGCGGCGATTCCTTTGACCGGGAAATTCCCGCGATCATCAATCTCACCCGGTTCAGCGACAACGGGGAAGCGACGGTACGCTACGATATGCGGTTGGTTGTGGAATAAGCGCGAAGCTGGTCGGAAACGATTGAAAAAAATTCCGAAATCACGGAAAATTCAAAATTATTTTCAAAAAAACTATTGCAAATTCGTCATCCATCATGTATTATATAACGTAGTGTAATGTTTTTATTATGGGTAATGGTTTGCCTAAATTTACTATAAGACAATAACCGGACAAGGAGGGCACAGGAATGCCGTTTGAACTTGATGATAATAACTATGAAAGTGGTGTAAATATAAAAGTTGTAGGTGTCGGCGGCGGCGGGAACAACGCTCTGAACCGGATGGTCAATACGAACGTCCGCGGCGTTGACTTCATCGCAATCAACACCGATACGCAGGCACTTTTGAAGTCCAGCGCACCCGTAAAGATTGCAATCGGCGAACGCTGTGCAAAGGGGAAGGGCGCAGGCTCCAATCCTGATCTCGGCGCAATGGCAGCCGAAGAAAGCAGTGAAGAAATCAAGCAGGCACTGGAAGGTGCGGACATGGTCTTCATTGCGGCCGGCATGGGCGGCGGTACCGGTACCGGTGCGGCTCCCGTCGTTGCACGTCTCGCTCAGGAAATGGGAATCCTGACCGTTGGTATCGTAACCAAGCCGTTCGTTTTTGAACGCAAGAAGAGAATGGATCAGGCGGAAGCCGGGATCGAAAATCTGAAGCAGTACGTTGACTCTCTCATCATCATCCCGAACGAGAGACTCAAGGCGGTCGAAGAAAAGATCACCTTCATGAACGCATTCCAGATCGCGGACGACGTTCTCAGCCACGGCGTACAGAGCATCACCGAGCTCATCAACGTTCCCGAATACATCAACCTCGACTTTGCGGACGTTACCGCAATCATGAAGGATGCCGGCTACGCGCACATGGGTATGGGCGAAGGCACCGGCAAGGGCATGGCAGAAGAAGCGGCAAGAAGCGCGATCCACAGCCCCCTTCTCGAAACCACGATTGCCGGAGCAAAGGGCGTTCTCATCAGCGTTACCGTATCTCCCGACATCCCGCTCGAAGAAATCGAAGCAGCATCCGCGCTCATCACCGACGAAGCAGCGGAAGACGCAACCGTTATCTGGGGTGCGGCATTCGACCCGTCTCTGGAAGACACCATGAAGGTCACGATCATTGCGACCGGATTTGAAAACAAGAACGAGGTCGACGCGGCTTTTAACAAGAAGGCGGAATCTGGGCTCCGCCCGGTTGCTTATGGGAAGAAGTCTCCCGCAGCCGTAAAGCCGGAAACCAAGGTCGTTGAACAGCAGAAGCCCGTTCAGAAGAAGCCCGTTCAGCCCGTTGAACCGGAACCGGAAGACGAAAAGGACGACGATTCCGCCATCTCCGAAGATGATTTCAACGAAATCATCAAGATGCTCAACATGAACAAGAACGGTCAGAAGAGATATTGATTGAATCAAATGAAGTTTTTTCGTGGGAAACCTTTTTAAGGAAAAGGTTTCCCGCGAGTTTTTGCGGAGCAAATACTCTGCCCCTCTTCCAAAACCTTTTTAAATGGGAAAATGGAAAGGGATTTTTGTTATGTGAAGGATGGAGAATTGCTGTGGAATTGTTTGAACTTTATAAGAGAAATTTTCCGTTTGTGGTTCGTGAAGAACGGAAGGTTCTGGAGATTCTCGGGGATCCGGAAAACCGGATTCTGGAAAAACGGAATACGGACGATGCGCTGATCGGTGCGTGCGTTGTGCATAAAAATACCGTTTATATGCTGTGCGTGGATCGTGAATACCGCGGACGCGGAATCGGGTCGGAACTGCTCCGTCAGGCGGAAAAAACTGTGCGGGAAGCTGGGTACACGGACATTTCTGTCGGTGCGGGCGATACCTATCTTGCGCCCGGTGTACCGACATCCTGTCCGGTTTGTACGGACGAAGCGTATGACGAACGCGGTGTCGAACGGCTGTACGACGGTCTGACGGACGATGCGGCGGAATTTTTCCGGAAACGTGGATACGTCCATTCGTGGGGGGACTGTGACTGCTTTGATATGCGGTTTCCTCTGACAGAGTTTGCGTCGGATGCCGGGCGTGTCGGCGATACCGTGGATGGGATCACCTACCGTTTCGCATCGGCGGAAGATATCCCGGAAATAAAAAAATGCACAGACGATGCGCATGAAAAATTCACGAAGTACTATCTGGACGAGAGAAAATACGACGGTTCAAACGGGGAACGCGTCCTGATTGCCCTCGACGGAACGACCGTCTGCGGCACACTGATCATCTGCACAGAAACGGAAGGGAAGGGGATCGGCAGCGTCGGCTGTACAACGGTTCGTCACAGCCACCGCGGACGGCATATCGCCGTCAATATGGTAAAAATCGGCACCGGTTTCCTCAAAGAATCCGGTCTGACCGACGCCTATCTCGGCTATACTTACACCGGTCTCGAAAAAATGTACGGCTATTCCGGCTATAAAATCTGCACTTATTATATGATGGCACAGAAAAACCTGTAAATCCGCACAAACAAAAAAATCCCCTTTTCAGTCCAAAAGTTTTTGAAAAGGGGGTGCAGGGGGAAAAACTTTTTTCAAAAAGTTTTTCCCCCTGCAAATCTTTATTTACTCAAAATCCTTGCACGCGATGAGGTTGGTGCCGGGTTCGATGAAGTTTTCCACAAGAATGTCGCCGGTCTTGACGGGTGCCTTGGCGATGGTTTTGCGGACGATGTCCATGGCCTCGAACAGAGTCGGGCGCGGGATCGGCTTGTCCGTGCGGACGGGGAGCATGGCATAGCCGTCCTTCGTCTGAACGGTCACGGTCGAGGTGAGCGTGCGGACGGGATTGGTGACTTCGCTTTCCGCGTACTTCTTGCCGCGCGGACAGGTGTGACCGGTCACGTCAACGATCTGGTTGTTTTCGTCCAGCGTAACGAGGACTTTGCAGCCTGCCGGGCAGACAACGCAGGTTAATTCTTTCGTAATCATTTGCTGCCTCCGAGTTCGCGTAAATATACGGTGATCTTCTTGTCTTCCGATGCCGCGAGAGCTGCGATCTTGTCCGCCGGAATTTCAAGGGATTCCATTTCGCCCGGAGCAACCGCGCTCTTTGCCTTCTTCACGAGGACTTCGCCGGATTCGGTTTCGATCACGAGCTGTACCTTCTTGTAAACGTCGGTCACGCGGAAGAAGACGCGTACCGCTTCCGCCGTTTCGGTGATGTCGATGCGTTCCGGAACGGTGTAGCGAACGCCGAAACCGGTCGTCACTTCTACGGACTTCACGGTCTTTTCCGTTTCGCCGAGGATGGTCGCTGCCGCATGGGTACCCGCGATGTCCGCTTCTTCGGAAACGTAGTCAACGAGGTCGTGAACGTGCAGAACGTTGCCGCAGGCGTAGATGCCGGACGCTTCGGTTTCGCGGAACTGGTTGACCGCCGCACCGTTGGTCATGCGGTCGAGGGAGATGCCCGCGCCCGTGGTCAGTTCGTTTTCCGGAATCAGACCGACGGAGAGAAGGAGCGTGTCGCATTCGATGTATTCTTCGGTGCCGGGGATGGGCTTTCTGCCGTTCGCTTCGTCTACCTTGGCGATGGTAACGCCGGTCACACGTTCCTTACCGTGGATTTCGGTGACGGTGTGGGACAGACGGAGCGGAATGCCGAAGTCATCCAGACACTGTACGATGTTTCTTGCAAGGCCGCCGGAATAGGGCATGAGTTCGCAGACGGTCAGAACCTTCGCGCCTTCGAGGGTCATGCGGCGTGCCATAATCAGGCCGATGTCACCGGAACCGAGGATAACCACGCGGTTGCCGGGCATGAAGCCTTCAATATTGATGTATCTCTGCGCGCATCCGGCGGTGTAAACGCCTGCCGGACGGGTACCCGGAATGTTCAGCGCACCGCGGGTACGTTCGCGGCATCCCATGGCGAGGATGACAGCATCGGCGGTCGCGGTAACGTAGCCGAGTTCGGGGGAAACGAACGTTACATGACGGTCGTTTGTCAGACCGAGAACCATGCAGTTGGTCATGATCGGAATGCCCGCGTTACGCGCCATCTGAACATAGCGTCCGGCGTATTCGGGACCGGAAAGTTCTTCACCGAAACGGTGGAGACCGAAACCGGCGTGGATGCACTGGTTCAGGATGCCGCCCGGTTCGCTGTCGCGTTCAAGAACGAGAACGTCGTCGGGAGCAAGACCGCGCTTGACGGCGGCACAAGCGGCTGCAAGCCCTGCAGGACCGCCGCCGATGATGATTAATTTCTTATGCATACTCAGTTTCCTCCCTTGCGTTTTTCAACAAGCCACGAACCGCCGCCGCATTTGGTTACGGTGTCGAGTTCCTTCCGGGTTTCGCGTGCGATGAGGTCGGCTACTCTCGGGGAGCAGAAACCGCCCTGGCAGCGTCCCATACCTGCGCGGAGACGTCTCTTGACCATGTCGATGGTGACAGCCGGAATCGGCGCGTGGATCGCGTCGAGGATATCGCCTTCGGTGACGGTTTCGCAGCGGCAGATGATGCGGCCGTACGCGGGATTCTTTTTGCAGATGTCCGCGCGTTCTTCGTCGGTCATGTGGTTGAACTGCTTGTGGTTGCCGTCCGCACGGCGGGTGGGGATGTAGTCGTCACGGTCTTCGAGCTTGAGACCTGCGTCTTCGAGAAGGCCGACGAGGTATTCCGCCGTAGCCGGAGAGGAGGCAAATCCGGGGGATTCGACGCCGACCGCATGGACAACGTTCGGGAGCTGTTCGGAATTCCGGATGTAGAAGTCGTAGGTGTTCGGGGTCGCGCGGACACCGGCGAAGGAAGTGATTGCCATTCTGGTGTTGACGGTCGGCATGAGAAGGTGCGCGCCGGTGGTGATTTCTTCGAGACCGGGAGCGGTCGTGCTCTTGTCGCTTCCGTCTTCGATCGGATACGCGTTCGGGCCGATGAGGAGGTTTCCGTGAACGGTCGGGCTGACGAGAATGCCCTTGCCGCGTTCGGACGGGCAGACAAACAGGGTAGAGTTCGCCATATTGCCGCAGACCTTATCGAGAACGATGTATTCGCCGCGGCGGGGAGTGATCGTGATCGGGAAATCGTGTTCGCCGAGGATTTCCGCAACGTGAACGGAGCTGACACCGGCGCAGTTGACGACATAGCGTGCCGCGATGGTATCCACACCGTTGGAAATGTAGTAGATATCGCCTGCGCGGGATGCACCGATTACCTTGAAATTGAAGTAGAAGTGAACGCCGTTGGTCGCCGCGTTGTCTGCGGCCGCCATGGTGAGGCCGTAGGGACAGGTGATTCCGGCGGACGGAGCCCAGAGGGAAGCGGTTGCTTCGGCGGAGATATTCGGTTCCATGCGGCGGAGTTCGTCCTGACCGATGATTCGCATATCCGGAACGCCGTTGGCAACGCCGCGGTCATAGAGGTCGCGGAGCACCTTCAGGTCGCCGTCGCCGAAGCCGACAACGTGGGAACCGCATTCTTTCAGCGGAACGTCGAGCTGCTTGGCAAGGCCCTTCATGAGCATATTGCCGCGCACATTGAGTTTTGCCTTGAGGGTGCCGGGCTTTGCGTCATAGCCGGCATGAACGATAGCGGAGTTGGCACAGGTTGCGCCCATGGCAACGTCGCAGCCCGCTTCGGCAACTGCTACGGAACAGTGTTTTGTAGAAAGCAGACGCGCAGTCATGACGCCGGTACAGCCTGCACCGATAATCAGTACGTCGTAGATCATAGTATGTAGTCTCCTGAGTCTTGACAGCCGGCGGAGGGTCTTTCTGCCGCGGCTATTCTTATTCACTTTAGTATAACATAAATTATTATGCAATACAACAAAATCCGAAAAAAAATTGTTGGCAATAGTGACAAAAATACATACTTTTTATACGGACAGTATTGTATTTATAAAAAAACTATGATAAAATAATTCGTATAGAAGAATGTCAGACGACAGTTGACGTTTTTATTTAACCGTCAAATATTTTGGAGGCAGCGGTCATTACCGCGAAAGGAAAACATGGCAAACGAAAACAGAATCGAAGTAAACGAAACCTCTTACAAGTCCGCGCAGGCACTCATCGCGGAAGTAGAGAAGGTCGTCATCGGTAAGCATAACGAAATCGTGCTTCTCGTTACGGCAATGCTCTCCGGCGGTCACGTTCTGATTGAAGACGTACCGGGTACCGGTAAAACCACCGTCGCGGCGGCTCTCTCCAAGGCAGCCGGCCTCGACTTCAACCGCGCACAGTTCACCCCCGACGTTATGGCATCCGACATCACCGGCTTCAACGTATACAACCGTCAGAAGGAAGAATTCGAATTCCGTGAAGGTCTCGTTATGACGAACATTCTCCTCGCGGACGAAATCAACCGTGCTTCCCCGAAGACGCAGTCCGCGCTTCTCGAAGCAATGGAAGAAGCGAAGGTTACGGTTGACGGTACGACCTACCGCGTTCCCGACCCGTTCATGGTTATCGCAACCCAGAACCCGACCGGTTACGTCGGTACCTATCCGCTTCCGGAAGCTCAGCTCGACCGTTTCGCAATGCGTCTCTCCATGGGCTATCCGACCGAAGAAGAAGAAATCAACATCATCTCCGACCGCCGCGGCGTGAACCCGCTCGACAAGGTCAACGCCATCACCAACGTGGAAACCATCCGCGGCATCCGCGCAGCCGTTCAGAACGTTGCGCTCGAACCCGAAATCTGCCGTTACATCGTACAGCTCATCCACGCAACCCGTAAGTCCACCAAGCTCTCCCTCGGTGCGTCCCCGCGTGCATCCCTCCTTCTCATGAAGCTGTCCCAGGCGTACGCATTCCTCCGCGGCCGCGACTACGTCCTTCCCGAAGACATCGCGTTCGTATTCACTCCCGGTATTGCTCACCGTATCGTTCTCTCTCAGGAAGCACGTCTCAACCGCGAATCCCAGACCGATATCCTCGCTGAAATTCTCAGAACCGTTGAAGTTCCGTACAAGACCAAGAGATAAGGGGATTTTTCGGTAAGCCTTTTTCAAAAAGGTTTACCGAAGACAAACATTTTTTATAAAACAAGAAACGAGAAAACATGGATAACAATTACAATAAAAAACCACTGGTCAAGTTCACCAAGTCGGCGATTGTGTATGCGTGTTTGCTGGTGTTCGCGCTTGTCTTTACGCAGGCTCTGCGTGCGAAAGCCTCGGCGGTTCTGTTCTGGTTCCTCGTGCTGATGCCGATCGTGTCGATCATCTACGTTCTGGTCGGCAAGGCACTGATCCGGATCTACGTCGGTTCGGATATCACGAAAGTGGAAAAGCTCCAGCCGGTGGAATATGAGCTCCGCATCATCAACGCGTCCCCGTTTGCGTACCCGTTCATCGAAGCGATCATCAGTGTTCCGCAGCCGGACGGCGTCCGCTGTACGGAGCAGTCGCTCACGATGAGCCTTGCGCCGATGGGCAGCTACATCGTCAACCACACGACCAGTTTCAAGTACCGCGGAACCTACGAAATCGGGGTGCGCTGTCTCTATATCAGCGACTTCCTCGGACTGTTTGCCATCCGTCTCGACGTTGATATCTACAACAACGTCCTCGTGTTCCCGCGCAAGCTGAACATGAACATGAAGATGGCGACCTCCGCGACCGATATCCCGAACGATTCCGCGAAGCTCGTGTTCTCCACGGAAAAAGCGGAAATCGGCAACATCCGCGAATATATTCCCGGCGACTCGCTCAAGAGCGTTCACTGGAATCTGTCCTCCAAGTCCCCCGTCGGTACGCTGATGGTCAAGGACTTCAATACCAATACTTCCCAGAGTGTGTACGTCCTCTGCGACTTCTCCCGTGCGATTCCGCCGGAAGTATTCGAAGATGAAGAAGCGCGCATCGAACGGGAAAAGGCCGAACGCGAAGCCAAGCGCAAGCCGAAGACGAAAAACGTCAAGCTCAAGCAGGCAAAGCCCGACAAGGAAACCCTCGCCGCAGAAAAAGCAGCCCGTAAGCAGGCGGGACGCATCAGAAGCGGCATGACCGGCACCGGTGCATCCGATGCGGCGGCGATTGACGCTATGATCGACGCGGCGGACGCAAAGTCCCCGAAGAAGCCGCCGAAAGACTCCGCAAAGCGGCAGAAACCTCTGTTCGGCAAGAAGAAAAATGCTGCCGTTACGGAAGAACAGAAGAGCGCGGAAGTCCTTGCGGAAGAAGCAATCGCAGCCGAAAAGAAGCGTCGTGACGACGAAACCAAGGCACAGCTTGCCGTCGGCGGCATCATCAAGCCGGAATTCGCACCCGATATGGACGAATTCTGCGCGGACGGTGTCGTTGAAATGGCGATGGCGGCAACGCTCAACGAACTCCGCAACGGCAATACCGTCACCCTGATCTGGAACGACGCACGTTCGGATACCGGCATTGTTGCCGTGGAACTCTCCTGCCCGGAAGATTTCGACAGCATCTATTCCGTTTTTGCGACCGCACCGTCGGCTCCCGAAAAGACCAGCATCTCCGACCTTCTCCTGCTGATTCAGGAATCCCTCAACGTGACCATCCGCATCTGCACGTCCAACATCGACCCGCTTTCGCTGAACCAGTACGGCGCGATTCCGGGACTGTTCGGCGGCGCGGGTACCGGCTGTGTGGCGGAACTGCTGGTATTCAATCCGGAAGACCGGTACGAAGACATCAAGATTCGCCGTGAGTACGTCGAAATGTGCCGTCTCCGCCTCGCGCAGGACGGTGTTGACCTGACCGAACTCAAGGCAGTCAAGGATGAAACCGGCAACTACACGATCCGTAAGATCATGAACTGATATTAAGTTATAGAAGGAAATCGTATTCTATGAATAAACTTGCTAAAACTCCGGGAAAGGGGAAAAAGCGGAAGTCCGGATCGCTGGAACAGAAGATCGACGCGGCGCAGAAGCGGAAAGCCAAACTGCGTGCGTCGGCAACTCTGCCGCCGATGACGGTATCGCCGTCGCGGGAAATGACCACGCCGTACACGATCGTCGGGATGGTGTTCCGTGCGCTCGTCCTGTTCATGGGCGTCTGCGGCATGATGCTGTTCTTCGGCGACGCGGCGAAGCTCGTGATCCTGAACGATGCCAAGGCGGATTCCATTGTGGTGGACACCTCCTTTGTTGTCCTGATGAGCGCGCTGATTACGCTGGTCATGATGGCGTTGTCTCTCCATAAGATCTCGCGGATCCTCTCTCCCTTTGTCCTTGCCGGCGGGATCGCGGCGTATATGTTCGGCTCCTACGCGGAACCCATCGGGTTTGTGAAGGAATCGTTCCGCCGTCTGTTCGATCTCGTCCTCACCAATATGGCGGACGCGGGCTACACGACCTATATGCAGTATGTGACGGAAGAACCGTATTCCTATGATGAAGAGCTTCTCGTGAAGTTTGCCGTCGGTACGATCATCATCGTGACCGGCATCGTCCTCGGTTACGCGATGTCCAGACGGGTGTATGCCGCTCCGGTGGCGATCACCTGCGCGCTGTACATGGTTCCCGTGTTCATGTTCAACCTCACCAGAACCAACAAGGGTCTGGGGCTGGCACTGATTTTCATCTGCGGTGCGGTTGCGCTGTACCTCTTTGATGGCATCTACGGCGGATTCTTTAAAATCCGTAAGGATAAGAAAGCCGCGAAAAAGGCCGCAAAGAAGGCAAAAAAAGATGCCAAAAAGGCAAAGAAAGCCGCAAAACTTGCTCTCCGCAACAGCGCGGCATCCGCATACAATACCGCGATCGAAGCCGGTATGCCCCGTTCCGCCGCAAAGAAGGCGCGGGAGGCGGTCTTTGCCAAGAATAAAAAGGAAAAGGAAGACGCTGCCAGGGCGGAAGCTGCCCGCATAAAGTACGAAAAGCAGCAGAAGCTGGAAGCAAAGCGTGCGGCGAAGGAAGAAAAAGCCGCGGCACGTCTTGCGAAGAAGGAAGAAGCAAAGAAACTGCGCGCAAAGGCGGCAGCTGTCAAGAAGTCCAAAAATGCGGATGACGCGGCGGCTCTGAAGCAGGAAAAGGCGAATGCCCGTTCTGCGGCGCGTGCGGCAAAGAAGGAAGCGAACAAGGACGTTCATGAGGCCAAGGTCAAGAAGTTCAAGACCGTGGCGGCAGGCGGTTACGCCGGTGTCATGGCGATGATTATCGCGTTCCTCTCGATCTCCATTCCGATGGCGGCGGTTCAGAAGAACTTCCCGATCATTGACTTTATCAACAACCGGATGCAGCTTGTGCGTACCTACGTTACCGCCTACCTCATGGGCGACGACGTGGACCTCAACTCCCTCGCCATGTACGGCGGCGTTGCCGAACTGAATCCGAGAAATATCACCTTCGATACCCCGCGCTACACCGGACAGAAGCTGTTCTCGGTGGAATCCGGCTACGCGGCTCCGGTATACATGAGAAGCTGGATCGGTACGGACTACGACATGGAAAACGACCACTGGACGTCCGCCGATTCCGATGAAGTTCTCGCGTACCGCGAACGCTTCGGTGCGTCCTATACGCCGGACAACATTTCCTATTTCTTCAACAAGTATGTCTATCCGAACGCTCTGGACATCAAGAAGGTGGATCAGTACCGGAACCTCGACGACTACGGTTTCCGCGTATTCCAGCTTCATGTCACCCGTACCAGCGGCACGAGCAAGATTCTGTTTGTCCCGTCGGTCATGAACGCCGGTCTCGGCATCATGGATCACGGCTCGATTGAGCATACGGAAAAGAAATATTCCGCGTTCTACGATGGTATTTATTCCTCCCGCTTCTTCGGCGAGGGAACGACCTACTCGACATCTTCGTTCAACCCGGTTCTCAAATCGGAAAAGCTGGCGCAGAACTTCGAGGGTTCCATTGAATACTACAACCTTGCGAAGACCTACGCGGACACCATCGACATCATCACCGAAGAAATCAGCGGAAACATTCTCTATGACGAAACCCGCGAGTACACCTACGAAACTCCGCTCGGCGAGATGAAGTTTGCGGGCAGCGACCTGTCGTTCCTGATCGCGGAATTTGATGAGGATGTGGCGGAACTCGGCTACAAGTACAAGGCGGAATCGTTCGTGGAACTGTACCTTGCCATGACGAGTGCGGAACGGAAGACGTTCCACAATTCGTATGAAAAGGAACTGAACTACCGCGATTACACCGAAGAAACCTACCGTACGACCTTCGGCAGCGAAGCGATTTCCGAGCTTGCCGACCAGATTCTCGCGGATGCGGGCATTGTCCAGAACGAAAAGTACGTCCACGACAAGACGAAGCAGGCGAACATGAACGAAAACCAGCTCAAGCGTCTGTCGGCGGAAGAACGCTACGGCAATGTCTACGATTCGTGGTTTACCGATACCGCAGGCAACGTGATCCCGCGTCATGAAGCGATCATGGCGGTTATCAATCACCTGCGCTACAATTACGAATACACGCTTGACCCGGAATGCGAACAGGTGGAACTGCTCGATGAAGACGGCAATGTCGTTCTGAACGAAGCGGGCGAACCGATCATGGTGGATTATGTGGAATCCCCGACCAATCTGGAAGCGTTCCTGTTTGAAGTGAAGCAGGGCTACTGCGTCCACTTTGCAACGTCGGCGGTCGCGCTCCTGCGTGAACTCGGCTTTGCTGTCCGCTACGATGAAGGCTACATCGCGGCAGGCTGGAACCGTACCTACGACCCGGCGGCGGTATCGACCTACCGTACCAGCGTACGTGACTATGACGCGCATTCGTGGGTAGAAGTTTACTATCCGGCAATCGGCTGGGTAACATACGAATGCACGCCGTCCTACTGCGAAGAAATGTACGATCTGGAAGACCTGTCCGGCAGCAGCTCAAGCTCTTCCGGTATTGACCAGAACAAGGTAACCGTAACGCCCGAAGTGATTCCGGACGAAGTCGTCGAAATCGAACTCGGCGAAGAAACGGATTACACCGCGCTGTTCATTGCCATCGGCGTAGTGATCGGTCTGCTGGTGATCCTCTCGATCATCTGGACGATCCTGAAGGTTCGTGCAAGCCGTGCGATTGCCAAGCGGCGCAAGCTGATCGAAGAGGCGAAGGATGAACGCCGTTACTACGACGGTCAGACGGATATCCACCAGTACGCGCGCGATATCACGGACTGCATCTTCGACATCTTCGACGGTCTCGGATGCCCGCACGAAACGGGCGAACTGCCGACGGAATACGCGCTCCGCATCGACGCGGACTACGCGGACATCTCGAAGCACAAGATCACAGACATCATGAACATCATCGAAAAGGAAGAATTCGGCGGCACGCTCACCTTCCGTGAACTGACCACCCTTGCCGAATACCTCCACGAAATCATCAGCTCCATCTACGCAGGACTCCCTGCAATGCAGAAGCTGAGAATGCGTTACTTCATGGATGTGATTTAAGGGAATAGAATTCTCGGGGAGGAACTTTTTTAAAAAGTTCCTCCCCGAACCCCACTTCAAAAACTTTTAATCTGAAAAGAGAAAAGAATGGATTTTGCAAACTCAAAGAACAATTCGATGACGGAAAAGGAAGCCGGAGCGGTGAGTGCGGCGAATCTGGCGTATCTCGGGGACTGTGTGTATGAACTGCTGGTGCGGGAATATCTTGTGCGGCGGGGAAGTACCCGTCCGAGCGTGGAGTCGCTTTCGTATGTGACTGCACCGGTACAGTCCGGCGTGATCGAGAAGCTGCTGCCGCATCTGACGGCGGAGGAAGAAGAAGCGTACAAGCGCGGCCGCAACCTCGGACATTCGAGCGTTCCGAAGCACAGTACGGTGGCACAGTACCGCCGTGCGACCGGGCTTGAAGCACTGTTCGGCTGGCTTCACCTGACGGGACAGAACGAACGTCTGCGCGAGCTGTTTGACCTTGCGTTCGCGGAAGAACCCGTCGTAACCGGCGAAAACGAATAAAATGGAAGGTTTCCGGAGATTCAGACTTCGGAAACTTTTTGTTTTTGCGGAAATTTAACCGTCGGTTAAGTTTCCGTTTCGTTTGAAGGTCTTCCTTTTCCGGAAAAAATGCGGTATACTGTACGCAACGGTACCGGAAATCATAATACAAGGAGGCTATCATGGCTGAAACGATGGGGCAGATCATCAAGCGTCTGCGGAAGGAGAAAAATCTCACGCAGGAGGAACTGGCGGAACAGCTGGGCATTTCCGCACCGGCGGTGTCCAAGTGGGAGAACGATACAAGTATGCCGGACATTTCGCAGGTCGTGCCGCTGGCGAATCTGTTCGGCGTACCGACGGACGTGTTGTTTGGAATCCACGGCGCGGATCACGAAGCGGAGGTGCGGGCGCGTCTGGAAGAAATTTTCCGGATGTCAGACAACTGTAAGGACGGCGAAGAAGGCCCGACTGCGCTGGTGATTCTCGACAAATACCGCGAAGCGATGCGCCTGTACCCGAATCATCCGAAGATTTACACCAATGCGATGGCGTTCGCGGAAATGGTGATCTCCTGCAATGAGAGGGAACTGCGCGAGCTGATCGGGCAGGAAGGTCTGGACAGCCTGACGGAAGAAATGATCCGGTGGGCGGAACTGGTCATTAAATACAGCTCGTCCATTGACGACATACTGTCCGCGAAAACGCGCCTGATGGACATTCACGTCCGTCAAAAAAACTGGAAGGCAGCGTTTGCGCTGACCGACGCATTTCCGGCAGATGTGCGCGATGTACGCGGAATCCGCAAAGCCTCTCTTCACTATTCCGCCGGTGAAACGGAAAAACAGCGGGTACAGCAATGTTGGAATATCCGCGAACTGGCGGATCAGCTCGTACATCAGGCGGTCATGCAGGGGAACTTGTACATGAACGGGGGAGAGTACGAAGACGCGCTGTACTGCTACGATTTCGTGCGGGATATGCTCGACGCGCTGTACCGTGAGGAAACCTATCGTCCGCCGTTCCAGTACGACGCCTATCCGCTGTACCGGTTCCCGGCGGTCTGCCGGATGAAGCTCGGTCAGGCTGAGGCGGCTCTCAATCTGCTCGAACAGGGCGTGGAGTTCCTCTTTGCACAGGCGAAGGATTTCAACAAACGGCAGGAACTCGACATTCCCCTGCTCCGCGACTGTACGTTCGGCTACGGCTACGACGGAGATGCGGAATATTCCTACCTCGGAAACCGCCTGCGGAATCTGATCGGCGGGGAGGAATTTGCGCCCCTCGCGGAACATCCGCGCTATCTCGCGCTGAAGGAACGGATTGCGGGGATTGAATAAAGCGGAGAGGGAAATTTTCCTTTGTGACTTTCCGAAAAAGATATTGCAAATTTGATGATTTTAGAGTATAATATATACGGAAGAAAACGTCAGATATCCGGTCAGGAGGTGTACTTATGGCTACTTCAAGTATTTTTGCAAATGTAAGGATCACCGATCCCAAAAAAGCCGAGGCTTTTGTGGATGCTTTGGAAGCATCCGCGAAGGAACCTAAAGGAAAACTTTCCGCACCTATTATTCCAACGGTTACCGACTTGAACGCAATTCGCGGTTTGATGGCAAAGAGGTTGAAAGCGAAGAATGAATGATTACAGTACGGTAAACATTCTTGATATGATCGACGCGATCGGAGAGGATGCACTGGTGGAGATTCTCTCCGATTTTTCTTGTCCGAAAAATCAGGAAATTGAGTCGTTTGTCAGAAATAAAGCGATTGATTTTGCGAAAAGAAAGATTTCGATCACCTATTTGGTCATCGACAATGACAGTGGGGAGATTTTATCAATTTTCGCGCTTACCCATAAAGCGTTGGAGATCAGCAGGGACGCGCTTTCATCGACTTCCAAAAAGAAATTAAGCCGGTTTGCTCAATTGGATGAAAACAGCGGTTCTTATACGGTTTCTGCGTTTCTGATCGCACAATTCGGGAAGAACTACGCAGTTCCGCAGCCGGAAGGATGGAACGGTATTCGGCTGATGGAAAAAACATTTGAAACGTTGGAAAAAGTACAAAGGGAAATCGGCGGCGGAGTCGTATATCTGGAATGTGAAGAACATGAACAGCTTCTGCGGTTTTATCAGAATGAACAGAATCGTTTTCATACGTTCAGTGAACGATATTCCGAAGCGGAGCATACCAAATATATACAATTATTGAGATTCTTCTGAGCAAAAATCCGGTCAGTGGAAATCAAGTTTTCGCTTGTGAAAATTGATTTCCACTGTTTTTTTCACGGAAAGATATTGTATTTTTCTGCATACTGTGATATGATATACTATCATGGTTTTATTTTGTGTACTGCGATAGGATAAAGTTATAGCGAATAATAGAATAAACCAAAGGGAAGATAGAAACAGAAAGGGTAGGCTTTGCGGAACGATTCTGCGGAGCCGAATGGTATCGACGATATGAGAAACATTGCAGTCCTCGGCTACGGTGTGGTAGGCGGCGGCATTACGACCGTTATTGAAGAAAACTGCGCGAAAATTCGTGAGACCGTGGGCGATGATGTCTGCGTGAAATATATTCTTGACCTGCGGGAATTCCCGGATTCCCCGTACGCCGACCGCGTGGTTCACACAATTGACCCGATTCTCGCGGACGACTCCGTTGAACTGGTCTGCGAAACGATGGGCGGCGCGCATCCGGCATTTGAATATTCCGTTTCCTGCATGAAGGCGGGAAAGTCGGTGGTCACGTCCAACAAGGAAGTTGTGGCGACCTTCGGCGTGGAGCTTCTGGAATGCGCGAAGGAAAACGGCGTTCAGTATCTCTTTGAAGCGAGCGTCGGCGGCGGCATCCCGGTCATCCGCGGCATCAATACCGCGCTGGCGGCCGATCAGATTTCTTCGGTAAACGGCATACTCAACGGAACAACCAACTATATTTTAACAAAGATGCGTACCGAAAGCCGGACGTTTGACGATGTCCTCGCGGAAGCGCAGGTTCTCGGCTATGCGGAACGCGATCCTTCAGCGGACATCGACGGCATCGACGCAAAGCGCAAGATCATGATCCTGACCGCGCTGGCGTCCGGAAAGCTCGTCCGCGACACCGACGTATACACCGAAACCCTGCGGAACGTGACGGTGGAAGACATCCACGCGGCGGAAGCATGGGGCGGTGCGGTCAAGCTGATCGCCGGTTCCGTGATTGATGGCGATGCGATTCAGGTTCATGTCTGCCCGATGTTCGTACCGTGGTCCTGCTCGCTGGCGCATATCACCGACGTGTACAACGGCATTTCGATCACCAGCCCGGTCTGCGGCGACGTCATGTTCTACGGACGCGGTGCGGGTCGTCTTCCCACGGCGGGTGCGGTCGTTGCCGACGTGTGCGCGATTCTGTCGGATGCTGCGAAGATGGAACGGAATCCGGTCTTTGTAAAAGCGGACGACGGCTGTGTGAAGCCGTTTGACGAAATCGGATTCCGCTGCTACATCCGTGCGAATGCGGGACAGGTCGAACTCTGCGAAGCACTGGCGGCGTACTGCGACGGTACGGAAGTCCTCTCGGATAAGGCAGGCGTGGTCGAAGTCATCACCGGCAAGCTCACCAAGCCGGAACTGGATAAGATCCGCGTGCAGTTTGCAGGCATCGAGTCCGTCATTCGGGTACTGGACTGAAAAAAGAAATAAAAAAACAGAGTGCAGTGCAAGTCTGCCGGAAAACTTATGAAAAAGTGCAGGAAATGCGGAGCAATCCAGAGCGATGACCGGACGGTCTGTCTGGACTGCGGGACAATGCTCGGACGTCCGATGACGGATGCCGAGGAAGCACAGGCAGAAGCCGCACTGGATGACCGCCTCGACGGTCTGGCGGAGAGGGCACAGGACTTCTATGTGAGCATTCCGCAGAAAGTGATGGGGATATTGTGCATTGTCGCGGCAGTTGCGGCGATTGTGATGCTCGGGCTTGTCAGTGCAGAAAAACCGAAACTTGAAGAATTGGTTCCGGAACATATCGAGATTTTCCATCACGCCGGCGGAACGACGATTGCTTATGGTTTTGATCCCGTAACGGGTGAGAATTATGAAGAAGAAATACCGCAGTATTACTTCAGCCGGGGGACGGAACTGGAAAAATCCGCAATGGCCGCATTGTTGGCAGGGATTTTTTGTATCACAGCAGCACCGTCACTTCTTGTTCCGCGGTTTATATGGTGGCTTGACACGTTGAAATACCGTTTGTGGTATAACTGGGAGCCGTCGCCGCCATGGTTTGTTGTATCCGGCAGGAAAGTTGTATCCTATCTTATCGCTGCCATCGGAATGATCGGCGTGATTTATTCGTATTTTCTATATTTTTGACTGAACAACAGAATGTAAGGAGAACCTATACTTATGGATGCAGGAATCGGCGTAAGCGTTATCAGCCGTGATGACAATATTGCGATCGTCTATATCAAGAATCCGCCCGTGAAGATGGGGATCGCGTACTATACGTTCAACTCTCTTGCGGAAGCGGGAATCGACGTGGACATCATCCTCCAGACCTCGACCGGACACATCAGCGGCGATATCATTTTCACCGTTCATCAGGTGGACGCGGTGCGTACGAAGGAAGTTCTGGAAAAGGAATTCGCGGATTCTCCGGAAACGGAAATCGAAATTGACACGGACGCGGTCAAGCTGATGGTATCGGGCGTCGGAATGCAGGGCAAGCCGGGTGTTGCGGCAAAAGTATTCCGCTGTCTCTGGGACGCGGGCGTACAGATTATCAACATTTCGACCAGCGAAATCAAGATTTCCATGCTCATCCGCACGGCAGACGCCGAACGTGCGACCGACGCACTGTACGAAAATTTTGACATTGTATTGTAAATAAGAACGAAGGAAATTGTATGGCAGAAAACAAAACTACGGGACGCAAGATCATCGCCGTCAACCGGAAGGCGCGGCATGATTATTTTGTGGAAGATACCTACGAAGCGGGAATTGCGCTGTACGGGACGGAAGTGAAGAGCGTGCGGCTCGGCCAGGTGAATCTGAAGGATTCGTACTGCCGGGTGATCGACGGGGAAATGTTCGCGCTGGGCGTGCATATTTCACCGTACGAAAAGGGGAACATCTTCAACCGGGAACCGATGCGCGACAAGAAGCTGCTCATGCACAAGAAGGAGATTCTCAAGCTCCAGCAGTATGTGACCCGGGACAGCTACACGCTCGTTCCGCTGTCGCTGTACTTCTCCGGCTCCAACGTAAAGATGGAAGTGGGGCTGTGCAAGGGGAAGAAGCTGTGGGATAAGCGCGAATCCGACGCGAAGGCGGAAGCCAGCCGTGAAATCGAGCGCGTGACGAAGTCGCGCGGACGGCGGGATTATGATGACTGAGGAATCTTTGGGGAAAACTTTTTTGGAAAAAAGTTTTCCCCAAACCCCTTTCAAAAAACTTTATACTGGATAAAAAGATGAAGGAATACGAAATTTTTTGTCTGGCATATAATTTAGAAGAATCCAATGTAACGCATTCCTACAACAAAGAAATTGCTATGGCAATCATCATGGAGAGCAAGCAGTATTATATGAGGATGTTTGCCGAATTGAAGGAAACTGTTGAGCGTGAATGGCTGAACGGTCTGGAAGAAACGTAAACGATTTATTAAAAAACGATTAATCCCCTTGTAAACGGGGCAAAAATCGTGTATAATACAAAAGTACTGCAAATTTGTACCCAACTTTGCAACACACCTTTTTCAAAAAGGTTTTCGAAAGGGGTGCGGGGGAAACCTTTTCCTTAAAAAGGGTTCCCCCGCGAAACTCCATTTGATACGGGGACGTAAAGGTTTCGACGGGGATTGTGCAGTGCGATAAGCGGGTAGAGATGGGGAATCTCTATAATAATCCTCATTTTTAAATTAAACGCTAACGACGAATTAGCAATCGCTGCCTAAGTGCGGCTGTCCGTCCGGGGAGTGCCACGGCCCCGGAATGTCCCGAACGGGAGCACGTCCTACTTGACTGCGGCATCAAATGAGTGGCGTCCGTGAATGGTGAGTTCGCTCTTGCATCCGTCACGCACGAAAGGGCTACCGACCTGCATACCCTGACCGCCGGGGATGCACGCGGGAAACACAAAAGACGGTCTGCACCCGGAGAAAGTTGCATGAATCGGTTTTCGGACGCGGGTTCGACTCCCGCCGTCTCCAGCCCGGAAGGCCGGGCGGCCAATCTCGGCCTTTCTGAAGTTGGAAATTGTAGCATTCCCACGACCGTGGAGTTCGTATGTTGTGCGGGATGTTCTATGCCCGGAAGGCCGGGCGGCCAAACTCGGCCTTCTTGAAGTTAAGAAGTATAGCAATCCCACGACCGTGGAGTTTTTTCACGACCGTGGGATTTCTTTTTCTCCAGAATTCTCCCGCCTGTTTACAAAATCCGCCGAATGTGCTATACTAACCATAATAAACCTCATTACAGGAGCATTTATCGTGATTAAACCCATTATCCGTGACGTGTTTTTTCTTTCGCAGAAATCTGCCCCCGCAGTTCCGGACGACCTCTCCGTTGCCGCCGATCTCCGCGATACGCTGACTGCCAACGCGGAACGCTGTGTCGGCATGGCCGCCAACATGATCGGCGTCGCCAAACGGATCATCATTTTTGACGACGACGGGGAACAGGTCGTCATGTTCAACCCCGAACTTGTGAAGGCTTCCACACCATACGAAACCGAGGAAGGCTGTCTCTCCCTCGACGGTGTGCGGAAGACAAAGCGTTACAAAACCATCAAAGTAAAATTCCAGAATGAAGCGTTCCAGACCCGGATCAAAACCTACACCGGCTGGACGGCGCAGATCATCCAGCACGAACTCGATCATCTGGATGGAATTATTATCTGAATCATGACAAAACATGAGATTTTAAAACAGTATTTCGGGCACGACGACTTCCGTACCGGGCAGGAGGAACTGATCGACCGCATCCTCGCCGGACAGGACGTTCTCGGCATCATGCCGACGGGCGGCGGGAAGTCGATGTGCTATCAGGTTCCCGGAATGCTCATGGACGGCGTGACGCTCGTCATCTCTCCGCTGATTTCGCTGATGAAAGACCAGGTCATGGCACTGAAAAACGCCGGTGTCGGCGCGGCTTATGTCAACAGCACGCTGACGCTCGAACAGCTCCGGCTTGTCTACCGCCGCATCCGTGAAGGGGCGTACAAAATCATCTACGCCGCGCCGGAACGTCTGCTTGCTGAGGGATTTGTTTCGGTCATGCAGGAGGTGAAAATCTCCCTGCTTGCCGTGGACGAAGCGCACTGCATTTCCCAGTGGGGGCAGGATTTCCGTCCGAGCTATCTCCGCATCACGGAATTTCTCGGCGTTCTGCCGTACCGGCCGGTAGTTGCCGCGTATACGGCTACCGCAACGGAATTTGTCCGGGACGACATCGTCCGCATTCTCGGTCTGCGCGATCCGTTTACCGTCATCACGGGGTTCGACCGTCCGAATCTGAGCTTTGACGTGCAGAAGCCGAAGAACAAAACCGCATCGCTCCTTACATTCCTCCGTTCCCGGTACGAAAAAAGCGGGATCGTCTACTGTGCGACCCGTTCGAATGTTGAAAAGCTGTATGAAGAACTGACAAAGCACGGCATTTCCGCCGCGAAGTATCACGCCGGAATGGAGGACAGCGAACGAGCCTCTCATCAGGAGGATTTCAGCTACGACCGGAAAACGGTCATGGTGGCGACCAATGCGTTCGGGATGGGGATCGACAAATCGAACATCAGCTATGTGGTGCATTACAATATGCCGAAGAGCGTGGAAGCGTATTATCAGGAAGCCGGACGTGCCGGACGCGACGGTTCGAAGGCGGAATGCGTCCTGTATTTTTCGGCAGGCGATGTGACCACGGCAAAATATCTCATCGAGAACGGCAGTGAAAACGAGGAACTGTCGCCCGAAGAACGGCAGAAGGTCATGGAAGCGGACATGGCGCGGCTCGACGCGATGATTGGCTACTGCAAAACGACCGCCTGTCTGCGCGGGTACATCCTTGATTATTTCGGACAGCCGCATGAGGAATCCTGCGGCAACTGCACGAACTGTCTTTCGGAATACGTTGACCTCGATATCACGACCGAAGCGCAGATGATTCTGTCGTGCATCAAGCGGGTTCACGCGCATCTCGGCTATTCCATCGGTACGGCTCTGATCGTGAATGTCCTTCGCGGCGGAAAGGTCAGGCGCGTACTGGACATGGGACTTGACAAAGTCAAAACTTACGGCGTGATGGTGAAGTCCGATCCGATGCAGATTCGGGCGTACATCGATCATCTGGAAAAAGAAGGATATCTGCGGGTCACGCAGGAGTATCAGACGCTGGTGCTGACCGACCGTGCGGACGAGGTTCTGTTCCGGGGCGAAACGGTCACGATGCCGGTGAAGCTGACTCCCGCCGTACCGGAACCGCCGAAAAAAGCGGGACGTCCCGTCAAAGGAAAGACATCTGCGGCTCTGTCTGCGGTTTCCGGAGATGCTGTGCCGGAAGACGGACTGGTCACGGCACTGAAAGCCGTCCGTCTGCGTCTCGCGGAGGAAGAAAATGTCCCGCGCTACATGGTATTCAGCAATGCCGCGCTTGAAGATATGGCGGCGAAACGTCCGCACAGCATTGAGGAATTCCTGAATGTCAGCGGCGTCGGTGCATCCAAGGCGGCGAAGTACGGCGCGATTTTCCTTGAAGCGATTGCAGAATATGAACAGAAAGAAGAATAAGTTATGGAAGTCATTATCAGGCAATATACGTCGGATGATGCGCCGGCTGCCGCAGAGATATGGAATCAGGTGGTGGAAGACGGCGTTGCGTTTCCGCAGCTGGAACTGCTGGATGCCGTTTCGGGGGACGCATTTTTCCGGGAACAGTCGTTCACCGGACTGGCCGTTGATCCGGAAAACGGTGAGGTTCTCGGACTGTACATCCTGCATCCGAACAACATTGGACGGTGCGGACACATTGCCAATGCAAGCTACGCCGTACGGCGTGACCGGCGCGGACTGCACATCGGAGAAAAGCTGGTGCTGCACAGTCTGGCAAAAGGGAAGGAACTCGGATTCCGGATCATGCAGTTCAACGCGGTGGTTGCAAGCAATACCCACGCGCGGAATCTGTATACACGACTCGGATTTGTCCCGCTCGGCATCATTCCCGGCGGATTTCTCCTTCCGGACGGCACCTACGAAGACATCTGTCCGTATTACCGGGAATTATAATCGAATATGATCAAATACATCATCCTTTATTTCTACGCGGGAATCCAGATTCTCTCCCCGCTCTGGCAGGCGGTTTGGTTCGGCTATGACAGCATCGGCTTGTTCCTGTGGGAACTTGCCACAGGATTCGCCGGAGCATATCTCTGCCGGATTCTTGCCGGTCTGCTGAAACGGGTCGAAATTCTTGAAAAACAAAACAAAAACGATACATAAATCAGGAGGACATTAGCGTGAAAGTAATGATAATCCAGACAGAATAAAGGCATAGCCAAAAAGCCCTGCAACAGATCAGTTTTTGTCAAGGCGAAACACAGATAAAAACAATCTAAGAAACGGTTAATCCTTGCTTTTC
>SVQN01000014.1 GCA_015065295.1 Oscillospiraceae bacterium
CATCATATAAACCAAAACAAACCGGCAACAACCGCCCAAAAAGGTTTTGGAGAGGGGTTTGGGGAGAACCTTTTCCTCAAAAAGGTTCTCCCCAAGAAAACTTCACCCTTGCACATCCCCCACCCCTGTGCTATAATGAAGAAAACCAACGCAACAGAAAAGGAGAACCACCATGACAGATTATCAGAACGCAGCCAACGTCCTGAACCTCGGTGCGAAGAACGACGGGTCGGAAGACGTTTCGGAGATCGTCAACCGGTATACGAAGGAACAGGCACTGTATTTTCCGGCAGGAACGTATAAGGTCTGCAAGCCGCTTGTCCTGAAGCATGCCATCTACGGCGCAGGGTATGCACGCGGACCGCAGACGGAGGACGGGCTGACATGGCTTGTGTCCGAGATTGAACACAACGATACCGATCCCCTTCGCGAGACCGGCGTGATCCAGTTCGGCGGAACCGGACATTTTACCGTCGAAAATCTCAACATCCGCTGTAACAGCCACGAGTGCGGCATCTATATCAATCCCTGTGTGCAGAGTACCGCCACGTTCATCAACAAAGTCGGTATCTACAATATGCGCGGGTACGGCCTGCTTGCCACCAAGGGTCCCGAGAACCCCGGGTTTGCTTCCCGTCCGCTGTTCCTCCAGAACATGACCATCTTCGGTACCGCCGACTATCCGTACCCCTGCGTCGGTATCCAGCTTGACGAACGTATCGGCGACAACCGCTTCGCCAATATCGAAATCATGGGTACCCGCATCGGCGTGATGCAGGAGGCTTCCTTCGTCTACGCCACGAATATGCACATCTGGACCGGCTGTCTCGGTCAGAAGGACAACGACCAGTGGTGGGAAACCACCCGCAGCATCGTTCTCGGTCACGGCGACGCCAACTTCCTCGGCGACAATATTTATGTTGATACCAGCTATGTCCTCATCGAGCTTCAGTCACGGCGGAATCTGCTTTCCATCAACAACTTCATGTCGTGGAAAGACGGCTCCATCCGCGGATGCAGCAAACGGGATGCCAAGCTGTTCAAAATCCCTGAAGGAAGTACCGAATATCCGAACATTAACCTGACGAACGGTCTCGTCTATGTCAGCGGAGACGACGAAAACCCCGGACGGCTGAACGACCTCACCGCGCCGTCCCCCAATGCGCGCATCCAGAATGTCCGCATTCTCAGCAATTACCGCCTGAACGCGAAGACATGGAAGCGGCACTCCTTCCTCCGCTGCGATACGCCGGCGTATTCCGGGATTGTTCCGGCTTCCGATATTGACCAGTACGTCCGGATCGCCGCCGTCGTTCAGGAAGCGGGCGGTTCGTGCGAATTCACCTATACCGCCGATAACGGCGACCGCGCCGATTTCACGCTGGCAACCAAGGGAACGGTGACACAACTGCTCATGAAAAAAGGCATCTTCTGCGATGCGGAATTCTATGACAAGTTTGAGGATAAGTTCTGTACGCTGTATGTCAAAGTACCCGCGGGAAGTCCCGAACTGCATTACACCGTCAAAACGTCCTGCGCGAGCGACGGCTATTTCCCGCTCGACCTCGGTCTGCTGAAAAATCACCCCGATTTCACCGCAAAAACCGAAATTCTGACTTCCGCCGATGACCTCGGCTATGTAACACCGGAGGAAACTGTATGCTGACAAAAAATGAAGTACGCGCCGCGATCCGCTTCCAGAATCCGCCCCGTCCGCCGCGCGCATTTACCAAATGGTGGGGCGAAGGTCTCGGCGAACAATACGGTTCCCAGCTTTCCCGCTTTGACAAATACGAAGAAGACGTCGTCGTTGTCCCGTTCCCCTGTCCCTCGTTCACTCCCCGCGACGACGGATTCTACTGGCGGCTCCCGCAGATCGACCGGACGAAAAAAGTCGGTCACGACGCGAACGCCGCTCTGCCCGACTGGGCTGACCTTCCGGCACTTCTCGCCGATCTTCCCAACACCGACGCACCCGGCCTGTTCGATCAGGCAAAACGCATTGCCGATGCCGCGCACGCCGAAGGAAAGTACGTCCTGATCCATCACTGGTCGCTCATGTACGAGCGCATCTGGAATTTCCGCGGGATGGAAAATCTGCTGATGGACTACTACGACTATCCGGACGAAGTCCACGCTCTGCACCGCGCCGTTGCGGATACCGAAAACAAGCTCCTTCTCCGCGCCATCCGCGAATTACAGCCGGACGGCTACATGATCAGCGACGACCTCGGCGCACAGCAGGCCCTGATGATGAGTCCCGCGATGTTCCGCGAATTCATCAAGCCGTACTATACCGAAACGTGGGGCATTGCGAAAGAACATGACGTGGACGTATGGCTCCACACCTGCGGATGCATTACCGACATCATCGGCGACCTGATCGAATGCGGGCTGTCCGTTCTGCACCCGATCCAGAAGCACACAATGGACTGGGACAAGGTTGCCGCCGACTGGAAGGGCAAGATCGCGTTCTGGGTCGGCATGGACGTACAGGACACGCTCATCAACGGCTCTCCCGAAGATGTCCGCCGCGAAGTCCGTCTCATGCGCGACACGTTCGATTCCCCGGAAGGCGGATTCCTGTACGCGGCCGGCAACGGCATCGTCGGAGGTACGCCGATTGAAAATATCGAAGCATTCCTGAATGAAATTCTGGTTTACGGGAATGAATAAATTTCCGTAAAAAATGAAAAAGCGATGTATTCCCGTACATCGCTTTTTCTGTTGGCCGCGCAACATATATAGTATACCATATCCGGAGACAGGTTGTAAAGAGATTTATGAACGAATCCGGAATTTCTCCGAAGTGAACAGAAATTTTCTATAAAGTTTCAACAAAATACCAATTGCAATTCGGGAATTCCTGTGCTATAATATAGACACAAAAGAAAGAGAGGACAAACCAATGTACGAATAACGTACAGGACTTCTCAATAAAAGAATTCACGGAATTCATAAAAATATAGGAAGTCCGGTGAAGCAAAAAGCGTCTCTTGAATAATGATTTATATAGAGTTAATAAACTTTATAAAAATTATAATTTCAACAGACAGTCAGCAGAAAGAGAGGATTACAAAAGATGTTAGATACCAAGATAAATAAGTGACCCTTGATCGTGTTTGTGAAGAAAGATGCGGTCAAGGGTCACTCTGATTTTATACACACTTTTTCCGATGACTTGCGGACGCGGGTCTTTTTTATTTTCCGAAAAAAACGCCCACCGTTTCTGAGCGGTGAGCGTTTGTTTTGTATATCCGTCAATTACTTAACGATTACAGAGGTAACGTGGGGCTGTGCGCCTTCGTACCAGTAGAGGAAGCCTTCGAGGTCGATGGTGTCGCCGACATTGAGACCCTGAACTGCCTTGTAAACGTCGGTGGTTTCATTGCAGAGGTAGTATTCTACAACGAAGGTGTAGGTTGCACCATTGATGGAAGCGTTGAAGTAGAGGTCGCTGTCGGTACCAGCTTCACCGGAACCGTCCCAGTTGTAAAGGAATGCTGCTTCGTTGCCGTTTGCATCGGTGGATGCTTCAACAGTCAGACCGTTGAACGCAACGAGCTTGTTCTGGTGGTTGATGAGTTCTTCGGTTCCGAGAAGAGCGGTAGCGTCCATTGCTTCTGCAACGTAATTGCCTTCCATGATTTCGAAGGTGGAGTCGATGATTTCAACTTCGCCTGCCCATGCGGTCTTGTGACCGGAAACCTTGATCTTGGTGCCGGGGGTCAGCTTGTTGTATTCTTCTTCGGTGCAGGGCATATTGTAGAGGAAGTAGCCGCCTTCCTTGTCCTGCGTGTAGAGGGTCGCCTGGTTTTCCCACCAGCCCTGCTTTGCCTGAACGTAGGTTTCAACAACAACGGGGGTTTCGAGTTCGGCTGCTGCGTATTCCGCGTAGGTCATAACGCCTTCGGACTTAACGTCTGCTGCTTCTTCGCCGCCGGAACAGCCGACAACGCCGAGCATCATCACAGAAGCCATGATGAGAGCAAGAATCTTTTTCATTTCTGAATTCTCCTGATTTTTTTATAAATTGTTCAAAGAACATACATATTAATTATACTCCGATTTTCGGAGAAGTCAATATCCGGAAATTATGTTTTCCTGTTAAAAAATCCGGTCAGACTGTGAATTTTCCACAAAAATCCTGCGGATGCTGTCGAACCTACTTCTTCCGCTTTTTCCACAGTTCCCTGCCGCAGTATACGAGAATTCCCGCCCATGTGATCCCGAGAACGGACAGCAGTGCGGCAGCCGCCGGAGGAAGCGGACCGAGATCGGTCTTTCCGGTGGAAACGGACGTTCCCACACTGTCGAGACGGTACAGCGATGTGATGTCCGCATACAGCGTTTCCATATAGGCATCATCCACGGTTTCCGAACGGCGGACGGACTTCGTCACGTTTTCGATGAGCTGTCCCGCCGCACTGCGGAGAGATGCCGAACCGTTGAAGACCGGCGTGACGAACGTATCGTCCGTGTGATCGAGCAGGAGCTTCGCCGCGTCGAGCTTGACGCTGTAATAATGGTCGTTGTCCTCGCCGCTGCGGGAGAGATAATCCTGATATTCGCCGGAACTCTGTGCCTTCGAGGTCACGGGAACGTAGCCTTCGGTGCCGGAATATGCGATCTGCACGTCGTTCGTCAGCAGATACTGCATGAACAGCCACGACGCCAGCACTTCCTGCGGGTCGCCTTTGTTGAACATACAGACGGACGGCCCCTGCGAGATCATCGCCGGATTGTCCGGATCAAACTGCGGAATCATGCGGACAGCCGTTTCAAACCGGACGAGGTTTTCCTCGCTGATATCGGACAGCGGCGCGTCGGTTCCCATCCACGTTGCGCCTGCGGTGGAGTCAACGGCAAAAATGCACTGACCGGCGTTGAGGAAGTTCGCAGGATAACTGGAAATCTTGAACGTCGTGAACGCCTCCGTTGCCGCGTGTTCCGCTACGGTATAGAGGAATTCCTCCGTGGTATCGTTGAACAGAAGAATGTCGCCTTCGGCAGTGGAATAGTCCGCACCCTTCTGACGGAGCACCTGAATCATCATGTTGTCCGTGGACTTGTAGATAAACGGCAGCATGACGTTCTGACCGTTGATCCTGAACGTGCCGTCCGCGTTCTTTTCCGTCGCGGCTTCGGACACTTCCCAGACAAAATCCCATGTCAGCACGTCCGGCACGGTATAGCCGAGGGCTTCCACATAGGTTTTGTTGACGTAGCAGGCTTCCGTCGAACGCATGAACGGCAGGGCGTAATGTGTCCCGTCAATCACGCATTCGCTGAGAAACTGCGGAATAATTTCGTCTTTGGCAGGGGAATCAAAGCGGACTTCGCTTCCGCCGAGACCGTATTTTTCATTCGCAAAGAGTTCGTCCAGCGGAACGACAACGTTTGTACCGGTACGGTAGGTCGCAATGTGGTCGGGGTAAGTGATGCAGACGTTCGGCGTGGTATTCGTTGAAATGTTGGTGATAACGTCGTTGTAGATGCGGCTGTAGTCCGTGTACAGACGGAGATTGACCGTAATGTTCGGATAAATCGCCTGAAAATCCTCGATTGCCTGATGGTAAATGTCGGTCTGGGTCTTGTTGGTGTCGTTTTTCGCCCAGAACGTGATTTCGTAATTCCGGGACGTGTCGAATTCCTCCGGAATCACAAACGGATCCAGTCCGCGTGAACCGTGGCATCCGGTCAGAACAAACGGCAGCGTGACGGCGGCGGACAGAAGGAACGCGGTGAATTTTTTCGTGAACATCATCCCTTGGTTCCTCCTCTCGCAACACCTTCCATGATCTTCTTGCGGAAAATCAGGAACAGGACGATCAGCGGTACGGAAATGACGACCACGGCCGCCATCATCGCGGGGATATTTTCACGGCCGAAACCGTTTTCGCGGATCTCCTGAATCCCGTTCGAGACGAGATAATAGGCGGGATCGTCCGTGACCAGACGCGGCCAGACGTAGGAGTTCCAGCATTCGATGACCTTCAGGATGGTCACGGTAACAATCGTCGGCTTGCAGATCGGGATCATCACGCGGAGCAGATACTTGAGGTCGGACGTACCGTCCACCTTGGCGGCGTAGTAGAGTTCGTCCGGAATCTGCGCGAAATTTTCTTTCAGAAGATAGATGTAGAACACCGACGTGACCGACGGAAGAATCAGCCCGAGGAAGGTGTTCCGCAGGTCAAGGTTGGTGACAGTCGTGTAGTTGGTAATGATGACCAGTTCGTTCGGGATCATCATCAGGGAGAGGAACAGCGTGAACAGCGCGTTCTTGCCGCGGAAATTCAGCCGGGCGAACGCAAATGCCGCCGGAATAATCACGATCAGCATGACCGCCGTGGTGATAACGGTGAAAATCAGCGTGTTCAGGAAATACTGTCCGAGCGGAACGGTCGTGAACGCGTCAACGTAGTTCTGGAACGTCGGGGACAGCGTGAAGAATTTCGGGATGTACTCGGAGCTGTAGGAACCGTAGCTTTTCACGGAGGTCAGCAGCATCCAGTAGAACGGGAACAGAACCATGATCGCCCAGAGGGTCAGGAACGTATAGACCACGGCGTTTTTGACCTTCTCGCGGGTGCGGGCGGCTTTTTCGATTGTTTCGTAGTTGACAGGCTTGCTCATGAAAACGCCTCCCTTCTCAATAATGGACGTGCTTGCGGCTGACAAGCAGGTTGATGCAGGTGATGGTCAGGACGATCACAAACAGGATGATCGCCGCAGCCGATGCATACGACGGGAATCCGCCGCTGTCGCCGTAGAGCATATCGTAGACATACCCGACGATGGTGTTCATTTCGGCGGCGTTGAGATTGGTGCCGAACAGGGCGACCGCGTCGCTGTACGCCTTGAACGCGCCGATGAAACCGGTGATAATCAGATAGAACAGCATCGGCGAGATCATCGGAAGCGTGATTTTGCGGAACATCCGGAATTTCGACGTACCGTCGATTTTTGCGGCATTGTAGTAATCCTGCTTGACGGATGCGAGCGCACTCGTCAGAATCAGAATTTTGAACGGCATGACGACCCAGATCGTGTAGAAACACAGAACGAACATTTTCGCCCAGTACGGGCCGTCGATGAAGTCAACCGGTCCCGCACTGAACAGACTCAGCACAAGATTGGCAAGCCCGTCCGTGTACGGTGTTTTCTTGAATAAAATCATGAAGACCAGACCGACCGCCAGCGTATTGGTCACATAGGGCAGGAAATACACAGTCTGGAACAGATTTTTCAGGGGCTTGATCGAACTGAGTCCGAGGGAAATCAGCAGAGCGATCCCCGTGGACAGCGGAACGGTGATGACAACGAGAATGAAGGTGTTCTTCAGTGCCTGCAAAAAATAGGGATCGTGCAGAACATAAGAATAGTTGTAGCCGCCCACGCCGAAGAAGGTCTGGGACGCGGAATTATAGCCTTCCTCGAACGAGTAAATGAATACGTCAACGAGCGGATAGACCATAAACACGCCGAGAAACAGGATCGCCGGCAGGAGGTACAGCCACGCTTTGGAATTTCGGTTATCCATACAGTTCTCCTCCGTTATTCGGCATCGAAACGGATGCGTTCTTCGGTTTTCTTGTTAAACAGAAAGACTTTGTGCGGCTTGAGGGCAAAACGGACGGTTTCCGCAGCGAGATCGACCTTATTTTCCGCGCTGATGATCGAGCGGACGGTCGGATTCACGGACTGTTCGTTCGTCGAAACCACGCTCACGTCGCGTCCCATGACTTCGAGTCCGGACAGCTTACAGGAGAATGCACCGTCGTCACGGAGAACAAATCCTTCCGGACGAATGCCGACCCACACGTCCTGATCGGAAACGCCTTTCACGTCGAGTACGGTGTCCGCTCCGATGGTCAGCTTTCCACCCTTTACGGAACCTTCAAACACATTGATCGGGGGCGTGCCGAGGAATTTTGCGACGAACAGGTTCACCGGATCGTCGTACACGTCCTGCGGCTTGCCGATCTGCTGGACAACGCCGTCCTTCATGACGACAATGCGGTCGGAAATGCTCATGGCTTCGTCCTGGTCGTGGGTGACGAACACGGTCGTGATGCCGGTTTCGCGCTGGATGCGCTTGATTTCCTCGCGGGTCTGAAGACGGAGACGTGCGTCCAGGTTCGACAGCGGTTCATCGAGCAGGAGAACGCGCGGCATCTTCACGAGCGCACGGGCGATGGCAACGCGCTGCTGCTGACCGCCGGACAGTTCGCTCGGCTTGCGGTCTAAAAGTCCGTCGATCTGGACGAGTTTGGCGATGGCTTCCGCCTTGTCGGACATCTGCTGCTTGGTCAGCTTGTCCGCACCGCGCAGGTTTTCGAGGGGGAAGGTAATATTCTGCTTGACGGTGAGATGGGGGTAGAGCGCGTAGTTCTGGAAGACCAGACCGACGCCGCGGTTTTCGGGGGGAAGATCGGTGACATCGTCGTCCCCGAAGAAGATTTTGCCGGAGGTCGGCTTCTGAAGACCGCAGATGAGGTTCAGCGTGGTACTTTTGCCGCATCCGGAGGGACCGAGCAGACCGATCAGTTCGCCGTCGGGGATTTCAAAGGTGAAATTGTCCACCGCGACGACGTCTTCCTTCAGCTTCCGGTTCCGGTTGGGGAATTTTTTCGTCAGATTTTGCAATACAACTTTCATGGTCGTTTTCCTTTGTATGATCGGAAGAATGGTTGGGATTTATGACCCAATTATAGCACAACCGACCGGGACATTCAAGAGAAATCCGTGAAGAGGATTCGCAGTTCCTTTTTCTTTCTTCTCATTGTCAGACGTGTTCGATAACTTTGGACAAGCGGGAATCCATTCGTTCATTGTAGAAAAATAATATCCATCATCGTCCCCTACAGCAATTTGAATTATAGCAAAATTTTATCAGAGTATAAGGCATAAAAAGACAGCCACTTGAGTGGCTGCCTGTAAATATAGACGCGATTGGCGGACTATTTCAGTGCGTCTTAAGGCACAGCTAGTCCTATGTCCTTCCAGGGTTTGATTTGGTTTTACTCCACAGTAATCGCCGTCATTCCCAGATACGGGTTCATCGCGCGGACCGTCACTGCCCCCTCCCCGGTCTTGCGGAGGTAGATCATCAGCCGTCCGTCAAGGGTATTCCGGCGCAGATCACGGTAATCGTTCAGGTCTTCGATGTCGCCGTTGTCCATGCCGAGATATTCGCACTCCCCTTCCAGATGAATCCGGATCCGGGACTGGTCGCAGATCACGCGCCGTCCGGCGGTATCCGTGACGGTCAGTTCGATCTGAACAAGGTCGTCCCAGTCGTAGCCGACGTTCTTCAGTTCCATCTTCGCGGGTGCACCGGTCGTTTCGAGCGCACAGCGGATATTCCCTGCGGCAGCTTCGATTTTTCCTTCCTCAAAGGGTACGATCCAGCTGTAATACCCGAGGTCTTCGGAATCCAGACGGCATTCGTCCGCCGCTTTTCTGCCGTTGATGTACAGATCGGGCCGTCCCGCGTTGGTGTAACAGCGGACTTCCACGTCCTCGCCGGGGAGATAGTTCCAGCTTTCGGTGACAGGTTTCCATTCTCTGTGACCGCGCCGTCCTTCCGGATTTGGGAACGAACGTCCGGTGAACAGGGAGATCACCGGTTCTTCCGCCCACCAGCTCTGACGGAGATAATACCGGGATTTCTCAAATCCCGCGGTTGTCAGATTGCCTGCCGCCGACGAATGGTACGGCCAGCCGCCGCATTCGCCGAGAAAGTCAATCCCCGTCCACAGGAACTGTCCGGAGATGTATTCGTTCTCCGTAACCGCCTTCCACGCGCTGTAGCTGTGGCCGTTTTCGGTACCGAGGAAGGCTTTGTCCGGGAAGCGGACGTGGTCTTCCGCATAGAACTGTTCCTTGTAGTTGTAACCGACGATGTCGAAGGAATCAATGTAGCCGATGCGGGTGGAAAGTTCGGGATATGCAACCGCCGCCGTGACCGGACGGGTGGGATCGCTCTTTTTGACGATGCCGACAAGCTCCTTCGCCACAACGGCAAGGCGTTCCATATTGGGGCGGCCGCTGTTGTATTTCTTTTCGGCTTCCGGCTTGTTCGCGTCGTTGTTGCCGGTCATTTCGGCGAAGCTCTGATGGTTGTAGGGATCGTTCGGGTAGTCGATTTCGTTGCCGATCGACCACATGACGATGGACGGGTGATTCCGGTCGCGGCGGATCAGCGAGGTCAGGTCGCGTTCATGCCATTCGGGGAAGTCCTCGGAATATCCCTGATGCTTCGGCGGATAGACATTGTGTCCGTTGAACCACTTGTTCTTGCAGCCTTCCCATTCGTCAAACGCTTCGTCCATGACGAGGAAGCCCATTTCGTCGCACAGGTCATACAGCTCGGGCATATGGGGATTGTGGCTCATGCGGATGGCGTTGCATCCCATCGCTTTCAGCTTGGTCAGACGGCGTTTCCATACCCCCTTGGTCATTGCCGCACCCAGCGCGCCACCGTCGTGGTGCATACAGACGCCCTTGAACATTGTCGGCTGTCCGTTGAGGAAGAATCCGTGGTCGGGATCAAACCGGAAGGTACGGATTCCCACCGTTTCTTCAGCGATTACCGTGCAGTTTTCCACAGGATCCTTCGCCGTCACGCGGAGAGTATACAGTGCCGGAGATGCGGGCGACCACAGAGCAGGCTTGTCCAGCGTTCCGCTCAGGGAAACAAGGGTCATGCCGTCCTTTTTGAGGGAAACAGCGGCGGAGGTTCCGGAAACGACCTGTCCGTCTCCGTCGAGAAGCTGCGCGCTCACGGTGACATCGGTCACATCCGCGAATCCGGACGGATACAGTTCGCATTCGCAGGTATAGTCCGCAGAGGTTTCGTCTGCGCGGTCAACTTTGAAAAATACACCGTATTCGGACGGATAAACAAAATCGTACCGGACGAGCGTGACCTTGCGGTGGATGCCGGAGCCGGTAAACCAGCGGGAATCCGCGATGTCTTCATGCGTCACCTTGACGGCAATCACGTTGTCGCGGCCGTCGAAGTAGAGATAGTCGGTCACGTCATACCGGAAGGAAATGTAGCCGTTCGGACGTTTTCCGAGGTAATAACCGTTGATCCAGACCTGACTGTTCTTGTAAACGCCGTCAAAGCAGAGGAAAGACGGATGCCCCGCGTCGGATTCCGCCAATGCGAACGCTTTCCGGTACCATGCCGTACCGCCGATGACATAGCCGGTGCCGCTGGAGCAGTCGCGGCTCTTGGGATAGGCAACCGACCAGTCGTGCGGGAGGGTCACGTTCTGCCATTCGTCGTCACGGTGCCGGGTTTCAAACGAGTTTTCTTCGTCGCCGAGATGGAATTTCCATCCCCGGTTGAGGTTGAGAATAGTCATAAAATCCTCCTTCGGGAGATTTTTTGTTTTCGGAGAGGCGTTACGGAGTGACAATCCCGTATTCTACGGTGAAATCCTCCCGGATGGGAAGGTAGCGGATATGCTCGATTTCTTTGTCGGGATACGGGTTCTCGTAGCGGCATTCATACCACAGATCGCCGTTTTCACCGAGCGGAAGGGTGGTTCCCGCCAGCTGGAACAATTCGGAATCGACCGGATAGGACGGCATGGCTTTTGCGCCGATGTTGGTGCCGTATTTTACGGGAAGGAGAACCGTGGTTCCGTCGGCGTAGGTGACTTCGTAGCTGCCGATGCGGTATTTTTTGTCGTCGATGAACACGCCGCACCAGAAGAATTCGTGGCGGAGGTTTTCGTTTGTACGATGGCGGACGGTGATGGTATGAGGTGTGTTCTTCCATTTCCTGCGGTACGCTTCCGCGAACGTCCGGTCGACAAGGGTCTGCTTGTCGTTGCTGTCGAAGTCCGAATTCCAGAAGGCGTCCGCCGCGCCGATCAGATTGAAATACTGCATATTGCGCTGCATATATTCCTCTTCAAACGAACCCCAGTTGGAGACCCAGCCGCCGAGACAGCCCCAGGCGATGCGTTCTGCCCAGTCCTCGCAGTCTGCGGTGTCGAAATTGCCGAAAAACATCGGATAACCGCGGTCGTGGAAGACCCGGTCGTGTTCTTTGCCGAACGACCAGTACCAGTTGCAGTACAGCAGACCTTCGGGCATACGGTCGCGGCATTCCCAGAGTGCGGGGATCGGCCATTCATTGCCGTCGTTCAGCTCTGCGGTGCCCGTTCCGCCGATGGGTTCGCCTTCTTTGGTGTAGGCACGCAGGAGCTTTTCCGCCCACATACTCACACGGATGTTCTTGGAGTCAAGGTATTCCTTGATTTTCCGGATATCGCCGACGTAGAGCTCGACCGGATCGGTACCCCGGCAGCGTTCGCAGATTCCGAGCGTGTATGTTTCGTCGTGACCGATGTGAATCTGACACGGCTTGAAGACGTCGATGACCTCGTCGAGGATATCAAACACATAGCGGTAGGTATCGGGATGATTCGGACAGTAGGTATCGGGATACGCGTCCTCGGCGATCTCCGCGATTTCGGGATGGGCGAGGCAGATATAGTCGCTGTGACTCAGCGTGGGAACTTCGGGAATGACTTCCATCCCGCGGGAACGGCAGTATGCGGCAAGATCGCGGCATTCGTCCTGCGTCAGTACGCCGCCGTCGCCGTTTTCGCAGTGAATGGAATTCTTGGTCCACGGATAGGTATAGAATTCCACTTCCGCGGCACGGTGGGGATTTTCGTACATCTCACGGCAGAATTTCACCCATGATTCGTTGATTTCCGGATGGCGTTTGTATTCCATGGCACCGCCGATCTCGAGAACGACGGAATTGTATTTGTATTCCGCGAGAAAATCGACCATGGCTTTGAATACGGGGATGTTCTCCCGTCCGGGGAGATAAACCCGGTAGCCGCGGACAGAGCCGACGGGGCGGTCACGGAGTGTTCCCGCAAATGTTCGGCCTTTCAGGGAGGCAAGCGTGACCATCCCGTAGACGAACCCGCGGTCGCTGTTGGCGTAAATGCGGGAGGTTTCGCCGATTTCGAGGACGTATTCCTCCTCACCGGTTTCGGAATTGCCGGGAAGTCCGCGTATGAACGTGAGTTTTGAGCAGAGAGTGCCGGTTTTTGCGGCGTTGTCTCCGAATGTTTCGGAATAGAGTTTTTTCAGAAAGCCGGAGGTTTCTGCTTCGGGCAGTTCCAGAACGGTTTCCCCGGTGAAGCGGATGGGGGCGGCAGGATCGGTTTCATAAAATTTTGGCTTGAAAAACATACGATATCCTCCGTAGTACCGGATTTTGTTGTCAGACTGAACTTCAGGCTTCCGCAAACGCGGCGGCGATCTTTTCGCGCAGATTGGGGAGATACAGGGGATCGGTGGGATAGTGCGTGAAGGTGAACGTGCCGTCGGTGTCTTCGAGAATCAGAGCTTCCGCCGCTTCTCTGCCGAATTTAGCTTCGTACATTTGGAGTGCGCGGATGTCGTCCATGGCTTCGCGGAGCGCGTTCAGGCGGAGAGACGGCCATGCGGTTCCGTCCGCGCCGGGATAAACGAGGAAGCAGTCGCCGGACGGAGTAAAGTAGCCGCCGTCGGGATTGCCGTAGGGATCGAGAACGGTGTGGGAGAAGCGGGAGTTGTAGAAGTTGTAGCCCCAGTGGAGGAAGCCTTCGATGTTGTAATAATAAAGCTGTACGCCGAGGATTCTGGTGCGGTGCGCCGGCATGGAGATGGAACGGTCGGAAACTCCGGCACGTCCGCCGCCGCAGTAATACGCCCACAGACCGGGAATGCCGGCTTCGTGGAACTTGTGTGCACTGCGGGTATTGGGCGCGGGCTTGTCAATGGCACCGGAGGTGTAGAATTCCAGTTCGGACAGCGCGTCGATGATCGGGTAGCCTTCCAGATACGGCGCGACCATTTCTCTGCACGCGCGGTAATGATCGAGAGCCTTGATGCTGGGTTCATCGGAGATGTGGTAGTAGCACTTGTGATCCAGACCGCGCTTTTTGAATTCTTCCACCAGTGCGGGAATGAACTGCGCGAGGAAGTCCCTGTATTTTTCGCCGGTGGATTCGGTGTGCCAGCCGAAATATTTCTGACGGCGGCCGTTGACTTTCACGACGATCTTCGGAGCCGCTTTTGCTCCCCACTGGGTGAAGAAATGCGGGATTTCGAAATACTGTACGCCGCAGTCGAGCGCAAGGTCGATCCACTGATGGAGCTTTTTGAAGTCGAACGTGTAGGTGCCGTCTCCGGTCAGTTCAATGTCCACAAGCTGGGTGGTCAGACGTTCGCCGCCGACGTAGGTGTCCAGTTCCGGCGTGAAGACAGGCGTGAGGATCATATTGATGCCATGTTCCACCGCGGTACGCATATAGCTTTCGATGTGCTTCCAGTGCTGCTTCGAGAACGCCTTGACGTGGTAGTAATTGGCGATGCAGTCCGTGTAGAACCATTCGGTGTGGATGAACGTCTGCGCGGGAAGTTTTGCGGCAAGCACGGTGACTTCGCCGGTAACGGATGCCATCGGACCATTCCGGTCGTTCAGGGAGAGGGAAATGTCGTAAGTTCCGGCAGCAAATTCTTCCGGAAGCTGAATGTCCACCCACAGCGCATGCGTCTGATTATGGGGAAGGGAAAGACGGTTGGGGTAAATCAGCGGACGGATCAGGTCGGGGTACAGACCGGGTTCGGTACGCAGAAATTCCCCGCCGGGGCTGACGTTGTACGTCGGGAACAGATTCGGAACATTGGCGACCAGCCGAACCTTTGCGTAAGGCGCGAGAGAACCGTCCAGTTTCAGATCGCCAAGATAGGTCGCAATCCCTTCGTCAAGGATTTCCGCGCGGTACATGACCTGGAACGACAGTTTTTCGTTGGCGAACATGACGAACCGGTTCTTTTCGGTTTTGGATTCCACAGCATCGTCGAGGAAGCATTTTTCAAGGGACGATACCATTTTCATCTGTAAAGAGAGCATAGACAAATCCTTTCGTGATTGGATGAAATCTCATAAACAACTGAAAACAGTATAGCATATTTTGGTCAAAAATGCAAATTATTTTATAAAGTACCGCAGGAACGGAAAACCGCTCCCGTGACCGCAAAAATCTAAGAAAATCTCATAATTCTCATAGATATATGGATAGAATATCTGTTTTCCTGAGAGAAACCGTATGATATAATTATAGTATACAGAATTGGAAAGAGGTGGAGCGGATGGATTCCAACCGTATTGAAATCGTGGAAATGGCGCGGTATCTGGCGAACGGCGAACATTTCTTTCTGGAATATAACGATGCGGATGTATTTATCAGTCCGCACCTTCATCGGTTTATTGAGATCGAATTGATTACGGACGGCAGCGGCTACGAAGAAGTGGACGGAAAAATCTACGAAATCGGGCGCGGAGACATCACGATCATGCTGCCGGACGAGGTTCATTCCTTTGTCAGCAAAAACAAGGAACCCCTGAAAATCACCAGCGTCAAGGTCAGTCCGTACTATCTTCCGGAAAATGTGTCGCATTTTGCGTCGAGCGTCCTGCTGAAGAATCTGCCGGAGGACGAATACGCGCTGATCTGTCAGCTCTGCGGCAAGCTGTATTCGATCCAGCAGGAAAAGAGCCGTCCGGGAATGGAGGCTCTTGCCAGAGAATGTGTCCGCATGATATTTCTGCTGTGCCAGACGCATCTCGGGGATCGGGTACCGGTTCCGATCGAAATGAAGGAATCGGATCGGTACCGCCGTGCTCTGCTGTACATCCACAAAAATTTCCGCCGGAATCTGACCGTGGCGGAGGTCGCGGCGGAAGTGTATCTGGTGCCCGATTATTTCAGCACCTATTTCGAGAAAAACATGGGGATGTCGTGCAGCCGCTACATCAACAAGCTGCGGATGGAACTGGCGCGCGAATATATCCTTTCCACCGACCTGACGCTGAAAGAGATCGTTTACCGCTGCGGATTCCGTTCGTTTTCGTATTTTTCCAGCGTTTTCAAAAAGTATTACGGCTGTTCTCCCGGATCCTTCCGGAAATCCGCGAATCTTCCGAAGGATGAGAACCCGGAAATTCCCGAATAAAACCGTGTATGCAAAAACATCGAAATAAATAATTTCCAATGGAGGTAAATCATGAAGAAATGGATGACGTGTCTGATTCTCGGCGCAATGCTGACCGGCCTGATCGCCTGCGGTGACGCCGAACCTGCGGAACCGTCTGCCGGCGGAGAAGCGGCTCCCGTACAGGAAGCTGCCGCAGCCGAAGAAGAAGCGGACGTTCCGGAAGAAACCGAAAATCCGGCAGAGATCGACGAACTGCCGTCCACGAAGGACTACGAAGGGTATACGTTCACCGTCCTGAGCCACGATCTTCCCGACTCCTCGATTGCATGGAAGGTCGTGGATATCTACACGGAAGAGCAGAACGGGGAACGGATCAACGACGCGGTCTATGAACGGAATCTGGCGATGGAAGAGCGGTTCGGCGTAAAAGTGGCTCAGAATCTCCAGAACGACCCGTATTCGGTTGCCACACAGCTGATTACCAGCGGCGACGATTCCTTTGACCTGTTCCAGACCAATACGCAGGATCAGTGTTCGCTGGTTACTCAGGGATATCTGCTCAACATGAGCGAACTGGAGTACATCAACTTCGACAAGGCATGGTGGGATTCCACGTCCATCAAGGGGATTTCCATCGGCGGCAAGGTGTACTATGCCATCGGCGACAGCTCTCTCAACGGCAAGAAGGCAACGTGGGTTGTCCTGTTCAACAAGGCTCTGATGAAAAATGCCGGTGTGCCCGATCTGTACGCGCTGGTCAAGGAAGGCGGCTGGACGCTCGACAAGCTGAAGGAATACGGCGAACAGATCGCTCAGGATACGGACGGCGACGGCGTTATGACCTGGGGCACGGATGTCTTCGGGATCGGCCTTCAGCATGAAGTGGTCATTCCGCTGCTGCTGGGCGACGGAACCAAGCTGATCGACGTGAAGGAAGACGGTACTTATGACTACAATCTGAATTCTCCGGCGATCGTGGACGCGATGGAAAAGATTCACACGTTTCTGAACGGCGGCGACCGCTATATTCTGAACTGCAACGATTACGACGGCAAGATCGCCAGCCAGTGGGTGGAATTCCGGAACCTGTTCATGGCGGATCAGATCGGATTCTTCATGGGACATCTCGGTACCGTGACTCTGGTCGGCGGCGACATGAACTCCGATTTCGGTATTCTCCCGTTCCCGAAGCTGAGCGAAGAACAGGAAGCATATTACAGTACGTTCCAGTACAACAACGCGTATGCGGTGTCCGTTCCCAAGACGGCGAGCGACCCGACCCGTACCGGGCTGCTGACCGAAGCGTATCAGATGCTTTCCCATACGACCGTACTGCCCGCATACTATGACTACACGCTGACATTCCGCAATGCGCGCGACACCGATTCCGGAGAAATGCTGGACATCATCTTCGGTTCCCGCAACTTTGATATTTCTCTGGCGTTCAACTCCACGACCAATATGCAGGGCTTCCTTCAGGACGCAGGCAAAGCAGAAAGCTTCAATTATGCATCCGAAGAAGCAGCAAGAAAGAAACTTGTGACCAAGTCGATGGACAGACTTCTGGAAACGATCCTTTCAGAGTGATCCGAATACGGAAATTGAATTTCGTGGGGGAAAAACTTTTTGAAAAAAGTTTTTCCCCCACACCCCTTTTTCAAAAACTTTCAAATGACAAGGGGAAGAAATTTGTGGTATAATACAATCAGCGAATGGACAGGAGGTTGAATCGAATGAAAAATCTGAAAGTGATGCTTTGGTTTGATGTGGAGGACTTCATCACGCCGGAAGCGGACGACGCGCTGCTGGCTTTGATTCGCATGATGGATTCTCTCGGAATCCGCGGCTCCTTCAAAATTGTCGGAGAAAAAGCGCGGGTAATGAAGGAACGCGGACGTACCGATATTTTTGAAAAACTCGCGGGACACGAAATCTGCTATCATACGGAAAGTCACAGCGTTCATCCCACGCAGACGGAATATCTGCATGACAAAGGCTTTGCGGACGGGGTTCTCGAATTCGAACGCCGGGAACGGACGGGCTTTCTGGATGTGCAGGACATCTGCGGCCAGTTTCCGACCAGCTACGGTCAGCCGGGAGCAAGCTGGGTGCCGCAGGTATTTCCGGTACTGAGAAAATGGGGCGTTCCCACCTATGTGGACAGCCATTACCTGCTGTCGGTGAACGAGGAAGCGTTCCGGTACGGCGGCATTCTCAATCTGACGCGGCTGTGGAGTACCATGCGCCTGGAATTCGACGGCGGCGGACTGGAAGAGGCGATCGAACAGTTCGATCAGTTCTGCGAACGTGCGGCCGATTTACAGCTTGTCAGCATTTTTTATCATCCGTGTGAATTCTCGTGTACCGATTTCTGGGACGGCGTGAACTTCCGCAGAGGGGCAAATCCGCCCAGAGAAGAATGGAAACCGGCTCCGCTGCGTACCCGTGAAGAAATGCAGCGGCGGGTCGATGTGCTGGGCGAATTCCTGCGGTATACATTGCAGAATCCCGGCGTGGAATACATCACCGCACAGCAGTCGTGCCTTTACGAGAAGACGGACATTTCTCCGATCACCGGGGACGAGGTGCGGGATATCGCGCGAACATTCACAGAAGGGCCGGATTATTACGTCCGCGGAAGCCGTTCGCTGTGTGCGTCCGAGATTCTGTCGCTCTTCTCCCGCGATGTACTCGGTCTGCACTGTACGCCCGAACTGTTTTACGGCCCCGAAGCGGATCAGCCGTCCGAAATCCATGGAACGGCAACGCCGTATGAGCTGGCGAAGGCGGTCTCGGAACAGTATGAACGCGTACTCGGCTACAAACAGCTTCCCGTATGGTATCAGGTAGGAGAAAGCCGCATCAATCCAGTGGATCTGTTCTGTAACCTCTGCCGTGCTATTGCAGAAGGGATCGGAACGGATCAGGCGATGGAACTTTCGGCCGGTGAAGGAAGACTTGTGCCGGTGCGCCATGTAAATACCAGCTACGACTGGGCGAAGGACTGGATCATTTTCCCGGACGGACTGGATGCGTCGGAAGTGGTGCGCCACGCGCTGCTCCAGACATGGACTCTGAAACCGGCGATCTTCTGATTGTGATCGAAGAAAATAGCAAAAAACTCCGGAGCTGGAATCCGGAGTTTTTTCGTTGAGATGGATTACTTGACTTCGAGACGGTCGCCCATGTCTGCAAGTTCTACAAAGCAGGGATGTTCCGAACCCGAATTGTTCGGGGAGTGGAAGGTGAGATACAGACGATCCTCGGCGCGGAAGATCATGCCGTGGCCGCCGTCGTCGGTGATGATGGGTTCCTGATGTTCAAAATCGGTGCCCAGTCTGCCGTTCGCAAATTTTACGGGGAAGACCGCATAATTTCCGTTGATGAAGGACGACCAGATCATGAACTGTTCACCGGACGCCGAGCGGTACATGAAGGGACCGTCCGTGACATAGTGATCTTCGCCGCCGATGGAGAGAGCATTGGCACGTCCGGCTTCGGATGCCTTGAAGAGAAGAACGGGCTCGCTTACCGCGCGGGACAGATCCTCGCTCAGTTCCACATAGCAGATGGTGCCGTCCAGAATCTGGGTATGTTCATGACAGAATACCAGATAAGGCGTTCCTTCCGGACTTACATAGAGGGTTCCGTCCAGGCATTCCCACTCGGCGGGGGTCAGCACCTGATCGCCGTGGGGCACAAAGGGACCGAGGGGGCTGTCCGAACGGAGAATGTGAGTGGCGCGCAGACCGCATTCCCGGGTGAAGGTTGCCAGCATATAGTAGGTTCCCTTGTAGATGTGAACTTCGGGGGCCCAGTTGACGCAGCGGTTCAGTCCGAACGCGGCGGAATCGAAGCAGGGGATCGGATCGCTCCATGTTTCGAGATCGGTGGAGGTGTAGACGTCAAAGCCGCCGGTTCCCTGACCGAAATGAGCGGCGCGGGTACCGTACATATAGTAGGTTCCGTCCTGATACACGACAAAGGGGTCGCGGATGTTGATATCAGAGCATTTCATAATGGGGTTCCTTCCTGTTGGATGAGATGGGGATATTATGTCTTCTGAAAATATTATACAGGATGCGGGACAAAGTGTCAATCACTGTTTTTTCGGAAGAGACAAAGTCGAATATTTAACATTGACAGATGTTGGATTTTGTGGTACAATGTTAATATGCTGCAAAGAAAGCCTCCCATTGTGCCGGATTTTCAGGATTTGTGCTGCTTTTTCAGTTCAAATGTTAAGAAAATTTGGATTGGAGAGTTTTTATGTTCGGAAACTATTGCGAAAGGCATCCTGTTTCAGATGCCGGAAAGGAAAAATGATGAAACGTACTCTTGCGATGATGATTCTGGCGGCTATGATGCTGTCCCTGTACTCCTGCTCGGATGGCGGAAGTACCTCTGCGGGCAATGATGCGGCGGTCGGAGCAGACAATTCCGTCGAAGAAACGGAACCGGAAACCACATGGATTGATACCGTTCCGTCCGATGTGAAATTTGACGGCCATACCTTCAACATCGGCTGGTCCACGCCGGATCTGGAGGCGGACGAATGCGCCCCCAACCTCGATGATATCACCGGCGATATCGTCGGCGAAGCTGTACGCCAGCGGAACCTTCTGGTGGAAAGCAAGCTGAATATCTCGATCACCTCCAGCCGTATCACCGATTCCTGGACGACCGTGCTGACCGATCTGAAGAGCATGGTGCTGGCAGGAGACACGACGTACGACGCGTACGACATCGGTACATGGTTCATGTTCCAGGCATCCATCAACGGGCTCCTGCACAAGCTGGACGATGTGAAGACGCTTGACCTGTCGAACGAATGGTGGGAACACGAGCTGAACGAAATGAGTGCAATTGACGGGAAAACGCACTACATGGCCAACGGCATGATTAATTATCTGGATGATTACGGCGTATCCTGTCTCTATTTCAATAAGCCCCTCTGTACGGATCTGGGGTTGGAGCATCCCTATGAGATGGTACGCAACGGGGAATGGACATACGATAAGTTCATCCAGTATGTAGACGTATCTTCTGCCGATCTGGACGGCAACGGGGTATTCGATGAAAACGACCGTTACGGTCTGGCGGAAAACAGCGGTCTGCTGTGCCGCATCCTTCCCAGCTTCGGTACGCCGGTCGTCATGTTTGATGAAGCGGGCGAAGGCATCATCAACCAGTCCGAAAGTTTTTACAATCAGCTTGACCGGGTAATGACCACGCTTCTGGACGCAAATTATCAGCCGATGCTCCTTCGTGACGGTCCTCTCGGTTATGAAAAGGCAGACACGGTGTTCCCGGGCGGACGTGCGCTGTTCTTCGGCGAAATGGTACGCAATATTACCGGCTTCCGTGAAAGCATGGAACAGGACTTCGGCGTACTGCCGTACCCGAAGTATACGGAAGAACAGGAACACTATTATTCCTCCTACAATACTGTCTGGGGAACCTCCTACGGCATCCCGGTTACCAACATGGAACTGGACCGTACCGGCTGGATTCTCGAAGTGATGGGCTACTACTCTACCGATACGATTTATCCCGCAACCATCGAGAAGAATATTCTCACGAAAAACGTACGCGACGAAGAATCGGCGGATATGCTGAACATTCTGTTCAATAACAAATTTTATGAACTCGGTCAGTGGGGCACTTCCGTTTACGGTAATCTGTGTTCCATGGCAAGTACCGGCAACAACAACTTCGCTTCCAGCATGAAGGTGATCTCCAAGGTCAATGCAAAGGAATTCGGGGAAGTCAAGAATTACTACAATTTCGGCAACTGATCGGCGGTAACAGAGCCATAAAAGAAGCAGTTGCCGTACGGACAATGGAATAACAGGACCTCCTGTGGCAGATATTTCTGCAGCAGGAGGTCTTTATTGGCTGACACCAATGAAAAGGAACCTGCGCCGCCGCAGATTCCTTCCGAAATATTGACAAAAGTCGTCATTTATCCCTTGTAATGACGGTATTTTTCCACCGCGTCGAGCACCGCCGCCATGTTTTCCAGCGGGTCGCCGTGGTCGAATTCAATGCTCAGTCCAAGGCCGCCTTCCGGCATATACAGCGATTCCACGCATTCCGCGACATGGTCGTGCAGCTGGGAAACCGTTCCGAACGGGAAGAGCTGACGGTCAAGGTCGAGGTTGATCGGGATGATCCGTTCCTGACGGCAGACGCGGACGAGGTTGTCCAGTCCGTTTGCGCGGAACTGCGGGTTGATGCAGTCCACACCGCATTCGACGAGGTCGGGCATGATTTCGTAAATGCAGCCGTCAGTGTGCATATAGATCAGCTGCGACGGCTTGTATGCCTTGATTAAGCCGTACATTTTGCGGTAACAGGGCTTGAGGTACTTTCTCCACTTGACCGGGCCGATGGCAAGGCCTTTCTGCATCCCGAGGTCGTCCCCGAAGGAGATCATTTCACCCATGCGGGGAAGAACGGCCGCGATCTGGTACAGATTGTATTCGAGAACCTTGTCGATGAGGACGTTGATCGTTTCGCCTTCTTCGGCGAAGTAGAGCATGGCATCCTCAAATCCGCAGAGATCGAGCAGGCGGAGATACATGAAGCCGTGCGGGAGACGTCCGCCGCGTTCGTCCGGGATTTTCAGGGAATACACGTCCTCTTCGCACTTGACGGGATGTCCCTTGACGATGGATTCCGCGCCGTCAATTTCGTTTTCCCAGACGCATCCCCATTCGTCGATGTGGGTACCCTTGCGGTAGGTGGGAGCCATATTGTCGATGACACGTTCAAGATCGACCTGACGTCCGCCGAAGAACTGCGGATACTGGTCGGTGAGTTTCTGCAAATCCTTCCCGTACTTGAGCCATGCGGCGGGAAGAATATTCACGCCGACCGGAATGGTTTCGGGATGTTCCATGCGGATTGCCTGAATAAGACTGCTCATAGGTGAACCTCCTTGAAATTACTGCTGTGCGAACCAGTCGCCCGCCCAGACGAAGCCGTCCTGATTGATGTGGTACACGGTTCCGTTCCACGTCAGCATACCTTCGAACATACTGGGTGTTACATACGCCTTTACGCCCCATTTTTCCGCTTCTTCGCCGAGAAGTGCCGCCGCGTCGGGAGTGAATTCGCCGTGTTCGCAGCAGTATGCGTGTTCGCGGTAGTACAGACGGCGGAGAACCAGCTTTGCTTCGTCCGCATCCGGAAGAGGATAGTCTTCGCCGGCTTCCGTGAAGATCAGGTAGCCCCACATTTCCGGAACGTGCGCGTCGTAGATTCCGGTGGGTGCCCAGAGCCAGTTGTGTTCCGGCAGGCATTCGCCCGTCGCGGGATCGGTACGCTTGACGTACTTGCCGTCCACGATGTCCACTTCCCATTCCACGCGGGAGAAGGTCATGCGCCAGATTTCGCCGACATCGGGTGCAAACTTTTCGGGATAGCACTTGTCCTGTCCGCATTCACGGAGGGAGAACCACGGAATCTTGACTTCCAGACTCCAGCTCTTGTTATCCGCGTTCGGATTGTTCAGTTCGCCGTCGATTTTGACCGCGCTTTCCAGACCGTGTACGTCCCATCCGATGATCCGGCGGACACAGTCGCGCTGCGGACGTTCCATGAGGAGGTCCCACATCGTGTTGGCGGCGTTCATTTCCAGTTCGTAGTAACGGTGGGACGAATCCTGCGGTGCAAGGAAGATTTCGAAGTCATTGTCCTGGAAAATGACCTCGTCGCGTCCCATGACGGTCGCCCAGATCGTATTGTCCTGAAGTTCCGCGCCGACGTAAATCGCTTCTTCGTCCCACAGAACCTTCACGCGGGTCTTCTTCCACGGTCTCGGGAAGGAATCGCCTTCGATATCGTGGAAATCGTCCATCCATTCACCGGTCTGCCAGAACGGTTTGCTCAGGTCGCCGTCCAGCTTGCCGGGTTTGCCGACCGCGCGGTAACTGCGGCATACCGGAGGATTGCAGGGGATTTTGGGTTCTTTAACGCGATGATTACCTTTCATAACCAGCCACTCCATCTATAAATGTATTTCCGGCATCTTTGTCAAGCACCGGTTCTTTTTCGAGAACAAGGGGGGCATCCATGCCTTCCTTGATATAGGCGTAGGAGAATTCCCGATGATTGCACGCGGCGGCACATTCGCCCTTGGCATTCATGCAGACCAGCGCGATGCAGTCCGGCTTTCCGCCGTGACGGACAATCGTTTCATGCGCGGTACGGACGACCGTCGTCACCGCTTCCTCGGGGGACATTCCGGCGGCCATCAGGCTGACACAGCGGAAGCTGCAGCAGGTACGCATGATATCTTCGCCCCAGCCGGTCGCACACGCGCCGCCCACACCGGATTCCGCATAAAATCCGCTGCCGATGATCGGCGAATCGCCGACACGGCCGCAGAGCTTCATGTTTGCTCCGCTGGTGGAGGTAGCGACAGCCATGCTGCCGTGTTCGTCCAGTGCAATTGCGCCGATGGTATCGTGACCGATACCGGCCGCCTTGCGCCAGTTTTCACGCGCGGTTTCCGTAATCAGGTCTTCCATCGCGGATTCGGGAATGCCCATCTTCCGTGCGAATTCCTCGGCACCCTCTCCCACCAGAATATTATGGCGGGTCTTGTCCATCAGCGCGCGGGCGATGTCCACCGGATGTTCAAATCCGCGAACCGCGCAGACCGCGCCGGTTTTCAGGGTATCGCCGTCCATAACGGCAGCGTCAAGCGCAAGTTCACCCTTCTCGTTCAGGAATCCGCCGCGTCCGACGCAGTCCACCTCCGGATTGCTCTCCACGCGGTGAATACCTTCGATCACCGCATCCATCGCGCGTCCGCCGGACTTCAGAAGTTCCGCACCGGCTTCGGCTGCCTGGCTGGAAAACGCCCATGTCGAAATAAAACTCCACATAACTTTTTCTATCCCTCTCTGTTTATACAGGCTGTAAATTCAAAGATCAAACTTGTTTCCCTGCGTTACCCCAGCAGATAGTTCATAAGAAACGCATTCGCACCGCCGAGGAAAACGCCCGCAAACACCTGAATCGGCGTGTGTCCTACAAATTCCTTCAGCTTGACTTCCGGCAGGTCCTGCGAAGTAAAAATTTCAAACGCTTCCACAAGGTCGTTCAGCAGAACCGCCTGCTTGCCGGTTTCCAGACGTACGCCCATCGCGTCATGGCAGACCACCGTGGCAAACAGAAACGTCAGCGCGAATTCAAACGAAGCCGTCCCGAACTGAAGACCGGTCATCACCATCAGCGAGGTAACGGTCGCCGAATGACCGCTGGGCATCCCGCCGTCTCCCATCAGACGTCCGAAATCGATTTTTTTATTGATAATCGCGTGGATAATCGTTTTTAACACCTGTGCGATCAGCCACGACGATATTCCCGTGACGAGAAATGGATTGGTAATCATATCGTAGAACCAGTTCATAAATGTTCCCTTCCGCTCTTCCGCAGTTGCTTTTTTGAATACCTATATCATATCACATATTGCAGGATTTGTCAAAGAAAAATGCAGAATCCACGAGAGCAAGTTTGTCCAAATCTCCCCGTTTCATGATCCGCCGGCGGGGATTTTCTCTTTGTCTCTTGTGCTTCCCCGAAAAGTATGGTATAATAAATTCAAATTTTGCAGCGGAGTGATGATATAATGATCAAACGGACATCGGTAACCGATCAGGCCATCGAAGAAATCAAAAACTATCTGTTGTCCGGGAACATAAAAACCGGCGAAAAACTGATAACGGAATTAGAACTTTCTGCCATGCTGGGCGTCGGACGTTCCACAGTACGCGAAGCAATCCGTACCCTTCAGGCAATGGGGTATGTGGAAATCCGTCCCGGAAAAGGCACCTTTGCCAAAGTGACATCCGAAGAGGAAATCTGTTCTCTCCGTGATCATGCCAGAGACTGGTTTACCGTAAACGAACGGACGCTGGAAGAATTTTTGCAGGTGCGTCATCTGGTGGAACCGAAAGCCGCTGAACTCGCCGCCGCTTATATCGATCCGGCAGGAATTGCGGATCTTCAGAAAGCACTGAATCGCTTTGAAGCCGCTGTCACGCAGGACAATAATTCCGCTGAGCTCGCCGCCGCAGACCGCCAGTTCCACATCGGAATTGTCCGGGAAAGCAAGAACCAGCTTCTGTATCAATTCTATCTCCAGACTGACAAGCTGTTCATGCAGTACGCTACCCGGTCGTTCACCATGCTGAATCAGGAATATGCCAGAAAAACGCTGCAGGAACACAGAAACATTCTTTCAGCGATCTGTTCCGGAGATACGGTACAGGCAGAAAAGGCAATGACCGAACATCTGAATATTGCGAAAATACGTATGAATGTACTGTCCAGGGATTGACCGCCGGAACCCTCCGAAATTTTGTCCATAAAATCCCAATAAACTCTTGACAGCTTTTTTGTTTTGTGATATTATGACATCAGACAATATGATGTCATAATATCACAAAACGGAGGTAATTTCTATGATGAACAAAAAAATACAGCGGATTCTGTGTGTTTTGCTGGCTGCTCTGTTTCTCAGTTCCTGCGGTACGACTCCTACAGAAGAAACAGCCGCAAATATGGAAGCTCCTGACGTGAGTGCGGAACCGACCGAAGAAACTCCGGAAGAAACCGAGCCGGAAGAACCTCAGATTCCCGCGCCGGAAATCGAAGCGATTGACTGCGGCGGAGAAAATTATGTCGTTCTTGCCAGACAGATTGACGGCGGATATGTCTATCAGTTTGCCGAAATGACCGGCGATGTGGAAGGCGACGCAGTCGATCAGGCAATCTGGGAACGGAATCTGGCAATCGAAGAAAAATACGATCTGAAACTCGTTCCGGAATACGGCGGTGCCTGGGATATGAATACGATCATTCAGCAGGAAGTCAGCTCGGGCGGCGGAAACTATGATCTTCTTATGCCAATGGTTCAGTACGGACCCGTAATGGCACTGAACGGTCTGCTTACCAACATGAACACGCTCCCGTACATCGACACATCCAAGCCATGGTGGTTCGGCAGTCTGATGGAGGATACCTCGATTAGCGGAAAGAATTACTGGTACGCGGGCAATATCAATGTTTCCATGCTGGACGGCGTGGCGGCAATGTTCTTCAACAAAAATATGGTCACCGACATGAATCTCGACAGCCCGTATCAGCTGGCAAAGGATGGCAAATGGACGTATGATGCCATGGAAACCATGTGCGAAGCTGTAACCAGTGACACAAACGGGGACGGTACCATCGGATTTGACGACCGGATGGGTCTGACCGTCAACGCCTTTGCATGGGGACCGATGTTCTACGGGACGGGAAGTTCCTTCATCAGCAAGGATACCGACGACCTGCCGGTCATTGACTTCGGCAACGAACGTACGATCTCCATTCTGCAGTCTCTCTGCGCTCTGCTGAACAACGACAGTGCAGTCATTCTGGTCAACCAGCATCCGGAACTGGAAACAAGCGGCGGCTGGGGTCAGGCTTCCATCGATATGTTCACGCAGGACCGCGCGCTGTTCTGGCTCGAAGTCATGTACGGAATGGCACAGCTCCGCGATATGGAATCCGACTTCGGCGTTCTTCCGATTCCGAAATATGAGGAAGCCGACGAGTATGCAACCTATATCCATGTCGGACATTCTTCCGCCATTTCGATTCCCGTAACCAATACGAATCTTGATCTTGCCGGACGCATTCTGGAAGATATGGCCTACGAATCTTATCGTGTCCTGCGTCCTGCTTATTATGATGTAACCCTTCAGAAAAAGACGGCACGCGACGAAGATTCCGGCGAAATGCTCGATATTCTTTATAAGAGCTTCCGTATGGACCTCGCATGGGCACTGTCTCAGAGCGGAATTGCAATGGACTCTCTGATGAGAACTGTTATGATCGAAAATCAGAGCGATATTGTCTCCACCTTAGCCGGAAATCAGAAAACGTTGGACGCAACACTTAAGGGAATTATCAAACAATTCAACCGACTGCCGTAAAACGCGGTATCCGGTTTCTGCAAACAGCAAAACAGCCTGTCTTTGGTGACAGGCTGTTTTGCTTATTTTTTCAATTTCCCACAGTATACAGCAGCCGATTCGCAAATACCGCCGAACCTGCCTCACTGAAGTGAACCAGATCCGCGCAGTACATCGACGGCAGTGCCGGAATCAGCGGCTGTCCGGACAGAACGTGCATGACGTGCGAATGTCGCAGCATCGGAAAGGACGATGAAAAAAGCACCTGACGGTGCTTTTTTGTATTCCTAAGGATGAATTATCTCCCAAACAGTTCCAGATACCGCTGCATCTGTTCGTCCGTCGGACGGTAATCCGGATGCGAGCAGCAGGGCAGATCGGGTTCACTGCCGTCGGTTCCGTAGAAAATGGTGTGACGGTCGTTTTCGTACTGCTTACGCGCTTCTTCCGTATGGAAATCCGGGATTTCGTACGGCTTGCCGCCTTCGAGCATCGAACGGTGCGCGAGGATTGCCGTAGAGGACATCGCAACGGCGGAATGAACGTGGAACGGATGTTCCGGCTGCTTTCCTTCGCGGATGCAGTCAAGGAACATTCTTGCCGTAATATAGTCGGATCCGCCGTGGCCGCTTGCAAGAATCTTATCTTCGTCCGGATCGTTCCAGCCCGGGTCGTAGCAGTTGACTTCTTCCATACCTTCGGGCTTCGTCCATCCGTTGTAGCGGAGCATGATCTTCGCGCCCATACCGCGGAGGTTTTCGATCTGACCTTCGGTACCGCAGATACGGTAAGCGTTATGGTGTGCCCCAAAACCGGCACAGCCCGTGATGCGGAAAATGGAACCGTCGTCGTTCTGCGTGGTGATGATCGCCGCGCGGTCGCCGTCGAAGCAGGCGTTCGGAACGTTGCCTTCCACGGGAGCGAATGCCGCAAATGCCGTGACCGTCTTCGGCGTAGCACCCGTCGCACGCATTACCGGACCGAGCGAATGGGTGATATAATAGGTACGCGCGCTGAAGTTGCGCCAGTGCTTGGTGAAATAGTTGTACGTCCGCTTGAAGCCGATATCCATCGGGTCGCCCGGATGGTTGTATTCGCCTTCCGCGTAGATGATCTTGCCGAGTGTGCCGGTCTTTGCGATACGCTGCATTTCGCGGTTGAAGATCATCTGGGGATAGTTTTCCGCAAGGAAGTAAACCACATCCGGATATTTTTCGGACGCCCGGATGAGTTCAACACCTTCCGCCATCGTCCCGTTGCTGATGCACTCGGAGAAAACGTGGATTCCCTTTTCCATACAGCGGATGGCATACGGCGCGTGTTCATGGAAGTAGTTCGCCAGAATGACCGCGTCCATATCGTGTTCGATAAATTCATCGAAGTTTCTGTACAGAGTCGCGCTGCCGCCGATCCGATTGGCCGCATTGTTCAGACGTTCTTCGTGGAAGTCGCAGATCGCCGTGATCTCACAGCCGAGCCGCTGGAAATTTCCGGCAAGGTCTGCACCGCGTCCCGCGCCGAACACACCGATTTTGATAGGATTCATAAAAAACCTCCTTGAATTTTTGTGAGTTTTTGATATTTTCATTATAACACAGGCATGAGTATCTGTCAAGGATACACCATCTTCTCTGAGGGGGAATTTTTTTGACAGATTCACAAAAACCTATAGGAATTTCCATGGATTTATGGTATAATACCCCCAACAGGAGCCGTCGGCCGCACGCAGAGGACCGCCGGTTCATTCAAAGGATAACGTGTAATTTTTACGGAAAGGATTCCATTATGGACATCATCAAGAAAATCGACATTCACTCCCATGTCGTCGCATTTCCCCAGTGGGTTCCCGCGAATCGCGGCAGCGGCTATCGTATGCTGAGCGCGGAAGAATTAATTGATATGCACGATCAGCTCGATATCGAACGCGGCGTTCTTCTTCCGATCGTGTCGCCGGAAGGTCAGTCCGTCACGATGAGCAATGAAGGCTGTCTCTATACCGTGACCAATTATCCCGACCGGTTTTCGTGGTTCTGCAACGTCGATCCCCGCGCGATGAGCAATCATCCGACGAGCGAACTCTCCTATCTGCTCGAGCATTACAAAAATCTCGGCGCACGCGGTCTCGGCGAACTCACATCCAACCTGTATGTGGACGACCCGCGCATGGACAATCTGTTCTCCCACTGTGAAGAGGTCGGGCTTCCGGTACTGTTCCACATCTCCCCGGCGGTCGGATACTGGTACGGGATCGTGGATGATCTCGGACTGCCGCGTCTGGAAAAAATGCTGAAAAAGCATCCGAATCTGCAGTTTATCGGACATTCCCAGCCGTTCTGGAGCGAAATGTCCATCGAAAATACCGAAGAAACCCGCAACAATTATCCGACCGGCAAGGTCACGCCCGGTCGTCTGGTGTATCTGATGCGCGAATACGGCAACCTGTCCTGCGATCTCTCCGCCGGAAGCGGTGCCAACGCTCTGACGCGCGACCCCGAAAACGCCGTTTCGTTCCTGACCGAATTTCAGGACCGCATCTACTACGGCTGCGATATCTGCGCCACCTTCAACCGTCACCCGTTCACGTTCCGCGAATTTCTCGACGGTCTTCGTGCCGACGGTGCGATTTCTGAAACCGTTTATTATAAAGTCTGCCGCGGAAATGCGGAAAAACTGCTGGGGCTGTGAGGAGATGCGTTTGGGGAAACTTTTTGAAAAAAGTTTCCCCAAACCCCTTCAAAAACTTTTCGACTGGAAAATAACAAATATAGTCTGTGCAATTCCGGTGCATCAAGTGAGGTTGATACAAACTTCGGGACAATTGTCAGCGACCTCGTTGCCTCGGCACAGGGGGATGTACAGCCTGACCTTTTGAAATTAAATTAAGAAATTAAATTAATTATACTGAAAAGGAGAAGATACCATGGAAAAACTCGCACTGCTCGGGGGAACCCCCGTACTGGACAAACAGCCGGACGAGCTGTTCAAGTGGCCGATCATGACGCAGGAAGACTATGACGCCGCAATGGACGTTGTGTACAACAACAAATTCTCCGGTACCGATATCACCGAAAAATTCCAGGAAGAATTCGCCGCATGGCAGGGAACGGAATATGCCATCGCGTACTGCAACGGTACCATGGCACTGACCTCCGCGATGTTTGCCATCGGTCTCGGCAAGGGGGACGAAATCATCTGCCCGACCAAGACCTACTGGGGCAGCGTATCGCAGGCGATCAACTTCGGCGCGTCCGCCGTATTCTGCAACATCAACGAAATGCTCAGCATGGACCCGAACGATATCGAACGCTGCATCTCGCCCCGCACCAAGGCGATTGTGGTTGTTCATTACTTCGGTTATCCCTGCGACATGGACGCAATCATGGCGATTGCGAAGAAGCATAATCTGAAGGTCATCGAAGACGTTTCCCACGCACAGGGCGGTTTATATAAAGGAAAGAAAGTCGGCACGTTCGGCGACGTTGCCGCCATGTCCCTGATGAGCGGAAAGTCCTTTGCTGCCGGTGAACTTGGCATTCTTGTCACCGACAACCGCGAAATCTACGAACGCGCAATGGCATTCGGCCATTACGAACGCAACAACGAACGCTACATCAAGGAATCGGACGATCTGAAATCCTATTTCCACATCGCACTGGGCGGCGCAAAGGGACGTGCCAACCAGCTTTGTTCCGCACTGGCAAGAGTGCAGCTCAAGTATTACGACGAACGCTGTGCCGAAATCCGTAAAGCGATGAACTATTTCTGGGATCAGCTTGAAGGACTGCCGGGCATCTATGCCATCCGCGTGGACGAATCGACCGGCTCCAACATGGCGGGCTGGTACTGCGCGCAGGGCGGCTACCGTTCGGAAGAACTCCACGGTCTGTCGGTTGCGAAATTCTGCGAAGCGGTTCGTGCGGAAGGTTATACCGGATGCTGGAGCGGCGGCAATTTCTGTCTGCACAATCATCCCTTCTTCAAGACGTTTGACCTCCGCAACGAGGGCAAGCCGTCCCGTATCGTTTACAACGAATACGACGTAAGAGAAGACGACAATCTCTGCAAGCCCTCCGAAGCTATCGACTGCTTCAACATTCCGTGGTTCAAGCATTTCGACAAGGACGCGATCGACAAGTACGCCGCCGCATTCCGTAAAGTTATCGAAAATCACGAACAGCTTCTCGAAAACGACGCGGAAAAGAAGCAGGACGGCCGCTGGTACGGTACGGAAAACAAATAATCATGATGGAACAACGGATGAGTGCGGAGGAAGTTTATTCTCTGCAATTGCTTCACGGCTGCTGCGGTACTTATGAACTGAACGGGTATACCGGATTTTCCCGCTTTACGCCCGGTCAGCTCGCGTATTACGGCGAACGCAGTGACACGGATTTTCTCCGGAGCCATTGCTGGGCGGGAATTTATCTGGAATGCGTGACCGACGAGCCGGAAATTTCGTTTACTTACCGCCTGTACCTTGAAAAAGGATTTTACGTCATGAACAGCGGCATCGACCTCTGGGAAAACGGCGTATTTGCCGCGCACTGGTCAGTTGATCCGGCGGAAACGGGCGATGTGACGGTCACATACCGCAGAAAACGGCGGGAACCGTCGGTGATCCGGCTGGTATTCCCGAACGGATGCGTTCTTCTGCCGCTGGAATTCCGTCTGGGCGACGCACGTCCGACGGCGAAACGGGAACGGACGATCCTGTTTTACGGCGATTCCATCACGCAGTCCGCGTACATTCCGAATCCGTCGCTGTCGTGGTATCATCCCGTGGCGGATCATCTGGGTGCGGAATATCTCAACCGCGGGATCGGTTCGATGATCTTTGACGACGCAAGCCTTCCGGAAGAATCGGACTGCCGTCCCGATTGGATTTTCATCGAATACGGTGCGAACGATCTCGGCAAAACGCCCGACAACGATACCGCGCTGGCATCGGCGGACGCATGGATGAAAAAGCTGTGCCGCCTTTATCCGGATGCGGAAAAATATATCCTCCTGCCGGACTTTTTCCCGGAGGAAGGCGAAAGCGAAGCCATTCTCCGGCGGCGCGATCCCTATTGTGAGGGGCTGACGGCAATCGGGAATCCGCTCGGTGTGAACGTTCTGTCCGGACGGCCGCTGATTCCGGCACTGCCGTCGATGTACTGCGCGGATCTGGTTCACTTCAATGAGGCAGGTTCAGCGGTATTTGCGGGAAATCTTCTGTATGCCGTGCGGAATTGAAAAAAATAACGTGAGTTCGACGAAATAAAATTTCTTCTCAGCGGAACGATTGTTTTGGCTCCTGCAAATTTTGTCGAACTCATGTTGTATCTGTATTTTTTAAATTTACTTCATGAAATTATGCAGAAAGGCATCAAAGATGAAACGTTTGTGTTGGATATTTCTGGGGATTTTCCTGATCTACGGACTGGCAGCGGGAGTATCTGCGGATGTAGTCAAAAGTGACTCGTTGGAGGGAACAGCGATCACATGGGTATTGGACAGTACGGGAACGCTTACGTTCAGCGGAACTGGAGCTATGTATGACTATACTAAGGAAAACGAGGGGTACACACCGTGGTATTCTTCTAAAAATAATATCAGCAAAATTGTTTTTGAAGACGGAATTACTCATATTGGGGCTTATGCATTCAAAGAATGTCAACAGTTGCGGGAAATTTCTTTTCCTGAAAAATTGGAATCCATCGCAGGCTATGCTTTCTATGGATGTACCGCGTTACAGGAAATTATTATTCCAAAATGTGTAACGTCAATAGGAACGTATGCGTTCAAAAATTGCTCTTCTCTGCAAAGTGCGACGTTTTTAGGAGATGCTCCAACGGTAGGCTATTCTGCTTTCGAGGAAACAAACAGGAATTTCACAATTTACTTTTACGAAGACAAAGACAACTGGACAACTCCAACATGGGCGGAATACAAAATGGAATCTCTTGGTACCAGTAGTTCTGCGGCCTCCTCGTATACCGCAGGACTTTCCGCTGCGGCTTCCGCAGGAACGGTAAACGAAAAGGTTTCTGTTACGCTTACCTCAAGCTCTCCCTTCTCGGCAGCGGAAATAAAACTTTCCTATAATAAGGATCTGCTCGCGTTCAATTCCTCCGCCTCCACCCTTCACGGGGCTTCCGTAACCGCCACAAACGGTACCCTCACCCTCGTGGACTACGGCGAATCCAAATCTTCCTACATCTTTGCCTTTGATTCCATCGCTTCCGGTATAGCAGAGGTAACGCTCACTTCCGCCGCATTCGGGAATGTGGAAGATGCCGCCGCTGAAGATTTAACCTCGGCCGGAATCGAAAACGGTACGGTTTCCATTACAATTCGTGAGCCTGCACAGGAAGTTGTACTATCCGATATTCTCAGCGGTGCATCTTCCGTTGAATATGGCAAAAAGTATACGTTCAGCATCAAGAACTACAGCGAATACTATGAATATACGGTATCTGCTGAAATGGCGGGTGAAACTGCTCTTGTCATTGACAACGGCAGCGGTAATTATATGATTGAGAACGTAACGGGAAAACTGGACATTACCGCAACAGGCACCCCAAAGAAATTTAATGTCGTTTTTGGAACGGACACAGGGGTCACTTTACCCGAGGGCTCTGTGATCGTTTACGGCAATGACTATATCTTTTCAATGCCCGTACAGGAACATTATTCGACCGCTATCACGCAAGCAGTTTACACACAGTCTCAAAACAATGTACCGTATACCTGTGAAAACGACGTTGTCACCATCCAGGGGCAAGACATTATTGACAATATCAAAATCGTAATCAATCAGCAGTTGATCGATGCGAAAGTAACAATCGCGGGCAGCGGGGCAGACGATGCGTCCGGCTATGAAGCATACGCCGTTGGCGGAGAATCCTATACACTTTCTGTTACCGAAAATGACAAGTACGATTATACCGTCACGGCAGCGGTCAACGGTGAATCTGTGGAACTTGCAAAAGTTGAAGGGACATACACTATTTCAGCGGAGGATGTGAAACCCGGAGCAATTGTTTTCACAATTACGAAAACGATAAAAATCGATGCAGTTGCTGTCAGCGAGTATCTTACTCTGGACGGCAATAAGCTCTGGCTGATTAAAAATGCTGTAACTGAACTTAATAATATGGTATATCGTTACGACGGTACGGATATGTTCTGGTCGGATACTTACGAGGCATACTGTGCGGTCGTTGCGTCCTCCGAAAAGCCGGAAGTGACTGCGAATAATCTTTCTCTTGCCAATGGCGATGCCGCAGAACTGACCGATGAGATGGACATTAACATGAGCGGAAAAATTGATGCCAATGACGCTCAGTTTGTCTACAATATGTATAATGGGAAGTATTCGGGCATAACGGAAACCGTTACCGCTGAAAAGTATTTCCGGGCGGATGTGAACAAAGACAATACTGTAAACGTACTGGATGCCGCCGCGGTTGTGGATTACATTCTTACACAGAATACGCGAATGTTTTTCGCTCGTCCCGCGGAACCTTCCTTCCACTTCTCCCTTGAAGCCGACGGAAGTTCCGAAAAGACCGTACATACCGGAGATATCGTCACCTTTACCTTCCGGATCAGCCGTACGGACAGCAGTGCAGACTATATCATGTATGCGATGCAGAATGAAATCCGGTATGACCGTACACTTCTGGAACTGGTCGAAGACAGCATTACCGTACAGGAAAACGTAGTAACCAACGATATGCGTTCCGATGAGCAGGACAGAGAACTGTATATCAATTATCTGTCGAAATCCCGTGACGAGGTTTGGAATGCAGATACTTTAGTTGGCTCTTTCCGGATGAAAGTCATCGGTACAAGCGGTTCCGCTGAGGTAAGCTGTCAGGATTCTCTTATGTCGCGTGCGGGTGGTAACGGAAGCTATCCGGTAACGTATTCCAATGTCACGCTGGAAATTGCAGACGTACCGCCTGTTCCCGGAGATATTGATGGAGATCAGCAGTTTACGGAATCCGATCGGGAGTATCTTGCGAAATATTGGGCAGGATATCTCGGCTATTCGATTGAGGATATTCCGCTTGCTGTTCTTGATATGGATTCCGATGGAATTGTTACCCGACGGGATGCGATGATTCTGGAACGGCATTTTGCCGGATGGAAAGGATATGAAACCCTTCCGCTGAGGCAGCCCTGAACGGCAAAACGTTTGCCAACGTATTATAACAAACAAAAGACCTGTGTACTGCGGATACGAGTATATCCGGGGTACACAGGTCTTTTTACAGAAAATTGCCTGCCATTTATACGTTCCCTGCGATGATCCGCCCGAGTTCTTCGCTGAGGATGCGGCGGTTGTCGTCGTCCACCAGACTGAAGCGGTTGCCGTCGTTCGGCGTGCTGAGGTAATTCCAGACACAGTACGGAATTTCGTTTTCCTTGAGGAATGCAATCACGTCGCGCATCCAGTTTTCACGCCATTCGATCTTCGCATGACGGATCGTACCGAATTCGCCGCACCACAGAATCTTGTCCGGATGCGCTTTGATAAAGTCCAGCGCGCCCTGCATTTCGTTCCGGAGGAACCGGCTGTCCATCCGGTCATATCCGGCATAGGCATTGTTGTTGTTCCAGAGAGTTCTGTGGAAATCGCGGTAGCGTTCGATATCGCCCGGATATGGCATATCGCGGTTATAGTAAAGCTGTGCCGCCTGAAGAACGCCGCGCTGATGCGTGAATTCATGCGGTGCATACATATGGAACGTGTAGATCACGTTTTCATCATCATATACGCGCAGATTCTTCAGTGCCGGCGGGTTGTTCCAGCAGGTCGGGCCGATGATAATGAGACGACCCCTGTTGAGTTCGCGGATCGCGGCAATCGCCTTCGCCGCCAGCGTGTTCCACTTTTCGGGATCCACATCGCGGACTTCGTTCAGCAGTTCGAATGCGATGGAATTGTCATCCGCGTACCGCTTCTCAAACGCGATCCAGAGGGCAATGAACCGGTTCTGAAGTTCTTCGTCGTCGAGAAGTTCGACCTTTTCCTTGATGTCGCAGTAGTTCCCGACCGCCTTGTGCAGATTCAGAACGACGTTGACGCTGTACTTTTTGCACCAGCTGATGAAATTGTCGATGTGACCGAAAATTTCTTCGCGGTATACATAGGGAGATTCCTCCACAACAATCTGGTCAAAGCCGAGACGGATGTGATCCATGCCGAGGGACGCGATGTAGGCAACGTCCTTTTCGGTGATATAGGAAGCGAAATGCTCCATATCCCCGATGGTGATCGGCAGTCTCCAGTGATCGGGGAGAACGTTGAACCGCTTGTAGTTCGTCAGCCATCCGCCGATGCCCATGCCGTGTTCAAATCCGGTGAATTTTTTCATGATGATGTACCTTCCGTTCATTTTTAGGTTGTTATCATTATAATTGTCCCACACCGTTTTGTCAAGAGATGAAAAAATATCGGCAATCCATAATGATTTCCTGTGGAAAACTGCAAAGTTTCCCCTTTACGCTTCGGAAAAACCGTGGTATAATGGAACCAACACAAGATTTCATTTCCATTACAGGAGAATCCATGATGAACGCTGTCCTGATCCAGAACGACCGTTCTCTCCGCTGGGACGAAGTACCGTCCCCCGTCTGCGGAGATGACGAAGTCCTTGTCGAAATCCATTACGCCGGTGTGAACCGCGCCGATCTCATGCAGCGCGAGGGCAATTATCCCCCGCCGCCCGGCTGTCCGCCGTGGATGGGGCTGGAAGTCTCCGGCATCATCCGCAAAATGGGCTGCACTGCCGAACGGGAATCCTCATTCCGTGTCGGGGATGCGGTCTGTGCCCTGCTCGGAGGCGGCGGGTACGCGGAGTATATCGCCGTCCGCTGGGATATGCTCATGCCCCTGCCGGAAAATTGTTCCCTCTGCGAAGGCGCGGCACTGCCGGAAGCCTTCTGCACCGGCTATCTGAATCTGTTCCGCGAAGGTCACGCCAAAGCGGGCGACGTACTGCTCGTCACCGGCGGAAACAGCGGTCTTGCCTCCGTGATTATCCCGATGGCGAAGGCGTTCGGTCTGACCGTTGTCACCACTGTCCGTTCCGCGAAAACCGCCGAAGCAATCCGTCCGCTCGGAGCCGACCGCATTGTCGATACCACCGTCACCGCACTTCCGGACGTTCTGCGTGAACTTGCCGACGCGGGAACGCCCGTGAGCATCGCCATCGACTGTCTCGGCGGCACGGCCATGGGAGAATGTCTGCCGTATCTCGCGCACGGTGCGCGCTGGATCATGATCGCATCCCTTGCCGGAGAGCTGACCGAAATCAATCTGCGGACAATCTTCGTAAAAAACATCCGCATCATCGGAAGCACGCTCCGGTCTCGCGCACCCGAAGTGAAGGCGGCACTCATGGCGGAACTGGTGCAGAAGGTCTGGCCGATGGTCTCCGACGGACGTATCCGCCCGACGATCCATGCGGTTCTGCCGATCACGGAAGCGGAAGAGGCACACCGGATTCTGCAGACCGGCGGTCACAGCGGCAAGGTGATTTTAAAAGTTCGCTGATTTTATCTTGACATAACGTTATAAAAGGAGGCTTTCCATGACCAACCATCAGATTATTTTCACCGCTCCCGGGAAAGCGGAGCTGCTTGAACGTCCGGTCGTCATGCCCGCGCCGGGTATGGTTCTCGTCCGGACCGCATATTCCACGATCAGCAGCGGCACGGAGCGTGCCAATCTGTCGGGAGACAACAACATCAGCAGTGAACGCGGTACGGAAAACATGGTTCATCCCTTCCCGCGTTCGATCGGCTACAGTTCCTCCGGAATCGTCTGCGCGGTCGGCGAAGGGGTAACTTCCGTAAAGGAAGGCGACCGTGTTGCCGTTTCGTGGGGCAAGCACAGCCGCTATCAGACGATTGACCAGTCGAACGTACACCCGATTCCTGCGGAAATTACCATGCAGGACGCGGCATTTTCCCTGATCGGCACGTTCCCGATGGCTGCGATCCGCAAATGCCGTCTGGAAATCGGCGAATCGGCCATCGTCATGGGGCTGGGAATTCTCGGACGTCTCGCCGTTCAGCTTCTCCGTGCAGCGGGTGCGTGTCCGGTAATTGCGGCAGACCCGGTGGAAGAACGCCGGAATCTCGCGCTGTCCCTCGGTGCCGACCTTGTATTCGACCCGTTCGCACCGGATTTTGCCGAACAGGTACGCCGTGCAACCGGCGGCGGTGTGAAGGTCGCCATCGAAGTGACGGGTCAGGGCAAAGCACTCGACCAGGTTCTCGACTGCACGGCCCGCTTCGGCAGAGTCGGACTTCTCGGCTGCACGCGCAGTTCGGACTTCACCATCGACTACTACCGCAAAGTTCACGGTCCCGGCATCACCCTCATCGGCGCGCACACGAACGCCCGTCCCGCCCACGAATCTTCGGCCGGCTGGTGGACGACCCGCGACGACATTCAGGCACTCCTTCGCTTAGTCGTCGGCGGCCGCATCCGTCTCGCGGACATGGTACAGGATGTCCGAAAGCCGGACGAAGCCGGGGAAGTTTTCGGTCGGCTGATGGTTGATCCGAATTTCCCTCTGACTCAGTTTGACTGGGGAGCTGAATGAGTTTGCGGAAGTTTCGTATGTGCAGATTCTTGGGGAAACCTTTTTGAGGAAAAGGTTTCCCCAAACCCCTTCCAAAACCTTTTTAGGCGGCGGTAGCCGTAGAGGAAGTTGATATGATGGGGAGGGGGATTTTTGAAATATTCCGTGGAGTACGGCTGAAGAGTGTTCGACCCGTTGACGTGGGGCTGGTTTTAATCTCTACGAAAATTGTTCTGGGGAAGTCAGGGACCGCCCCCCTGACTTCCCACGCCATTTTTCGACTGCTTGATTCAGTACGCCACTTTTGAATTCAGCTACGGTTTATTAGTTTTCCGCGCGTCTTGGCTCACCCGCCGTCCGCGCTTTGCGTTCGTTTGGTCGGCTGACATACAGTTTTCTTTGAAAAGCACGAACGGCGTCAGCCAAGGAGTGCAGGGGATAACTTACCGTAGCTGAATTCAAACGTGGCACACTATATCACGCAATCAAAAAACGTCTGTGGCGAGCAGGGTCTCGGCGGCCCCTGCGAACTCGCTCCACGGTTTCTTATACATTGTAGGCAGTCCCCCCTGTCAGCTGCACAAACGCGCCTTATCTCTCCAACCCCAAAAAGGAAAAATCTGCACATCCTACATTTGATAGCAGCCCAAAAAGGTTTTGGAAGGGGTTTGGGGGAACCTTTTCCTCAAAAAGGTTCCCCCAAGAAAAAGAAACCCGCACCCCCAAACAGAAAACGAAAGGAGACATCTCATGAAAAAACGGATCAAAGTCGCACAGGTCGGAACGAATTACTTCACCCACGCGTTCCAGACCTACGAAAGTATGCTCAAATTCCCAGAGGAATTTGAAGTGATCGGCGTCGCGGAACCGGTGGAATCCTGCGTCGGAAACCTCGAGACGGGCGTGTACCGCGATCAGCCGCACTACACCGTCGAGCAGCTTCTCAATATAGACGACCTCGACGCGGTCGCTATCGAAACCAACGAAGAAAACATGACCGAATACGCGCAGATGTTCGCCGATCGCGGCGTAGCTGTCCACATGGATAAGCCCGGCTCGCCCGGTTCCGCGTCGTTCGCACACCTCGCGTCTACGCTGGAACAGAAGGGTCTTCCCTTCCAGCTCGGCTATATGTACCGGTTCAATCCCCTGATTCAGCGCGCCATGGACGAAATCGCAAAGGGAAATCTCGGCGAAATTCTGAACGTCGAAGCGCAGATGAGCGTCCGCTATACCCCCGAAAACCGGCAGTGGCTCGGAAAATTCAAGGGCGGCATGATGTTCTATCTCGGCTGTCACATGGTCGAACTCGTTTACCGCCTCCAGGGTCTGCCGCAGGAAATCCTTCCCATGAATATGTGTACCGGTACGGACGGCGTCACGGCAGAGGATCAGGGACTTGCCATCCTGAAATATCCGCGCGGCGTTTCGATCATCAAGACCAATGCCATCGAGTACAACGGCTTTGACCGCCGCAATCTCGTCATCACCGGTACGCGCGGCACCATCGAACTCAAGCCGCTCGAACGCTATACGGCGGAAGGTCTGTATACCTACGGTGTGTACACCCATTCCGGCAGCGCAACCAACCACTACCGCGACTGTTCCGAAAAATGGACAGCCGGTCCGTATGACCGCTACGACGCAATGATGCTGGAATTTGCAAAGCTCGTGCGCGGAGAAATGGAAAACCCGTTCAGCTATGCTTACGAAACGGAGCTGTTCCGTCTCGTCATGCAGTGCTGCGGCGCGGAATAATATCAAAACTGCGGAATCCTTTTCGGGACTCCGCAGTTTTTTTATTTCTTTTACTACAAACGAGCAAATTCAAAATCTGACGAACATCAGAATGATAAGCCAAACCTACCCTTCGCACCCAACGTTGTCATTCCGAAGGCGAAACTCGCTGAAAATCAAGACTGCATATCCTGCCTGAGGAATCTTTGCACTCTCCTGTGTCAGCCGTAGGAAATGTCCGTGGTTGTGTTGAAATTTCGACTTCAGAGGTTTACGAACGCCTATAACGAACAATCAGCACAAATATAGGAACAGCAGATTATACGTTAGGACAAAGTTAAACCTCTGTAGCTGAATAGGTGGGAATACCACAGACATACCTTACGGCTGACACCGGGGAGTGCAAAGATTCCTTGGACAAGAACTTCAGTTGTAATTTATAGAAATAAGTCCTCGGAATGACAACGGGAAGCTGAATGCGAATGAATTCTGTCTATTTTTCGGATTTGCTCATTTATCGTCTTTTATCAATCCTTATAGTCCAATGCCCATTTTGTCACGACATTGCTGTCCGCGCCGAACGCCTGCATGGCGATAACGCGCTTCTGTTCCGGCAGGATCGCCAGTTTCTGACCGTACATCCCGCCTTTGAAGTAGACTTTGCCGTCCCAGCTGTCGAGACCGAAGCCGCGCGTGAAAGCGAGCTTGACCCATTCTTCCGACAGATACCGCCGTCCCTTGTACACGCCGCCGTTCAGGTAGAGCTGACCGAGTTTCACCATGTCCGACGAGTGCAGGTACAGTCCCGTCGCGCCGATCACATGACCCTGCGGACAGTGGCTCCACGCCATTTCCTGGAATCCCATCGGCCAGAGAAGTTCCCGCCAGAGGAAATTGTCCATGACTTCGCCGATCTTCTTCTCGACTGCCCGCGCCAGAAGATAGAACGCGCCATCCGAGTATTTGCTTCCCGTCCCCGGCGTATAGTCGAGCGGATAGGTCAGCATATACCGCAGGAAATCCTCGCCGAATTCGGTGATCCGGTGCGTGTCAATGTCGAGGAATCCGCCGGGTACGCCGATTTTATGCGTCAGTGCCATTTCAACCGTGTTGAGCTTCCAGCGTTCGTCGATCTGATCCGCATAGCCCGCGCATTCGTCGGCGAAAATATCGAGGATTTTTTCATCGAGCTTCACCAGTCCGCGGTCGTACAGCATCCCGATGGCGGTCATCGTGAAGGTTTTGGAAACGGAGTAGGTGTTCTGACACCAGCAGATTTCCTGCCGTTCCACAGTTTCGATTTTCCCGTCGCCCTGTACTTCCGAAATCCGGAGAATGTCAAACGGCTGGGTTTCGATAAATTTTATACATTCGTCAAGAAAACGACTCATAATGCTCTCCTTATTCCCTGCAGTCTTCTCTCAGTTCGAGCCACGTTCCGTCCTTGTCCGTCCGGTTTTCGCTGACCGTGATGCCGTCGCACCGGCGGAGGAAAATGTCGTAGCGGTTGGTTTCGACCGTTTCGCTGAACCGCTTGCAGGAACAGTTTTCAAATACGTTGTCGTGGATGTTCACGTTCTTCGCGGCGTTGACGAAAATTCCGCTGTTGCCGCAGTTTTTGAACAGATTGTGGTGAATATGAATGCCGTCGTGAACGCCTGCGGGATAGTTGTCCGCGTCGACATCATGGCTTGCCTTCACCATAACAGTACCCATGTTCGCCGCACTGCCGTTGATGCCGCACTTTTCAAAGACGCAGTTCCGGATTTCCACATTCTTCGACGGGCCGACTTCGTACCATACGCGGATGTCCGGCGAAATGATGATCCCCGGCAGGGACATTCCGTAGATTGTACAGTTTTCCACAAGCATATTCCACGACTGGAGCAGGAATCCGCGCGCACGGGTGTGCGTGACTGTGCAGTTTTCGAGATGCACGGACGCGAAAAACGCCTCGTTCGCCAGAATATCGCCCACGCTGCATTCGCCGGTGACTTTTTCGACCTTCGCCATACCGTCACGGTAGTCGGACAGAAGCAGCTTCCCCTTTTCAAGGAAGGTTTCGCGGTCGTAGACAATGATCGTGTCGCCGCCCTGTGCCCAGAGTGCGCCGAGTTTGCCCGGTTCCATTGCACGGTTGCGGTAGATGCAGTGCATTTCGCACGTTTCGGGATTCCACGATTCAATTTCGCCCGCCTGACTGTGGATGTTCAGCGCGTCGTCGCCGAGTCCGACAAAATCGCAGTCCTTCATGTGCAGATATCCCGACAGACCGGTGATGTGAATCGCGTCGGCGTTGGCGGAGTACAGCGCATGATCCCCTTCGGGAATGCGGACGTTGAAGTCCTCAAACGTGAAGTCCGAACAGCGCGGCGTGACGACCGCCGCCATGCTGGTACAGCGTTCAAATTCCAGATGCTTCATCACGACATTGTGACAGTTTGCGAAATGATACACCGTACTTCCGTAGATGAGATAGCGGTAAAGTACGCGGTGCCCGACGGTCAGACGGGACAGATTCCACCATTCCGGCATGAAAACACGGATTTTGTTGTTCCCGAGATGTTCGTACTTCGTACCGGTGAACTTCACCCGTTCGTTTCCGTTTTCGTCGGTCAGCGTTTCCCGGAGAATCTTGTCGTAGGTTTCGATGACGTAGTCCGGCGTGCCTTCCTCGTCGCAGGTGTCCGTTCCCCAGAAATGTTCCCATCCGGTAATCGGGAACTGCGGGTCGATGGCCACATCGTAGGTGTGGTTTTCATGGTCAATGGCAGTGACACGTCCGGCGCAGTTTACCGGGTTGTCCGTCGTCCACGTCATATCGGTGAACGTCAGGTCACGGCAGTCCCGGCAGTCGAAACCGCCGTTGTTTTCCGCCGGATCGTTCCACGGCGTGAAGTGCGTGAGCAGAACCGTTCCCGTTTCCCCGCGGAGGGTCACGCCGGTTTTCCCGACAACGGGAACCGCTTTTGTCACATAATACCGTCCTGCCGGGAAGAAAATCTCGCAGTTGTCCGGTGCGTCGGCGATCACCTTTGCCAGAGCTTCGTACTGACAGGTCAGACCGTCATTCCGCACATCGTGGTCGGTCACAATAATACGCTCCATAAATTTCCTCCTTCTTATCCAGATTAAAGCTTTTTGAAAGGGGTTCGGGGAAAACTTTTTCTCGAAAAAGGTTTCCCCGAGAAATTTTATTTTTTATCCCAGCGTGATCTTCGCGGACTGTACCGTCGGGGTGACGGGACGTCCCGCGCCGTCGTAGATGGGGTTGTCCGTATGTTCGCGGTTGATGCCCATGAACATGGAGCTTTCCATACCCTCGATGGTGATCGTCGTGCCTTCCAGAGTAATAATCGCGTGAATCGGATCATTGTAGACGACCGTGTTTGAGAGAAGACTGATTTCCTCGCACAGTTCCTTCGGATACTTGTCATGCTTGATTCCCACCCAGTCGTAGGAGGCGGAGTTCAGGTCGAAATAGCACACGCCGTCAAGGATGCGGATGAAGTCGCGGTGGTGATGCCCGTTGATGCAGAGAATCACGCTGTGCGGCTTCTTTTGATTTGCTTCACTGATGATTTTCAGCACTTCGTCCCGGTTCTGTACGCCGTCCGCACGTTCAAAGCTCTCGTGGCTGATGAGAATGCACGGGCCGGGGGCGGTGCCGATCGTTTCGCGGAGCCAGTCGAGCTGATCCGGCGGCATATAGTCGCGGTACGCGCCGAATTTGTAGTAGTTGCCCATGTCGTAGTGGATGTATTCCCCGTTCACATAATAGTAGTTCGGGTCGCACACGATAAAGCGGTAGCCGCCGTTGTCAAAGAAATAGTGACCGTCCGGCATCCGGTACCGGCGGAGCGTTTCGTCGTAGGGAGTGTGGTCGGAATCGTGGTTGCCGAGACAGTGGTAGCTCGGGATATGGAAATTGTTGTACTTCTCCACATACTCCGGAACAAGCGTCGGACCGTGGGAGAAGTCGCCGGCGTGGATGATGAATGCGCAGTTTTCGTCTTCCGCGCGTTTCTGGATGAACGCAAGGTCTTCATCCGTGCCGCCCATGAAGACGCCCGGATAGTGATGAAGATCGGCAAATACGGAAAATTTCATGCTAACCCCTCCTTACAGCAGTTCGCAGATATCCTGCATCTGTTTTGCCAGATCATACGCGAACCGGCGGATTTCGGCAAGCGGCGGACGTTCCATCTTCCGCCATGCGAAAATACGCGCCGTCGGCGGACAAGCCATCGGAATCATGTCGCAGCATTCGAGCAGGTTTGCCGCGCGTTCGCAGGCGTTCAGAAGCTGATCGATGTCGGACGGGCGGTAGTCGAACGCATCGCAGGTGTATTCGGTCAGTGCCTTTTTGATATCGTCCACGCACCGCTGTCCCTGACCTTCGCGGTTCGGAACCGGCACAACCATCACGTCGAGGTCACGGCAGCGGTAGCATCCCATCATCGCGGCGATGGTTCCGGGATCGCGGATGGTTCCGTCCGGATAGAATACGCCGTGTTCGGAATCGCAGCGGCCGTGGATCATCAGTTCAAACACGAACCAGCCCATTTTGTATTCTTCGCACGCCTGAAGGGTCATGTCGTACGGATTGCACCGTGCAAGACAGCCGGTTTCGGTCTGCATGACGGGCTTGCCGTACTTTTTCGACAGTTCGTCCGCGAGACCGTAGTTGGCGTACAGCTTCTTGCGGGTGCCGCTGTAGTCGTGGAACGAGAGAACGTCCACGCATTCCGCCGTCGGTTCGACTTCCCATGCCGTCGTGTGACCGATGGTTGTCGCATTGACGGGGTCAACTTCCTTCACGAATGCGGAATATCTGCGTAAAAACGCCCACAGAAGATCGTACCGGCGGTTCTTTTCGTCTTCACTGATATCATTCGCGTACGTCCATCCGTTGCAGGCGGGTTCGTTCATGATGTCCCACATCAGAAGACCCGGTTCGTCCTTCAGCGATTCGACGACCGCGCGGGCATAGATGTCGTTTCGTTCGTAATAAGTTTCGGTCAGCGTTTCGGGATCGAGGAAATTGCCGTTGAACAGGATCGGCATGACCTGATATCCGCAGTCGTAACAGATGCGGACATAGTTCACAAGATCGGCGAGATACTTTTCGGGATTGTGTTCATATGCCGGACGGCTCAGCCAGATCCGGACGGCATTGAGATTGACGCGCTTGCCGTAGCCCAGTTCGCGCCGGAGCTGTTCCTCGCCGCACTGGTAGTAGTTGACGCCGCGCACCCATGAATAATCGTTTAACGGTTTCATTGCAGGTTCTCCTTTGATTTTTTGTGATTCGTTCACAGTCTTTTCTGTATTATATCACCTGTGCCCATCAAAATCAACAAAAATCAGGAAAAGAAATCTTGTTTTCCTGCGGTGGGTATAGTATAATAATATTATAGGACGATTGAAAGTGCAGGGGGAGAGGAAAGGGGAAACGCGCTTTCTTGAAAGAAAGCTGTGCAAAGAACTTTAATCTGTTGTAGCCGGTTTGTGTAGCTGATATGGTATAGAGGGGAAAAAGGAAATATTCCGTGGAGTTCGGCTTAAGAGTGTTCGGCCCGTTGACATAACGCTGGTTTTAATTTCTACGAAAATCGTTCTGGGGAAGTCAGGCTCCGCCAAGACCCTGACTTCCCTCGCCATGTTGCGACTGCGTAATTCAGCACGCCACTTTTGAATTCAACTACGGTTCGTTGGTTTTCCGCGCGTCTTGGCTCGCCCGCCGTCCGCGCTTTGCGTTCGTTTGGTCGGCTGACATACAGTTTTCTTGGAAAAGCACGAACGGCGTCAGCCAAGGAGTGCGGGGGATTCCTTTATGTAGCTGAATTTGATCGTGACGCACTTCATCAACGTATCCCTTCCGGCAACGGAAGTCAGGGTCTTGGCGGAGCCTGACTTCCCCGTTATAATTTTTGTGGAATTTCAAACCAACATCATGTCAGCGGATGGGATCAACTATATGGCTACGCAGGCACCCAAGAAAATCCCCCTCAAACAAAAAAATCTGCAATAACCAAATGGCTACAACAGATTAAAAAGGTTTT
>SVQN01000098.1 GCA_015065295.1 Oscillospiraceae bacterium
CGATGCGGTCATTACGGCGGTCAACCGTGTGAGCATCAAGGTGGAACCGGGGGAATTCGTAGCGATCATCGGTACGTCCGGTTCCGGTAAGTCCACGTTCCTGCACATCTGCGCGGGTCTTGACTCCTGCGACGCGGGACGCGTTATGATCCGCGGTCAGGACATCACCAAGATGAGCGCGGACGAACTCAGCCGTTTCCGCGGTCTGAACATGGGCTTCATTTTCCAGAGACACAACCTCATTCCGCAGTTCACGGCACTCGAAAATATCCTCATCCCGACGATGATGTGCAACAAGTCCGACCTGTCCTATCAGGAAACGCTCCGCCGTCTCGTTGAAACCCTCCAGCTTACCGAACGTCTGAACCACCTGCCGTCCGAACTGTCCGGCGGTCAGCAGCAGCGTGTAGCGATCGCGCGTGCGCTGATTAATATGCCTGACATCGTCTTCGCGGACGAACCGACCGGGAACCTTGACCGTCACAACGCGGACGAAGTTCTCAAGCTCCTTCTCAAGACCAGAGAAGACATGGGTCAGACCCTCATCATGGTCACTCACGACCTTTCCATCGCCGACCATGCCGACCGTATCTTCCGCATGGACAACGGTATCCTCTCCCTCGAACGCGACTACATCGGCGGCCACAAGAAGACGAATATGTATTAATGGAATATTGGTTCTCGGGGAAAAACTTTTTGGAAAAAGTTTTTCCCCGGAGTTTTTGTGCAGCAAATACTTTGCCCCTTTTCAAAAACTTTTAAAATGAGAAAAGGGGATTTTTTATGTCTAAATTTTCTGCGTGGGAATATAGTGTAACAAAAACTCATGTGCGAGGTTTCGTTATGAAGTATATTCCGAGGCTTGTTTTGAATTATACCGTTTATGCTTTTCTGTTCATGGGGGCTGCCGTTCTGATCGGACGTGCCGCTCTGGAGAACGTACAGACCGCTCCCACGGCGGATGTTCCCGAAACGCCGCCTCCGCAGATTCTGATTGATCCCGGTCACGGCGGGGAGGACGGCGGTGCGTCGGTCGGCGATACGCTGGAAAAGGAGCTGAATCTCCAGATTGCCGGATGTCTCGCTGATTTATACGACCTGTTCGGCATCCGCTGCGAACTGACGCGGACGGAAGACAAAATGCTGTACGATCATTTCGACGATCTCGAGGACTATCGCGGGAAGAAAAAATCCTACGATCTGCGTTCCCGGCTGCGGATCGCGGAGGAATCCGGTGCTGCGCTGTACGTCGGCATTCACATGAATCAGTTCCCGAAGGAAAGTTCGCGCGGATTACAGGTTTACTATTCGCCGAACACGGACGAAAGCGCGCGGGCGGCACAGATCACGCAGTCCTACGCGAAAAAGTATCTCGATCCGTCAAACGAACGGGAAACCAAGGAGGCAACGTCCGCGATCTACATCCTCAAGCGGATCACTATGCCGGCGGTGCTGGTCGAATGCGGCTTTCTCTCCAACAACGAAGAGAGGGCACTGCTGGAAACGCCGGAATACCGGATGAAGGTCGCGGCAGTATTGTTCGCTTCCACGGGGGAATATCTGGGGACACAGACAAGCGAAAAGGGGCATTAATGCCCCTTTTGGTAGAACGCAATGGCTTCCTTCATGAAGTCGCGGGTTCCGCTTCCGTAGGCTTCCACATCTTCGGAAATGCTGTCCGGATTCAGTTGGTCATTGTGACACGCGCGCCACTGTTCCACGAGCGACTGTGCCGCCGGACTGTCGGGCGAATCCCCGCGCTGCATACATACCGTAAATGCGGCAACAGCATCCGCGATATCATTTCCGCTTTCCTTCGGTTCAAAATACGGCTTGTTCTCGATCATGACAATTCCTCCGCAAAAGAAAAATACCGGGGAAAGTCCCCGGTATCATTTTTGCCCGATTGCGGAAAATTATTCGGTTGACAGCGGCTTACTTTTTACGCTTTCCGACATCCATGCCCATGTTCGGACGGACGTTGGAGTTCTGCTGATTTTTCGGCGGCTTCAGTTCGAAGACGGAGAGCAGGCGCAGATTGTGGAATCCGAGCAGATAGCCGAAAACACTGACCGCGATGGCAGGGAAGACGTACAGCAGATGGATCAGCGGATTGTTGGGGGAGAAGTACGAGACGAATCCGGCGTACATTCCTTCCCAGAGAAGACAGAGTGCGCGGCTGATGAGATTCATATTGCCCGCCCATTCAAACGATGCCTTGAAGGGATCGGAGATGAGAACAAGGATGGCGAGGATGAAGTTCGGAATGTTGGCAATGAGGGAAATCCACAGCCCCGTCCACGGCTTCGGAACCGCGCGTCCGCCGTCCACTTTGATGCGGTCACGTCCGCCGCGTTCCCAGACGACTGCATAGACGAGGAAGAGGTAGAAGAACGCCGCAAAGCAGCTTGCGAACAGCATGAGCCATGCACGCTGTCCCTGTGCGGCGGAAGCAGCGGCGATGACCATCAGTCCGAGGAAGGTCGCGCCGAACTGATTCAGGATCAGCTTGGAAATGATTTTTGAGTTTTCGCTCCAGAATTCTTTCATAAATAAAATAATATCCTTAGTGTTTCGTGTTACTTATATTGTATTGGTTTTATCGGATAATTACAATACTTCACAGCGAAAATTTACAAAATATCCATTAAAACATTAAAGTTTGTTGTATAATAGAGTATGAAGAAAATGAACCTGTGCGGATGCGCCGCACGGATGAGGTGAAAACATTGCAGGATCACGAATTTATCGCGGAGTTCCCGAAGCTGATTCAGGACTTCGCCAACTATAAACTGGTTTATCAGGGATGCTCGCAGAAGACCGTGAACGAATATCTGTTCGATCTGCGGACATTCTGCCGCTATCTGAAAGCGTCGCGCGGAGGTCTTCCCATGACCGGCGAAACGTTCAATGAAATCGACATCACCGATCTCGGCCGGGACTTTTTCGAAGGGGTCATGACGTCCGAAATCTATTCGTTTCTTTCTTTTACTTATACCAAGCGGGAAAACGGCGTCAGCGCACGCGCAAGAAAACTGTCCGCGATCAAGGGATTTTATAAATACTGCACGGCGAAGATGATGCTGTTTGAAACCAATCCGGCGGCGAACATCGAAACGCCGAAACAGAAAAAAAGCCTTCCGAAGCATCTGTCCGTCGAGGAATGCGTGGATCTGCTGGATGCCGTGAAGAACGACGAAACATCCAAAACAAAGGTACGCGATTACTGCATTCTGACGATGTTCCTCAACTGCGGTATGCGTCTGTCGGAACTGGCGGGGATCAGCCTGCCAGACATTGACCCGGAACTGCGTTCTCTGCGAGTGACGGGGAAGGGAGCCAAGGAACGGATCATCTACCTCAACGAAGCCTGCCGGTCGGCAATGACGGCGTATTTTCCGGTTCGTCTGGCGACACCGGCGAAAAACAAAGGTGAAACAGCACTGTTTCTGTCCGGTCAGGGGAACCGCATTTCCGTGAAAACCATCCAGTGGATGGTAAAGAAATACCTCGGGGAAGCGGGACTTGCCTACAAAAATTACTCCACACACAAGCTGCGCCATACCGCCGCAACGCTGATGTATCAGTCCGGACAGGTGGACATCCGCGTTCTCAAGGATATCCTCGGCCACGAGCAGCTCAACACCACGCAGATTTATACACACGTTTCCAACGAACAGATGGAAGCGGCCATGAACAACAATCCGCTGGCCGATCGTGCCGCACCGCCCGCCGCGGAATTTCATGCAATCGAAGTACCGGAGGAAGACACACCCGCTCCGGAAGATCCGCCGAAAAAAAAGCGCGGCCGCCCCAAAAAAGTACAGGAAACATAATATTTATACATATAGTTGAAAGTTTTTGAAAAGGGGTTTGGGGAAAAACTTTTTTCAAAAAGTTTTTCCCCAAGAATCCCCCATTCTACATATCATGGAGGTACACATGAAACACACCCTTCTGCATACCGATTTTCCGGCTCCGAACTGGGATCAGTCCACGGTCGTGGGCAACGGTCATTCCGGTATGTCCGTCTTCGGCGGCGTTTCCGCCGAAAAAATCAGCCTGAACGAGGAAACGATCTGGTCCGGCGGTCCGATGGACACGAAGATCGAAAACTATGCCGGAAAGATTAACCACATCCGTAAGCTGTTCCTCGAGGGACGCGAATACGAAGCGGATCGCTGGGCAGGCGAGAACATGAGCGACTGCTTCAACCGCATCAAGGCATACGAATACGCCGGCGAGATCGGCGTGAAGCTGCATGACGATGAGGACTGCACGAATTACCGCCGCGACATCGACCTCGAAAACGGCATTGCGACCGTGTCCTACGACAAGGACGGCACGGCGTGGAAGCGCGAATTTTTTGCATCGTTCCCGTCCGGTCTGCTCTGCGCGAAGTTCTCCGCAGGACGCGCGTTTGACGCGGCTCTGACCTTCACCCGTGAACATATCGTGAAGCTCGACGTGCGCGAAACCGATATCATTGCCAACTGCGAAACGGCGGAAGGCGGCAACAAGTTCTCCGTTTACATCCGCATTGTCACCGACGGTGCAGCTAAGATTGACGGGGCATCCGTAATCATCACCGGCGCGGCGAAGATCGAACTGTACACCGGCATTTTCACCGCGTTCAAGTACGACGATATCCTTTCGGCATCCGCTGCCGTCATGCTCCGTGCAGACCGCGGCTGGGACGCTCTTCTCGCCGAACATACCGCCGATTTCTCCACCATCATGAACCGTTCGACTCTGACCCTTGACGGCGATTCCGCCATCGAAGAACTGTCCGTCGGCGAACGCATCGAACGTCTCCGCGAAAACCCCGAAGCGGACGACCCGGCTCTCGCGGGACTGTACTGGAACTTCGGCAAGTATCTGCTGATCTCTTCAAGCCGTCCGGGAACCCTCCCCGCCAACCTTCAGGGCGTATGGTCGTACGGTCTGACCCCGCCGTGGAATGCGGACTATCATACCAACATCAACCTCCAGATGAACTACTGGCAGGCGGAACAGGTCGGTCTCGGCGACTGCGCGATGCCCCTGTTCGATTACATGAACAACTACCTCCTCCCCGGCGGCGAACGCGTTGCCCGTGAAAATTACGAAGTCGGCGGCATGGTCGTTCACCATCTGTCCGATATCTACTGCTTCGCGGCGGCGGCGGACGGTCTGTGGGGTCTGTGGCCTCTCGGCGGCGCATGGCTGGCGTTCCACATGTGGGAACACTACCTCTACACGCTCGACAAGGATTTCCTCCGCGATGTCGCTTACCGCTACATCAAGTCCAACGCCGACTTCTTCATGGATTATCTCTTTGACGGCGGCGACGGCTACCTGCATTCCGGTCCGTCCACTTCGCCGGAAAACTGCTATTTTGTTGACGAAGAACATACCAAACGCGCAAACCTTGCGATTTCTCCGACGATGGATATCCAGATTATCGGCGGTCTTCTCGACTTCTACTGTGAATGCGAAGCGATTCTCGGCATTGATCCGGAATCCGCAAAGCGTGCGGCAGAAATCCGCGCAAAGATGCCTCCGATGCAGATCGGTAAGCACGGTCAGCTCATGGAATGGTTCAAGGACTATGACGAACCGGAACCGGGACACCGCCACATTTCCCATGCCTTCGGCCTCTATCCGGCGGCACAGATTACCCGCGATACGCCCGAACTGTACCGTGCGATCGAAGTTACGTTGGATCGCCGGCTGGCACGCGGCGGCGGACATACCGGCTGGTCGCGCGCATGGCTTATCAACCTGTTTGCGCGTCTCCGCAAGGCGGACAAGGCGTACGAAAATGTCCGTCTGCTGTTCACAAAGTCCACGCTCCCGAACCTGTTTGACAACCATCCGCCGTTCCAGATCGACGGCAACTTCGGCGGCGGCGCGGGCATCGGCGAAATGCTCATGCAGAGCCACGAAGATGTGATCTCCCTTCTTCCCGCGTTCCCGGCACACGTTTCCGGTTCCTTCACCGGTTTCCGTGCGCGCGGCGGCGTGACCGTTTCGGCGGCATGGGAAAACGGACGCATCACTTCGCTCGAACTGACGCCCGACCGTGCGGGAACCTATAAGGTAGAACTTCCCGGACGCGGCGTGATCGAAGTATACGCGGACGGCAGAACCGCTGTGGCAGTGGACTGAGTCCCGAAGTGAAAATTTCTTCAGAAAGAGGTATCCGGTAAGGGTACCTTTTTCTGGCGATATGGTATGAACTGTGATATTTTTGATAAAATAAGCAGAGATGTTGGCAATATTTCATAAAAATATGGCGTGAAATTTGTTTGTCATTATTTCATGAACAAATATTTTTTAAAATACATTTATAAATAAAATAATAGGATGATGTGCTGATATAAACAAGCGGTTGAGTTGCCTAAATGATGAGTTTGCACAAATATCGCTCGTTTTCGAAAAAACAAAGAATTTCAGTGGGTTGGGAAAATGTGAATTTATCGTCAAAAGGTTGACTATTGACAATCGGCGGTTGAAAGGGTATAATATGTATTGTATGTTAACAATTTTTTTACATAATATCAGGAGTAACGATATGAAAAACCGACTGATGTCCGTTCTTCTTGCGGCACTCATGCTGTCTTCCTCGTTCGCAATGTTTGCGTGCGGCGAAAGCAATGTGAATACCGAAACGCAGACGGCAAACACCACCGCTTCCACGCCGACGGCCGGAGATACTGCCGACGTGATCGACGAAAGCAAGCTGACCGACTACGAACGCAGACAGCTCATCCCGGACAATCTTCCGGCAGTGAATTACGACGGCGCGGAATTCCGCGTAATGACCCGTGAAACCTTCGCGGGCTGGCAGTATTCCACCGAAATCTGGGTGGAAGAACTCAACGGCGACGCCTGCAACGACGCGGTTTTCAACCGGAATGTGGCGATTGAAGAACGCTTCGGTGTAAAGATTTCCGCAACGGAAGATACGGACGCGCAGAACAAGATCAAGACCTTCGTTACCGCCGGTACGCCCGACTATCACCTTGTCAGCTACTTCGACTACCAGACCTACATTCCCGTTACGGCGGGCGTTCTGATGAACTGGCTGGAAGCACCGAGGGTTGACCTGAACCAGCCGTGGCACAACAAGCTCGCCAACGACGGTGCGACCATCAACGGAATTCTCTACTCCATCTGCTCCGACCTTTCCATCACTTCGATGACCTACACGCACGCGATCTTTGCGAACACCGAAATGCTCGCGGACTTCGGTTATCTGGCGAACGATGTTTACGGCTTCATCAAGGAAGGAAGCTGGACCATCGACAAGCTGATCGAAATGACCAACAGCATGTACATTGACAAGAACGGTAACGGCAGAGCGGATACCGAAGACACCTACGGCTTCGGTTATCAGATCACCAACCCCGGTGACGTATGGCTGACTGCCTTCGGCGAAAAGGTAAGCACCTACACCGAAGAAAACGGCGTTGAAATCACCTTCATGAGCGACAAGACCGTCTCCATCCTTGAAAAGCTCCTTGACTGGCACTACAACACCTCCGGCTTCACCAAGCTCAGCACTCAGTACGACGAAGAAAAGTACTTCCTCGACGAAAAGCTCATCATGGCTCCGATGCGTTTCGCAACCGCGTACAATACGCTCCGTACCATGGACGCTGTCTACACTATGCTCCCGTTCCCGAAGTGGGATGAAAACCAGGAAGGCTACTACACCAATGCGGACGACAAGTTCTCCGTCTTCGGTCTCCCGCTGACCTCCGCACCGGAAATTGAATTCGTTTCCACCATTTTTGAAGCCATGGCAGCCGAATCCTACAAGAAGGTATTCCCGGCTTACTACGACCAGGCTCTGAAGGGCAAGTATTCCTCCGACGCGACCACCGCAGAAATGGTCGAAATGATTATGGCCGGCCGTGCGTTCGACTTCTCCTTCCAGTTCGGTGAATCCTGCTTCCAGAGACTCCCGTACATGATCCGTGACCATCTGGTCGACAACGACCCGAACCTCGCTTCCGCCTACAAGAAGCTCGAAAAGCCCCTCAGCAAGACCATGGACAAAGTCCTCAACAAGGCATATAATCTGGATTAAATAAAGTTCTTCGGGGAAAACCTTTTTAAGGAAAAGGTTTT
>SVQN01000099.1 GCA_015065295.1 Oscillospiraceae bacterium
GTATCGCCGGTTTCGAGGGCAACCGTTGCCATACCGGTATAGAACAATGTCGCGCGGACGGCGTGACCGATGGCTTCGCGCTGTTCTCTCGCCGGACGGTGATCCTGTGCGTATTCCTGCAGGAATTTCGGGAACATGTGGCGGTCTTCGTTATGACCCTTGTTGTCGATGAGCGCGCACGCCAGACGGAGATATTCGCCGGGGATTGCGCCGATTCCGGTCAGTTCGTCCGGATAATCGCGCACGAGCTGTTCGAGTTCCGCCAGTGCCATTTCGGGAAGCGAATGTTCGGCGGTAACGTTCCACTTCGGCGCGGGACCGATCACGGACGCGAGGTAATTCGCCATTTTCACGGCAACCTTCAGCAGAGAGGTCTTCCCCGTCGCGCGGAAATGATGAACGCCCGCTTCGACGAGTGCACCCGCGTCGTAGGTTTCGTGCTGCCATCGGATGTTGCCGCCGTTCAGACCCCAGCGCTGATGCGGACACATGAGCGTGGTATAGGGATTGATGTATCCTTCGGGATCAACCGCCTGTGCCGCCGCGATTTTTTCGATGATGGCGTCGAGGGAATCATCGAGGGATTTGTCGTAATGAGCGACGAGCAGATCGGAAATGCCGCGGATACACTCGCAGATCAGTCCGTGATACCACGGCGGCCCGACGTGACCGCCCGTTTCGCCGCGTGCGACACGTTCGTAATTGCCGATTGCTCCTTCGGCGAGGAATTTTTTGAGGATATCGGGTGCGGAAACGGTGCGGATGCGGTCAAGGAACGGGGAGAAAAACGGGTCGGTGACGGTGATGTTTGCGATATTGACGTAGGCAGGGTACGTTGCCATGGGATCGCTCCTTTCTCATAAAAAGCCATTGCGGAGGATAACGGCTCCCCCGCAATGCTGGCGTTTTCAACGTGAGTTCGATGGAAAAACTAACGTAACATCTAACCTGTAGGGAGCGGCGCCCTCGTCGCTCCGTTGAAGGATTTGGATAGACAAATTGTCTGTAAGTGGAAGTTCACGTTTGGATTTATCAAATTTTGTATAGTCAAAACGTTTGACGGAGCGACGAGGGCGCCGCTCCCTACGGGTTCAGTTGTTATTACTGATATCCATCGAACTCACGTTTTTCACTTACTTCGTCACAACCGTAACAATGCTGTTCGCCGCAAGGGTAAGCATGAGCTTGCCTTCGCCGCTGCAAAGTTCCGGATCGGGAACCTTGATCGTTTCCGGTGCGTCCGCCGTGTTGCAGGTATTCTTTGCATAGGACAGAACGGTCTTCTCGTATTCATACGCGCCGTTCAGCCATTCGGGAAGTTCCACTTCCACGTCAACCGCTTCTTCCGCACGGTTCAGCAGGATCACGGAAACGCGCTTGCCGTCCGTCGTTGCCGCCGCGTTGAACGTGTTGTCAGCGAAATCGCCTTCCAGTTCAAATTTTTTGTCAAGCATCGCGCGGTTGTACAGAATATCCACGCATCCGGGTGCCTGATACCAGACGGAACGGTTGTTCATGAACAGAAGTCCCTGGTTCCAGCCGTTGTCGTTGTGACCGTCCACCTGGAGACAGTTTGCGCTTCCCATGCACGGAAGAATGTCACAGTGGTTGATCGCTTCGATGATCGCGTACGCGTTCGCCATGCCGCGTTCGAAGTCATGCTGGTTTGCATTGAGTTCGTAGACGCAGAACTTGATTCCGCTGTCCGGCGCGATGGTTTCAAAATGCCTGTACAGCGACCATGTGCAGTCCGGGAACGGAAGCGGAGTGTCGCCGTGTTCGCACCACCAGTGGATGTCGAGCCATACCTTGCCTGCCATGCCCTGTTCCGCCGCGTGTTCGAGAATGTGCTGATGATTGATGAGCGAATTCATGCGGAGCGGCGGCTGACCGGGGGCGACATTGTACGCCGCAGGAACGCATTCGTCGGGAATGTTGTAGGGATCGTCGAACGGATGCCCGTGGTAGTCGAAGTCGCCGATGACCATCGTGATGTCGCGGGAGACCGACCATACCGCATCGCAGGCCGCCATGAAGCGTGCCGCAAATTCGGCGGTGACGGTTTCTTCGTTGCCGTACTGGATGAATTCGAGCTTGTACGGCTGCGGATGTTCGGACTTCATGCGGAGCTGAACCCATTCGTTGGATTCGTCGGTACCGAGCGCGTACTGCGCGAAGTCCCGCATATCTTCGGCGGTTTCCCAGCCGTTGAAGTCGGGAACGCAGGTCACGCCGAGCTTTTCGCAGAGTTCGATGAATTCGAGAATGCCGAATCCGTAGGAAGAATAGGGATACCACCAGCCCTTGTACGGCCTGCGGGTTTCCACGGGACCGGTCATGTTCTTGAAGAGGAAATCCTTCGCATTTGCCATACAGCCGCCGAAACGGAGCAGGCCGATGCCCATGTTTTCGAGAGCTTCCCCGACATCGCGGCGGGCGTGCATTCCCTTGTACAGACCCCATTCGCCGGTTTCAAGGAAAACGTAGCCGAACGCGGCACATCCCTTGACGGAAATCACGAAGCAGCCGTCGATTTCTTCCGCAGAAGGAACGAGCGTGAACGCATATTTCGCCCAGTCGCCGGAAACGGTGAAGGATGTTTCGGCATAAACGGCAGTGCAGTCGGCATTGCGGAAGGAAACGGTCACTTCCGCTGAACCAGCGGTCTCCGCTGCATCGGCCTTTGCCATGACAAATCCGCGGTAATCCATGCCGGACTTGAAGTACATCCCGGACTTGTTCAGTCCGCGGTTGGCGATGGCGGAATCGGTGACGATCTGCCGGTGGGAACCGGAATAACCGCCGTCGGCGAGTTCAAACATTCCCTCTCCCACGGGGAGCCACATTCCGGACACGCCGTTGTCGGCAGCGGGTTCTTCGAACGCTTCGCCGAAGATCATCTGCGACCAGATGCCGCCGTAAAGCTCATGGTTGACGTCCTCCATACACGCGCCGAGGAGCGTCGGCCTGGTGGAAACCGTCGCGGTTGTCAGTTTGATCTGTTTCATAAAAACCTCCGTATTGTGATCGTTTTTCTTGCAGTATACCATATTTTTGTGCAGAATGCAAGGAAAAAGACACACCTTCGGTGTGAAAGGAAGAAAAACGCCTGAAGGCGTTTTTCAAAATTTATGTCCCTACGCGGGACGGGCGCACAAATGGAGTTCACGGAGTGAACTCCGTCAGACGCCGCCCCTTTGTGAATTCCTGGCTTAACGTTCGGGGGACTCGGCCTTAAGGCCTCAGACAGACAGCGGTTTGCCCGCATTCAGATTTTTAGGAAGAGACAAGGTACAGTGCAAATCTGTCCAAAACATTCGTTCAGTAGAAATAGCCGTGAGGGATAACTGCAAATTTAGGTTCCACTTTTCAGCAAAACGAAATCCCTGTTCTTCCGTGCAATCCGCTGAGTGAATACTGCTGTCTGTCTGAGCCCTCAAGGGCGAGTCCCCCAAACGTCAAGCCGGGAATTCATAAAGGGGCGGCGTCTGACGGAGTTCACTCCGTGAACTCCATTTATGCGCCGTCCCGCGCAGGGACATAAAATTGAAAAAAGTACCCGTCAGGGTACTTTTTTCTTCCTTATAATCCAAACGTGAAGTTTGGTATCCCTCACTTTGCCGGACGCGCAGCGTCAATCTTCGCCATCAGACGGCGTCCCAACGCCGCCATGTAATTCACGCCGACAGCGATCTCACCCGCCGGAATACGGCCGAGGAAGTTGTCCGCTTCGTAGGTGAAGTCGCCCTGATAGTCGATTTCGCCGAGCGCACGGGTGATGTTGTCCCAGTTCATGCGTCCGCTGGGATCGTACGGTACCGTGTGGCTGTCCGCCTTGTAGTTGTTGTCGTGGATGTGCAGTGCGCCGAGACGATCCTTGCCCAGAACGCGGATCGCTTCGTCCGGTTCTTCGCCGACCAGACCGCAGTGACCGAGGTCGAGGCAGACCGTATACGCCGCCGGATTGGCGAGATCGTCGTAATATTCGCACAGATCCTTCCCGAACGAGCAGACGTTCGGCATGATGTAGCCGCGGCGATTGTCGTAGCCCCACATATTTTCGAGGGCGATTTTCGTACCGTAATCGAGCGCAACCTGTTCGATGCTCCGGTAGAAGTCAAAATTGAACGCCTTCTGCGCGTCGCCCGGCTTGATATACGCGATCGGGTGAACCACGATCGACTTCGCGCCGAGAATCCCCGCGATACGGATCGCGTTTGCCACGCGTGCGGGCATCTTTGCGTTGTACGCTTCGTCGCCGTTGCGCCAGCACGGGAACGGTGCGTGCGCCTGATTGAAGCGGAGACCGACCGCTTCCGCCTTGCCGCGCAGTTCCTTTGCGAAGGCTTCCACGTCGCATTTGTTCAGGAAATTGTCGTCGTTCGTCATGCCGAACATGGAGTAATCGAGTGCGTCATAGCCCGCTGCCGCGAAAATCTTCAGCCCTTCGTCAACGCCGCATTTTGCGAATACATTATCGGTTTGTGTAGAGAGTAACATGATGGAGTCCTTTCTTTATATTTATATGTTTATAAAATATCGTACGTCAGATCAGAATGTCCCGGTATACTTCGATTTTGTCGATCACTTTCCGGAGCGTCCGGGCGTCCAGACGTTCCGCACCGCTCCATTTTGCGGCATCGTCGCAGTAGTCCGCGCGGTTGTACTCGATTTTGATTTCCGCCGGAAGGATAATCTTGTACGGCTTTGTTTCGCCGATCCGGCTCATTGCCGCTTTGGCTGCTTCATAAATCAGAGCTTCCGCCTCTTCCTCCGGGACACATTCCGCTTCGTTCCGGCAGACCGCGTATTTCACGACCGCCGTCCGGATATTCCCGAGGAACTGCCGCGCTTCCGTACACGCCGTAAGGTCACCGCTCACCATCACCACCGGCACGCCGAACGCTCCGGCGTAGATCGCTTCCTGTGCGATTTCCCCGCACCGTTTTCCGTTGACATAGTAATCGTGCCACGTCATCGACGACTGCGTGTGATCGAGGAACGCGTTCAGCGTTCCGGACATCGCGTGCGCCCCGATCAGGAACATGGCGTCCACTTCCGTCATGGTTTTCACGCCCGTTCCCGCATTGCCGACCTGCACCGCACGCGGATCAAGCAGTTCCTTGATGAAATTCCGTCCGCCGCCGTGACCGTCTTCGACATAGACCTCATCCGCACCGCCGTCAAAAGCACCGCGTACAGCCGCGTTCACATCCGCCATCAGCCGTTCCAGCGCGTAACGCTCGGAATTATCCACCTGTTCCTTCCGCGAAATCCCGGAAATTCCTTCAAGATCCGTCATAATGAAAATTTTCATGAGTCTGTTTCCTTTCCGTTCAGGTTGTTGCTGTTTGTATTATAATATAGCTTCCGGCGATTGTCAATAGGAGAACGGAAAGGAAAAACGGCCGGAAACGTATAAAAAATCAGTGTTTTTTCATTTTTAAACGATGTTTTATTTAATTTTCCCCATTGCACGACGGAAAATTGTGTGCTATAATAAAGATAACTCTCCTGGCCCCGACGGATCAGGACCGTGATTTCTATTCTATACTATACATAAGGAGAATCCACATGAAGAAGATTCTTTCCGGCGCACTGACTGCCGCTCTTCTCACCTCTCTTCTGACCGTCGCTGCATCGGCGATCACCACCAACGAAATCACCATCAAGGGCGTTGAACAGCTCCCCACCATTGATGGTAAGTATGACCCGGCAGAAGGCTGGGGCGATCCCGTTGCCGATCTCGGCTGGGACGTTATGAACGACTACATCTCCGACGATATCTGGGAAAGCGACGACGAAATCCTTCCGACCGCTGTTACCTCTTACCTCCGTTGGGATGAAGAACACCTCTATTTCTGCAGCGTAGTTGTTGACAACATCTACTACAACGACAACGTTCCGGAAGACCTCGGCATGGCTTACGCCGGTGACGCTCTCCAGTTCGACATCAAGTCTCTCGCAGACGATGACGTTGCAAACCGTAACCGTATTTTCTACGGTCTTTCCAACGACGGCGTAATCTGTGTAAACCAGGACAAGGTTGAAGCAGGTGCTTCCGGTGAACTCGGCGCAAACGCATCCTGGACCGAATGTGCCATCACCCGTGACGAAGCAACCAAGACCACCACTTACGAAACCGTATTCGATCTTTCCAAGATCCTTCCCGAAACCATGGTAGGCGAAGGCGACCAGTTCTATGTTCGTCAGATCGTTCTCTGCACCATGGACTCCGGTACCGAAGACATCGTTGACGTCAACGTTCCTGGTATGGTTGACGGCGACTACTCTTACTGGCTCGTAAACCTCGAAGCAGCTCCGGCTCCCGTTGTTGAAGAAGCTCCCGTTGTTGAAGAACCCGCACCGGTTGTCGAAGAAACTCCCGTTGTTGAAGAACCCGCACCGGTCGTTGAAGAAGTTGTAGAAGAACCCGCTGTTGAAGTAGTTGAAGAAGTTGTTGAAGCTCCCGTTGTTGAAGAAGCTCCGCAGACCTTCGACTTCGGCGTAGTTGCAGCAATCGCAGCAATCGCGTCCCTCGCAGGCTTCGCAGCATCCAAGAAGCACTAAGCGGAATTGACTCCGATTTTATAAAAACAAAAACGTCCTGATAATCACAGGACGTTTTTGTATTTCATATTATAAATTCAGCCATTCTTCTCTCGAAATTGCATACACCTTCGTAAATTCATTCACTTCGTCCGCAAATTCTTCTACAAACTTGCACCCATAAGAAACCGCCGTTTTCGCAGACGGTTCATTCGTATACTTCATGTAAGAGTAGATCACATTGAACGGCGTATTCCGGAACGTCCAGTCCCGGACAGCAATTGCCGCTTCTCTGGCATAGCCCTTTCTCTGCTGATCGCTCCGGATGTGGTATCCGATTTCGGGCTTGATCTGACTGCCGATCATCTGCATGGTCAACCCGCAGTCTCCGATCATCTCGCCGGTATCTTTCCGGCAGACCGCCCACAATCCGAAACCGAATATCCGATAACGTTCCATGTTTCTACGGATCCATTCCTTTACCCGATTTTCATCGAACGCATAAGGATAATGCTTCATACTATTGGAATCCGCCAGAATTTTATAGAGAGCATCGAAATCTCCGTCCGTCATTTCCCTCAGAAATAACCGTTCCGTTTCAAGTATCATTTGTTCCTCCGCTGCGGGGTTGGTGTAATTTTTCATGGGAATGCTCCTTTCGCGGGCAAACGAATTGTACTGTCTGCATTATACAGGATGCGGAAAAGGATTGCAAGATGGTAAAGCGGAAAAATCACCTGATTACAAGATATAGGACATATCGTTCAGCCGTTCAATCATCCGGTGCCCTGCTTCGTCCTCACGAAGGAAAGAGACACCGCCGGATTTTCCGGAAAGAGCACACTTTTCCAGCATCTCCGGGTTCCATCCAAGCCACATCGCATAAAAAACTCCCAGAGTCCCAGCATGGGAAACAAGAATCCAGTATTCTTCGGAAGATTCGAGAATCTGACGATAAAACGGCAGCAGACGATTCCAAACATCCCGCAGAGATTCCGCACCACGAAAAAGTCTGCCGTCCACGGAAGCCGCACGGTCAATGGTCTGCGGCCAAACGAGCGTCTGCACATGGTCGCGTGCCCATTCTTTCGATTTTCCGATCGCCTCCCCTAAATATTGTTCCCGTAAAACGTCGGTAAATGTCACAGTGGTGCGAAGGCAATCGGCAACCATTTCCGCCGTATGGCGCGCTCGCCGGAGATCAGAAGAATAAATACGGCAAGGACATCCACTCAATTCCTCAGCAAGACGTTTTCCAATGCATTCCGCTTGAGTAACCCCAAGGGGTGTCAGATCCCAGTCTGCCCATGATCCAATCTGGCGATTGATATGCTGTTCTGACTGCGGATGCTGAATGGTTATAATTGTTTTCATAGAATAATCTCCATGGTAAAAAAGCAAAACACCGACATCCAAAGGACATCGGTGTAGGAGCTCCCCCAGTTGGGCTCGAACCAACGACACCGCGGTTAACAGCCGCGTGCTCTGCCAACTGAGCTATGGAGGAATGAAAGAGAGGTCAGAAGGAAATCTGACCTCAGGATGTTGGCGAGTACTTAT
>SVQN01000100.1 GCA_015065295.1 Oscillospiraceae bacterium
TTTCCCCGTCAACCTTATTTTTCGATGTGTTCACCGTCAAATAAGAAAATGCCGTAGCCCGAACCGGTTGTAAAGTCGTGTTCATCCAGATAGCGGATCATGCCGCGCTGAAGTCCGGTATCACGCGGGAAGACCGACGTATCGCGGTACGACGGGCAGGGGCCGAATACGCGCCACAGATCACTGGAATACTGGTATTCGTCGCGCGTGATGAGGTCGAAATTATCCATAAACTTCCGGATGTTGGAGGTTTCGGAGAGGAATTCGTAATTTCCCGGGTAAAGCAGCCACGAATGACAGACGAATGCCTGTATGCCGGTGCAGTTGAAATAACGATATGCACGTCGGAAAGATTCGATGACATCCTCCGGCAGCAGCGGGCCGTCTTCGGGAATGTGGATGTTGATAACCGGATCGCCGCCGTTCACCGTCACGCCCGCTTTGCTCCACGTCTTGTTGTCCATAAAGGAAATGATGTGGAACTCCAGCCGGTGCAGACGGACGATGGAAGCGGCCAGGAAGCTGGTGATCCAGCCGTATTCGTACAGACCGACATGACCGCGCATTTTCATGCAGGTTTTCGTCCAGATCGTGATATCCCGCATGGACGCCCAGTAAATGTCTTCGGCAATCCCGCGCTCCCGGTAGAGAGCTTCCGCGTCGATCCCGAGAAGGAGGCACACGGCAAGCATCACCAGATCCTGTTCTTCATTCATTTTTTCGGCAAGTGCATAAATTTGTTCTTTGTCCTGTATTTTCTCGCGGATAGCGGCATACTCCTCCGGATATTCATTGAAAATCCGTTCACTGAGAGGAACTGCAAGAATCTGTGCTTCTTCCGGAAGTCCGATATGTTCGGCAAACGCCTTTATTTTATCAATACAAATCATAAATCGTCTCCTGTATTTTCTGTCGTTTTAAAATAAACCGCAGCCTGTTTTTCAAGCCGCGGTTTATTTTAAGGCAATCGTCTATTTTTATCTCTTGACGCGTGCATTGCCGCCCCAGACGGACCAGACCTGTTCTTCATCCGCCGGCTGTGCGTAGTCGGTGAGGAAGGTGGTTGCCAGTGCTCCGGTTGCCCAGCCGAACTGTACCCACTTTTCGGGTTCCCACTGCTTCAGGATCGCGTAAAGCATACCGCCGACGAAGCCGTCACCGCCGCCGATACGGTCGAGAACGGTGATTTCACGGGGTTCCGCGATGTGCCATTCGTCACCGGCAAGGAGGATTGCGCCCCAGACGTGCGTGTTGACGTCCTTGACCTGACGGAGCGTAGTTGCGAATACGGACGCATTCGGGAAACTCTTCTTGACTTCGCCGATCATGCCCTTGAAGCTGTCGATCTTGGAAACGTCATGTCCGCCGGCTTCCGGTCCTTTTGCGCCGAGAGCGAGCTGGAAGTCTTCTTCGTTGCCGATGAGAATGTCCGCAACGGAAGCGATTTCCGTGAAGATTGCGTGGAGTTCTTCTTCTCTTCCCTTCCAGAAGGACGCGCGGTAGTTGAGGTCGAACGAAACGAGCGTACCGTACTTCTTAGCGGCACGTGCAAGTTCCAGACAGAAGCGGCTGGTATCTTCGGAGAGCGCGCCGATCAGACCGGAAAGATGGAGAATCTGTACGCCTTCTTCGCCGAAAATGCGGTCGGTATCAAAATCCTTGATGTTGAGGGTACGTCCGACTTCCCCTGCACGGTCGTTGCAGACGCGCGGGCCGCGGGTACCGTACCCGCTGTCGGCGATATTGAACTGATGGCGGTAGCCCCACGGACCGCCCTGTTCGACTTCCGCGCCTTCGTAATCGATACCGCGGGAACGGAGGTTGCGCTTGATGAAGTCCGCGATCGGGCTTCCCTTCACGAACGTGGTGAGAACCTTGGTCTTCATGCCGAGGTAGGACGCGATGGAAACCACGTTGGATTCCGCGCTGGTCGCCTGCATGAAGAAGGTATCGGACGCCTGTACCGGCTGGCCGTTCATCGGGCAGATGCGGACGCCCATACTGGTCGGCACGACGATGGCGTATTTGCAGTTTTCTCTGAGTTTGAGTTCCATGGTTATGCTCCTTTTCCGGTTACAAAATTTTGTGAGTGCGAAGGTGGCGTTTGGAGGAGACGGTCGCTTTTTGAAAAAAGCTCCGCAAAAAACTTTCAATCTGTACAGCCATTTGGTGTGGCTGATATGGGTTTGTGGGGGGATTGGGAATATTCCGTGGAGTACGGCTGAAATTTGTTTCACCTGTTGACATTGAGTAATAAAAACTATAAGAAACAGGGGAGCGACTTCTCAAAACTTCGTTTTGTTCAGCACAGATTTCTTCCGTTTCCGGAATATCGTGCGCCCTTTTACAATTCAGCTACATAAAATGATACCCCGCACGCCTTGGCTCGGTCGCCGTGCGTGCTTTCGTTTGTGCAAACTGTATGTCAGCCGCTCGTACTTACGAAAAGCGCGGACGGCGGGTTAGCCAAGCCGCGCGGAACACCAGAAAAATGTAGCTGAATTCAGTAGTGGTGTACTTTATTATGCAGTCGAAAACCGGCGTGGGAAGTCAGGGTCTTGGCGGAGCCTGACTTCCATCTCCACTACTTCGTAGAGATTCAAACCAACGAAATGTCAGCGGATGGGATCAACAATATGTCAGCGCAGGCACCCAAGAAAATTCCCCTCTCCACCATATAAGCCAAACAAACCGGCTACCGCAGTTTAAAGTTCTTTGCACAGCTTTCTTTCAAGAAAGCGCGTTTCCCCTGCACGAACACCCTGCACTCTCTCCACTTTGTAACCTCATCAAATTTTAGGCAAAATATTTATTATATCCAATTAAACCGTGTACTGAGTGGAAGCGGTCGTACCGACTTCGCCGTCGTTCCAGTCGGTGTGGAAGAACTTGCCGCGTTCTGCGTCGATGCGTTCGTAGGTGTGGGCACCGAAGTAGTCGCGCTGTGCCTGAAGCAGGTTCGCGGGCAGATGTTCGCAGCGGTAGCCGTCGTAGTAGGCGAGAGCGGAGGTCATCGCGGGCATCGGAACGCCGGACGCAATACCGGCCGCGCAGACACGCCGCCAGCCCGCCTGTGCCTGTTCGATGGCATCCTTGAAGTACGGGTCGAGCATGAGGTTCGTGATGTCGGGCGTGTTTTCGAACGCTTCCTTGATCTTGCCGAGGAAAACACTGCGGATGATGCAGCCGCCGCGCCACATCAGGGCGATGCCGCCGTAGTTGAGGTTCCAGCCGTAAGTCTTCGCTGCGGAACGCATGAGAGTGTAGCCCTGTGCGTAGGAAACGATCTTGGATGCGTACAGGGCGTTCTTGAGGTCTTCGATGAATGCCTTCTTGTCGCCTTCAAACTTGACTGCGGGGCCGTTCAGTACCTTGGAAGCCGCAACACGTTCGTCCTTGATCGCACTGAGACAGCGTGCAAAGACCGCTTCGCCGATCAGGGTCAGCGGAATGCCTTCGTCCAGAGCGGCGATGCCCGTCCACTTGCCGGTACCCTTCTGCCCTGCCGTGTCGAGAATCTTGTCAACCAGCGGCTGACCGTCGTCATCCTTGCGGGTCAGGATGTCTGCCGTGATGCTGATGAGGTAACTGTCGAGGATGTCCTTGTTCCAGTCCGCAAATACTTCGTGCATTTCGTCGCAGGTCATGCCGAGGTAGTCACGCATGATCTGGTAGGCTTCGCAGATGAGCTGCATATCGCCGTATTCGATGCCGTTGTGAACCATCTTAACAAAGTGTCCGGCACCGCCTTCGCCGACCCAGTCACAGCACGGCGAACCGTCGTCAACCTTGGCGCAGATGTCCTGAAGGATCGGCTTGACCCGTTCCCATGCGGCGGGAGAACCGCCGGGCATCATGGACGGGCCGTTGAACGCGCCTTCCGCACCGCCGGATACGCCGGTACCGATGTACAGCATCCCGTGCTTTTCAACGTATTCGCAGCGTCTTGCGGTGTCCGGGAAGTGGGAGTTGCCGCCATCGATGAGGATGTCCCCTTCTTCGAGGAGAGGCAGGAGCTTGTCGATGGTTTCATCCACCGGAGAACCCGCACGGATCATCATCATGACCACTCTCGGCTTTTCCAGATTGGCTACCAGTTCTTCGAAGGACGCGCAGCCGATGAAGTTCTTGCCCTTGCCGCGGCCTTCCATAAATTTATCGACAACGCCGTCCCATACATCGTATACCGCGACGGTATAGCCGTGGCGTTCCATATTCATCGAAAGATTTTCGCCCATGACCGCCATGCCGATCATGCCGATATCCGCTTTTTTCATAAGTATTTCTCCATTCTGCCCGAAGGCGGTTGATTTGTTTTATGTTCGGTTGTTTTTCATCGTTTCAAGGATGCTGTAGGGGATCACCATGCCGTTCGTTCCGCTGCCGATGGCAATGTGCGGCTTGAAGGTTCCGTGGAAATCCGTTCCGCCGGACAGCTTCAATCCGTATTTTGCCGCAAGTGCGCGGTATTCGGCGGCCATCGCATCGGTGTAGTCCGTGTAATATCCTTCCAGACCGGTCAGTCCGTGCTCCGTGAGATGACGGACGAATCTGTCCAGTTCCTCCGGCGGTTTTTTGGTCAGGTGCAGATGGGCAAGATACGCGTCGCCGCCGGCACTGCGGATCAACTCGATCGCTTCCGTGTCGGTCAGTGCCTGCGATTCGGAATACGCCGGACAGCCGACGTTCAGCCATGTCTGAAAGGCCGCTTTCGGGGATTCGGAATAACCCTTGCGCGTCATGATCGCGGCGATATGTGCGCGGCAGAGGATTCCTCCCTTCGCTTCCGCTTTGACCTCATCGAGGGTCACGTCGATGTTCAGTTTCTGCAGCATTTCGCAGGTTTCGCCGAGACGGACAGTTCGTACTTCCCGGATATACGCCATCGCGTCCGCTAACTTTGCGGAATCCGGGTCGATGAAGTACCCGAGAATGTGGGTTTCCGTGTCGGATTTGGCGGAAAGTTCGATCGCGGGGATCACCTCGATCCCGTATTTTTCACCGGCTTCCAGTGTCGCTTTGACACCGTCGGCGGTATCATGGTCGGACACCGCAACGGCAGACAGTCCGCTGTTTTTTGCATGACGCACCAGTTCTTCGGGAGTCATCGAACCGTCGGAACAGACGGTGTGGGTATGCAGGTCGATTCGTTTTTCTTCCATAATCGTTGTCATTGATTCGTTATTCGCGCGTCCAGAGGCCGAGTGCGGGATTGCTGATGTAGAAAATCTCTTCGCCGTCCACGGTGTTCCAGCCGTCTTTGAGGACTGCGGGATCGTACTTCGCCGCCGCTTCGTCGTAGGGGATGTAGTTGAACCCGACACCGCGTACTTCGTCTTCGGTGAGCAGCTTGGTGCAGTAGGTAATGCTGAAACGTCCGTCGGAGGAACCGTGGATCAGGTGCGCCGCAACGGAGAGATTTGCCTTGAGATCCGGGTTTTCCACCAGTTTCAGGATATTTTCACGGCCGCAGTACCCGTATTTCCGGATCAGGCGGTCGTTTTCCGTATCTTCGCCGAAATGTGCAACCGCCGGTGCGAGAACGATCAGTTCGCCGCCGTCCGCGATTGCCATTCTGGTACGGTAAACGGACTTGTTTCCGAGCCATGTGCTCTTGAATTCGCGGGGATCGAGGTAAACAACAACCTTTTTGAACGGTTCGGTCACATGGATCAGGTTGATCTGCTGGCTCTGTTCGACCGCCATTTCAAAGTTTTTGCGTTCTCTGCCGATGTACATTCCGTGGATGTTCGTCCGATCGCCGGTATTGGTTGTGCAGGTAAGGATATACATCAGCGGCACATCGGCGAGGAAATGTTCTTCCGCATAGTCGAAGACGCGGCGGACCGGGGAGAAATCCTTCCCCATGATCCGTTCCATGCCGTAGAACGCGCCGAGCATGTGAGAGGAATTAATCATGGACGAGCCGCCGCAGCCGACGAAAATATTCTTGGAATAGTTCGCCATGCCGACGACTTCGTGCGGGACAACCTGACCGATGGAAAGGATCAGATCGTAGCTGCCGGACACGATCCGCTTGTTGACTTCGACGTCGATTTTTTCGTTAACCAGACCTTCCGACACTTCGGAAACGAATTCCGCCGGAACTTCGCCGATTTTCACAACATCTTCACGCCATTTATGGACGATCAGCTTTTCAAACGGGACAACCCCTTCGAAGAAGGTTTCGCATTCCTGTTCGGTCATGGGGACGTGCGTCCCCAGTGCGGGCATAACATCCACCTCCGCACCGAACTCCTTCGTCAGCATATCGTAGTAGATTGCGGTGATCTTTCCGGCACCGGAATACATTCTGGTGAAATCCGGGGGAAGGATCAGCACATTCCGGAGCTGTTTTCCCTCCAGAGATTCCGCGAGTGCCTGACGGATGCTGTCATCGGACAGACCGGTCACGCTTTTGTAATACATAAATTTCATTCCTTTCGCCCGATTGCTGGAATCGGCATTTTTTACTGAAATTATTTTATCACCTGCGCGGGCTGTTGTCAACCTTTTCGTCAAAACATCGAAACTATAAAAATTGTAGAAAATATCAAAAAGTATCTTGTGCCTGTTTTATTTTTTGTCTGCGAAATACTTGACGATATCACGCAAATTTAGTATAATTATAAATAAGTATGCAGAATGAATTTTATACCGCCGTACGTCTTCTGCATCCATAAACGGCGGAGTCAGGTTTGGTAAATACGATGAAAAAAGTTGCCGTAATCATGGGAAGTGACAGCGACCTTCCGGTAGTAGAGAAGGCGTTTGCTGTTCTTGACGAATATGGTGTTCCCTACGAGGCTCATGTTATGTCCGCACACAGAACTCCGGAAGCAGTCGCTTCGTTTGTAAAGAACGCGCGCGCAAACGGGTTCGGTGTAATTATCGCAGCAGCAGGCATGGCGGCTCATCTTGCCGGCGTATGCGCTGCTTCCACTACCCTCCCCGTCATCGGTATTCCCGTACGCGGCGGTATGCTGGATGGTCTTGACGCCCTTCTTTCCACGGTTCAGATGCCCACCGGTATTCCGGTAGCAACCGTTGCCATGAACGGTGCGGCAAACGCCGCTCTTCTTGCGTGCGAAATGATCGCGCTTTCCGACGATGCCCTTGCGGAAAAGCTGGACAATGCCAGAATTGCAGGCGCGGAAAAGGTATACGCAAAGGACGCTGCCCTTCAGGAAAAGTTAAAGTAAACAAGAAAGAACACGCAGGAGCTGTCATAATCAACACGTCCCTGCGTTTTTTCACTGGATATCCTCCGGTGGATTCACAAAATAAAAGAACTGCAAAGGTTAAGCTCTTCTTTTTCTCCTTTATCGAGGAGAAAAAGAAGCAAAAAGAGGAACTCCTCCGAAGTCAATGGAGATTTCGCGGACTGCGGTCCGCGACCAAGGACGCTGTCCTTGGAACCTGCGACCTTTTGAAAAAGGTCGATCAAAACTTTCAGACTGCTTTCGGCATGGTTGGTTGCTCTAATTAAACGTGCTACAGATTCCCTATTACATAAAGAAAAAAAGAGAGGACACGACATGAAAAGTTACAGCGAAGCATACAAGAACGCAGGGGTTGACATTACCGCCGGCTATACTGCGGTTGAGCTGATGAAGAAGCACATCGCACGCACTACCATTCCCGGTGTCTGCGACAAAATCGGCGGATTCGGCGGCATTTTTGACCTCGGTCTGATTATGGAACAGTGCAATGTCCGTCATCCGATGCTTGTTTCCGGTACCGACGGCGTCGGCACCAAGCTCCGCATCGCGTTCCTGATGGACAAGCACGATACTGTCGGTATCGACTGCGTGGCTATGTGCGTGAACGACATCATCTGCGTCGGTGCAAAGCCGATCATCTTCCTTGACTACATCGCGTGCGGCAAGAACTATCCCGAAAAGATCGCTTCCATCGTTGCCGGTGTTGCGGAAGGCTGCGTACAGGGCGGCTGCGCTCTCGTCGGCGGTGAAACTGCGGAAATGCCCGGCTTCTATCCGGTAGACGAATATGACCTTGCCGGTTATGCATGCGGTATCGTAGACCGTGACAACATCATCGACAAGGAAACCATCACCGCAGGCGACGTTATCATCGCTCTT
>SVQN01000101.1 GCA_015065295.1 Oscillospiraceae bacterium
GAAAAGCAAGGATTAACCGTTTCTTAGATTGTTTTTATCTGTGTTTCGCCTTGACAAAAACTGATCTGTTGCAGGGCTTTTTGGCTATGCCTTTATTCTGTCTGGATTATCATTACTTTCACGCTACTTCCTCCTGTATCTTGTCGTGTTATCGTTCGGTTGTAGTTTTATGAATCTTGAAAATATCCGTGCCATGCTTGGCAATCATCATGGCATTGACAATCAGGGTGAATTCCTCCTGCGGAATGATCTCCTCGTCCAGCAGTTCCTCCATCGGGAGATCGTTTTTACCGCCATACAGCTTTCTGGCGTATGACAGCAGAGTATATCCGAAGGTGCCGATCCCCTGTATCCGGATGTTTTTGAAATGGATGCTGCTCCGCAGGAAACACTGCGAACACCGCTTGTACAAATCTTCATCTGCGGTCAGCAGATACACGGCGGCGTAATACCCCGGTTTCATGAAGATTTCTCTGCATCCTGCGGTGGCGTAAAGGAACCGGCTTTCATGGTACTCGTCTCGCCACAGGCTTCCCGGAAAGTATTTGATGGAAGTCTGTAATCTGCGGAACAGGATTCGGTTGTAGTTGAATGTAGTAGAGACAAGTTCCTCATACCCGACCACACCGGCTTCCAGACGCTCCGGAAAGATGATGCACTCCGGAGCAATGCAGCCGCCAGGACGTATGTATTCGGTGCAGTCCCGGCAGTTTACTTCTTCGGGTATAGCTTTCTTTTTTCTGATTTTCAAGTTTTCCTCCCAATGAAAAAAGGGACAAGCTGAAATGTAACTTGTCCCTGATATGATATTCAATTTTTAACGCTGCATCTGCTGCTGGCGTTTTCTCTGCCAGCTCTCCAGCACGTTCACTCGGCAGGATATTCTCGCGCTGAAGATTGCTGTCTACCATTACGATGGTGGCGGCGTCCCGGTCAAGGTTCCGCACGATCACCGGCATGGTGTCCAGTCCGGCAAGTTCGCTCGCGTACTTCCTGCGATGTCCCGATACAATCTCATATCCACCGTCTTCACAGGGGCGGACGATTGCCGGAACGAGAACGCCATATTCCTTAATGCTGTCTACAGTATCCCGCATGGCATCATCATCCCGAAGATGAAAAGGGTGCCCGGGGAAGGGATGAAGTTCGGTTAGCGGAACATGGATAATTCCTTCGGTTGAGTTTATGGGTAGTCACCTCCGTTTCGGGAATAGAAAAAGGGCGTTTCAATCGGAAAACTGAAACGCCCATGTGATTATATTTTTTGTCGTGTATTTTACATCTCCTTTTTTCGGGATTTTTGAAGATGCTCTCCGTAAGAGCCGCTGCCTGCTTTCGGATGGTGGAAAAGGGTGAAATACAGGCGAAATTGATTAAAATAACCTCAAAACCATGGATTTGTGGGCATTTCCGGTTTGTCGTTATTATACCATAAGGGCATAGTACGGCCAGCATCCTTTATGACAAGGGATGGGATCTGAAAGACATACAGGAATGGCTTGGTCACGCCGATATCGGTACTACCGGGAACATTTACACACATATCAGCAAGCTCCGGAAAGAAACAATCGGAAAAGACCTTGGAAGTACGTTTAAGCTCTAGTCTCTGCATTTTGGTTAGAAAACTCTGCAGAAACTTTGCATTTTGGTTAGAAATCGGTTAGAAAAGCGGCTTTGTCTAACGGGGACTAGAGGCCACCCTGTCAAAACGACGAAAAACACCCCGAAAAAAGGCACGAAAAAAGCCGAAACACTCAAGTTTTTTGAGCATTTCGACTGATTTCTCATCGGAGTGACTGGATTCGAACCAGCGGCCTCTTGGTCCCGAACCAAGCACTCTACCGGACTGAGCCACACCCCGATTGCCTGATTATTATAACACAGCGGGGTTGGTTTGTCAATAGGTATTTTTAAAAAAGTTGAAAAAATTTCGATTTTTTTTGCGTTTTTTGCAGACCCGGAATCAGATCAGCATATCTACGCCGTAGGACACCACGGACATAATCAGTCCCGCCGCGACAACACCCAGAAAAATTGCGGGCAGGGCGTTTTTCATCCGCAGGTCAAACAGTGCCGCCACCAGCGAACCCGTCCATGCGCCGGTTCCGGGAAGGGGGATCGCCACCAGAATAAACAGGCCGAGTGTTTCGTACTTGACGAGAATATCCCCTTTGGCGTGCGCGCGGGATTCCAGCCGTTCGGCGATTCCGCGCAGCCACACGCTTTTCCGTTTCATCCATGCGAAAACCTGCCGGATAAACAGAATAATGAACGGTACCGGCAGCATATTCCCAAGAATGCTGACGGCCAGTACCGGAAGAAGCGGAAGATCCATGGCAACGCCGTACGGAACCGCACCGCGCAGCTCCAGAACCGGCAGTGCCGCCATCCCGAGAACAGTCAGATATTTCAGAAACAGGTTCATTCTTTCCCTCATTGTAATGTCATAGTGGAAATATTATATCGTTTTCTTCGGACGCTTTCTTCACAGTATTTGTAAATAATCCGTTTCCGGAATGTTTTTCGGAAAATCCGGCTTCGGTTTATTCGTAGAGCGTTCGGATCAAAGGCGAATACCGCAGGTCATCGCTGACGTTGCTGATGCCGCCGAGCGAACTGAACGTGTCGATCAGCGGAACTTCCGCCAGTGGCGTTCCCTGCAGGGATTCCAGAACGGCTTCCGCGAATTTGTCAGCGAAAATCACTTTGATCTCCCGTCCATAATACGATTCTACTTCGTATTCCACCGGTGCGGTGATTCCGCTTTCGTTGTGCAGAGCCGCTGTCAGGGCCTGTGCACGCACGAGAGCGTTTTCTCTCTCCGTAATGCTTCCCGCATGAAGCGCGCCGTACAGGGCATCTTTCAGTTCCTGCGGCACATCCAGCTTCGGGTGAGCGAACGCCGTACCGAACCATTTGCTGTACGGCGCGTATTGCTTTTTGTAGAGGAAGCACAGCCGCATCAGCCGTTCCGCGATCCGCGCCGCCACGATGACCGAGCCAAGATCGTCACCAACATCCGCACAGCGGCGGACAAACGCCTGTTCGGACGCGATAATGTCCCAGTTTGCCGCGATCCGGTACCGGCGGACATCTTCCGGATAAAAACGGATCGCATCCAGCCGCTTGCTGAGATTCAGACCGTCACGGAACCATTCTCCCGCCGTCAGCGACAGCAGCCGATGCTCCGAGAACGTCAGCCAGTCCGCCGCCGTGAGCGAATCCAGCACAGACGTACCGAGCTGTTCTTCGAGAAAATCATCGAATGTCCGGATAAAAATCAGCGGATTCACCCGACCGGACGTGATAAATTCCGGATGCTGTACGCCGTTGTCGTTCGGGTCGGGCGCGGTGAAATTCACGCTGTATCCCTTGTATTCGTACGGCAGTTCCCGCGAAAAGGCATCAAAAACCTCCTCTTTCCGTCCGATATCCGCCGGATCGAGGAAGAAATAGAACCGCGGACCCCACATGTGGTCGCGCGAAACCGGATCGTCGTACCCCAGTACATCCGACCCGTACCCGATCAGCCCGGCAGAATACCGAAGTTCGGGAAAATGCCGTTCCAGAATCGGTTCCGCCGCCTCATGGAAAAATCCCCGGCACAAATCCAGTCCCTTGATAAATTCAACCATAATTAACTATATTTATGATAATTTCGTAGGGACACGGCGTGCCGTGTCCGTCTATCAATTTGGGGAAACATAATTTTGTCGAAAATTCATCCGCGTCGGACATTTCTTTTGCAAAATATGCTTTGTCCAAATCGTCTGGCGGACACGGCGCGCCGTGTCCCTACAGTGTGGTTCTTCTTCTTTTATCTTCTGGCGCCCACGTCGGAGGTGTCGATCGGTTTGAAGCCGATCTGCGCCGCCGGGGAATTTTCGGCGAGGGTGAAGTCGTAGTTGGCGGCATCCTTGAAGAGAGGGTCGGCGATGATCGAACCGTCTTCCAGACCGGCTGCTTTGAAATCATCCAGCGTCAGCTTGTTTTCGCCGAAGTCACGCATCACGGGGGCATCCTTCGTGCAGTCGAAGTACAGGTTGCGGCACGCCGATACCGTTTTCTGACCGATCTGCTGGCGGCTGATGTCGTACATCGGAACGCCGGCGGAGTAGACGATGTTGCCTTCGAAAATGATCGACAGATGCGGTTCCGTGCGGGAGACGCGCAGCATCTGACCGTCCGAGAACGCGAAAATGTTGTTGCGGACGGTGTTCATCGAGCCGTAATGCTGATGGTAGCTGTTGTCGGACGTGTTGTAGCAGATGTTGTTTTCCAGCGTCATGAAGCTCGAGCCTTCGTCCGTGTACAGCGCCCATCCGCCGTAGTGCTTCGACTTGACGTCGTGGATGATGTTGTTCGAGACCACCGTGCCGGGCTGCATACCGAGCAGGTATACGCCGCCCATGTCGGAGAGCAGACCGCCGCCGAGATGGTGGATGTGGTTCTTCGTGATGAGATTGTCGCGGGAGATGTTCGGGGAGTAGCCCCAGATCCAGCCGACCGATACGCCTGTGTAGTACAGATGCCCGATTTCGTTGTGGGAAACGGTGTTGTTGTAGGTGTGGATCAGGAGAACGCCGCACGCCGCAAAGTACCGCTTGCCGCAGTGCAGAATCGTGCAGTTATCCACAACATTGTCGTGTGTGTGATCGGTTTCGGGGGAACCAACGCCGCCGCCGATGATCTTGACACCGCCCGCGCCGCCGTCATAGAGGTCGCAGGAATCCACGCGGATGTTCTTGCAGCCGAGGTCGATCACGATGCCGTGAACGCCGAAATTCTTCAGTGTGCAGGATTCGAGCGAGCAGTTTGCCGCATACTTGAACGTGACGGAACCGTCCGCATTGGAAACCGCCTGTGCGTCGGACGCATAATAGATCGTGTCGGAGCCGCTCGACGATACGTTGCCGTTGCCGAGAGAGCCGTATTCGCCGCGCGTGACCGCAAAGTCGATGTCACGGAAACGGATGTTGCGGACGGGATTGTCCGGTGTGCCCTGAACGTCCACGAGCTTGTGGATGGTCGGCGCAAACGCGCGGATGGTTTCGGGGGTGATGGATTCGTCGCGCGGAATGTAGTAGACCTTTCCTTCGTCCGCGTACCATTCGTTCGGGTTGGCGAACATTTCGCCGATGTTTTCCATGCAGTATTCCAGTCCGCTCGATGTGTTTTTGCCGCCGTCGATGTTGAAGCGGGAACGGTACTTGAAGGTCACGCGGCGCGTTTCGGGATCGTAGGATTCGAGCGGGGTGTGTTCGTCGATCCAGTAGTGGCAGAAGCTGATCTGCGCGCGACCGATGTTCTTGAAGTCGCGGATGTCGCCTTCCGCCGCGATGAACCACTTGGAGCCGGAGAAAAGCTGACCTTCGTGGTTTTCCACATCTTCCGCATAGAAGTACCCCTCAGCGGGATAACGCGTGAAGGATGCGCGTGCGCCGTTGACGTAGAAGTCGGTGAAGTTCGCGCCGCCGTCTTCGGCTTTGCATACATCCGGAAGGGGAGCGGAGAGGCATTTTGCACCGTTGTAGGTATCCCATTCGAAGCCGGTGATTTCCACGCCGCCGAGGATGGTGACGCGCTTGCCGCCGGCCGGTTCGATCGTGACGCCGGTGATGCCGCTGTCGATGCGGAGCGTGGATTTCAGGGTATAGGTGTCGTCCGTCAGACGGATGGCGATGGGCTGCGCGACCCCGATGCGGCGGAGTTCACGCACATACTCCAGCGCGGCACCTATGGACGGGAAGGCAAACGGGCCTTCGCCGCCGACGGTAAGAGCGGTGATTTCGTGGTAACTGAGCATAGTTCTGTCCTTTCTTTGAATGAAATGATGGATGTTCCGTTGTCGATATTCTTCTTGCGGGAAGAAGAGCATGGAGAACGAAGCATCGCGGAAAATCCAAAGGGAAGCATCCTGTACGGAGTGCTTCCCTTTGATTGACGTCCATACGCAAGAGCGAGAATATATCTTTCGTATTTCGGAGACTTTTGAATTTACGCGTTGATCTGGTACAGCATTTCGGCGTTGAAGGTAATGTTTGCGCTGTACTGTTCAACCATCTTGGTATATTCGGCGTTCTGGAGAGCGGAGATCGCTTCTGCCTGCCATGCGGCGCGTTCGCTTTCACCGACGTAATACATGATGTGCCAGCCGTAAGTAGTTTCCACAATGCCGTGGTCGCCGGTTTTGCGGGATGCGTCGAACATCCAGTCGTTGAATTCGGTTACCATCTGACCGGGGAGGACGTTTTCATAGAGACCGCCGTTGGTGATGGAGCCGTCTTCGTTGTACTGGTTGTTGAGTTCGAGGAACTTTGCTTCGGTGAAGCCGGCAGCTTCCCATTCGGCATAGATTTCCTTTGCCTTGGAATCATCCGCGTAGGTGTCCTTGGTGAAGAGGATGTGGCGGATGTTGCGGCCGGGGGTATCGTCACGGTATGCGGTCTTGGCGAGGTAATAAACGGTGTACTGGGATGCGCCGTCGCCGCCGGAAACGTAAGTATCGCCGACCTTCGCGGAGAATGCCCATTCTGCAGCGGAAGAGAGCGCGGAAGCGGTAACATGTTCGCTGTAGCACTGTTCGACCATGGCGTCAATGTTTTCTTCCGGGTTGCCGCGGTCGTTCAGGAGGAAGTCGCGGATACCGGCGTTGAATTCATCAACATTAGCGGAAGCGGCGAGAGCATTTGCCTTTTCCTGTGCGGTCTTGGAAGCGGAGGTAGCATCGCCTACGGGGTTGCCGTCCGCGTCGGTTTCCTGATAGGTATTGGCCGGGATGGTGATGGCGATCACGTCAACGCCTTCGAAGGACGCCTTATTGGCATCGTAGTAGGCATCGAGCTGTTCGTCGGAGTAGGAGAGGGAAGCGGTGAAGTCGGTGGAATACTTTGCAGCGAGAGCGGTCAGTTCCATGCAGTTCTTCACGTCGTCCACATTCACAGCCGCGCCGAATGCGGTGATGAGGTACTGGTTGATGGAGTAGCCATAGGATTCGGCCGTTGCGGTGAGGGAATCGATGGAAGCGTCGATGGAAGCGTAGTCCGCATCATCGAGGGCGACTCCGTTGGCCTTTGCGGCTTCACAGAGAGCGAGCAGTTCATTAACGTAGGACTGGGAGACGGATACGAAGTAATCGAACCAGGTTGAACCCTGCGCGAGCGAGCATTCCTGCGCCTTGAGGGAGACGGTGGTATCGATGCCGAGGTAGGATGCCATAGAGGCATACGCCTGATAATTGGAGTGGAAGAAATAGGTCATCATTGCGCCGTCCACTTCAAAGTTTTCACTTTCGGCGGCAGTCTGACTCCGGAGGAAATAGCCGGTGTCGGTAAGACGGTTGAACACCGTCAGCCCGATCACGAGTGCAGCAGCGAGGATCACGCAGACCGTAATAATGATCGTATTGCGCTTCTCCTTCTTCTGCGTCTCAATGGAGGGGCTGTTCAGAATTTCGTTGCCCATGGTGTGGGAAACTCCTTTCGGTTTACAGAAAATAATTGGTATTATGCTTGATCTTCCGGATTTCCCGGTTTTGCATCAAATCATCGTGTTATTATACCATATCTCATACCGGATTTCAACGCTTTCCGCAAAAACTTTACATCTGCGACAAAATCGGGGAGGGTGGGGGTTCTGGGGGGATGCGGGAGTTTCTTGGGGAGAACCTTTTTGAGGAAAAGGTTCTCCCCAAACCCCTCTCCAAAACCTTTTTAATCTGTTGTAGCCGGTTTGTTTGGCT
>SVQN01000102.1 GCA_015065295.1 Oscillospiraceae bacterium
GTGTTCCACGTATTCGATCCCGGTGATGGGAGCGACCGTGGTGATGGAGGGGCGTCTGAAGTAAGCGTCCATGTGAAGGACTTTGCATTTGTCACCGTAGTAATTTTCCAGTTTTTCCGTGAGCGTACTCTTGCCGCTGCAGGTACCGCCTGCAATACCAATAACAAACATAACTGCACCTCTCTTGATTGAATTGAAATTTATTAAATGGAAAAGAAACTCAGAACTGATTGAGGAATCTTACATCGTTTTCGTAGAGCAGACGCATATCGTCGATGCGGTACTTGAGCATCGCGATACGTTCGACGCCCATACCGAACGCAAAGCCGCTGTAGACTTCGGGATCGATGCCGCACATGCGGAGGACGTTCGGGTGAACCATGCCTGCGCCGAGGATTTCGATCCAGCCTTCGCCCTTGCAGAGACGGCAGCCCTTGCCGCCGCAGACGAAGCAGGAGACGTCAACTTCTGCGGAGGGTTCGGTGAACGGGAAGTGGTGCGGGCGGAAACGGATTTTGGTTTCTTCGCCGAACATGGTCTTTGCGAACATTTCGAGGGTACCCTTGAGGTCTCCCATGGTGATGCCCTTGTCAACAACGAGACCTTCTACCTGATGGAACAGGGGGGAGTGGGTCGCGTCGACGGCGTCGGAACGGTAAACACGGCCGGGGGAGATGATCTTGATCGGGGGCTTCTGAACTTCCATGGTACGTGCCTGAACCGGGGAGGTCTGGGAACGGAGAAGGATGTTTTCGGTGATGTAGAAGGTGTCCTGCGTATCGCGCGCGGGATGATCCTTCGGGATATTCAGAGCCTGGAAGTTGTAGTAGTCGAGTTCGACTTCGGGACCTTCGACGATGGAGTAGCCCATGCCGAGGAAGATTTCTTCGAGCTGACGCTGAACGAGGGAGAGGGGATGGAAGTGACCCTGCGCGATCTTATCGCCGGGGATGGTTACGTCGAGGCGTTCGGCTTCGAGCTTTTCTTCGATTTCGCGTGCATGGCGTTCGGCGGTCATCTGTTCGATCTTCGCTTCGATTTCCGCACGGATGTCGTTGGCGAGCTGGCCGATGACGGGACGTTCTTCGGCGGACAGTTTGCCCATGCCGCGGAGAACGGCGGTCAGTTCGCCTTTTTTGCCGAGGTACTTGATTCTAAGTTCCTCGATATTCGCCGAAGGAGCGGACAGGGCGTCCAGGGCTTCGGCCTTGATTTTTTCAAGGGTTTCTCTCATGTTGTGTATGGATCCTTTCTGGTTGTTCTTGGCGTGGAGGAAGGCGGTGCGGAAGTAAAAAAGCCCTTTTGTCAGCAAAACAAAAGGGACGACAACTGCCGCGGTACCACCCGGATTCCGTGAAAAAACACGGCTCTTGAGGAAAATAACGGTTCCGACCGTACCGGGCTACTGCTTTCCGCACGTTCACCCGATCCGCCTGCGGGGTTTTCATCCCGCGATAAAGTGAACGTATGCCGGTACTGTCTGCGGAAACTCTCAGCCTGCCGGTTTCCGCTCTCTGGATGCAGTTGGATGGACATACACTCTCTATCACAGCGTTTCGATATTCTTCTATTCTACATTATACCACGGCGGCGGGGACATTGCAAGGGTTCTGTGAAAAAAAGTCGGGGAATCTGGGGAATTGTATGGTGTGGGGAGTTTCTTGGGGAAACCTTTTTGAGGAAAAGGTTTCCCCAAACCCCTTCCAAAACCTTTTTAGGCTGTGGCAGCCGGTTTGTGTGGGTGATATGGGAGAGAAGGGGGAAAGGGGAATATTCCGTGGAGTACGGCTGAAATTTGTTTCGCCCGCTGACGTGGAGGAATAAAGACTATGAGGAATAGGGGAGCGACTTCTCAAAACTCCGTTTTGTTCAGCACAGGTCACTTCCGTCTCCGGGATAGAGTGCGCCTTTTTACAATTCAGCTACATTTACTTGGGTTCCCGCACGCCTTGGCTCGGTCGCCGTGCGTGCTTTCGTTTGTGCAGAACGATATGTCAGCCGACCAAATGATCGAAAAGCACGGACGGCGGGATAGCCAAGCCGCGCGGATGCTGACAAACCGTAGCTGAATTCTATAGTGGCGTACCTTATCATGCAGTCGAAAACCGGCGTGGGAAGTCAGGGTCTTGGCGGAGCCTGACTTCCATCTTCACTACTTCGTAGAAATTCAAACCAGCGTTACGTCAACAGGTCTAACAAATTTCAGCTTCACGAACCGGTATATTTCAAAAAATCCCCTCTCCACCATATAAGCCAAACAAACCGGCTACAACAGTATAAAGTTCTTTGCACAGCTTTCTTTCAAGAAAGCGCGTTTCCCCTTCACGCCACCCCCGCACTCCGCATATTCTGTAAACGGCAGCACTATATATAAAAAGGAAGGGAAACCAATATGTCCGACTGCATTCTTGCTATGAAAACCCGTACAGCGGCGGAAAAAGCACGCCGTGCCGCCGCATTTGCACAGATTTCCGCCGAGGTGGTGTCCGTGGATCCGAACGTGACCCGGCATGGCTGTTCCGTCGGCCTTCGCCTGAACTGCGCGGAGGTCGAGGAGCTCACCGAACTGCTGGATAAAAAGGGGATCGTGTACGGCGACGTGATCGGGAGGGGGAGACGATGAGACGAACGGTCTATTTCGATAATGCCGCAACGTCGTACCCGAAACCGGCGGCAGTTGTCCGCGCTGTCACAGAGGCTCTGCGAACCGCCGGCAATCCGGGACGAGGTTCCCACCGGCTGGCCGAAACTGCCGCAGAACTTGTGTATGACTGCCGTGCCGTCGCTGCGGAAATGTTCGGTGCCGAACCGGAGCGGGTCGTCTTTACCGCCGGTGCCACGCACGCGCTCAACGCCGCCGTCAAGGGGCTTGCCGAACCCGGCTGCCATATCCTGATCGACAATTACGCCCATAACGCTGCCCTGCGTCCGGTCGCCGCTCTGGCATCCGCCGGACTTGCGGAATACGATGTCTACGATGCCGACGGCGATGAGGAACGGGTACTGGCGAATATTGTACAAAAACTTCGCCCGACAACCCGGCTTCTGATCGCCACCCATCAGTCCAATATCTGCTCGCATATCCTGCCGATCGGGAGCATCGGACGGCTGTGCCGGGAATACGGAATCCATTTGATCGTCGATGCCGCCCAGAGTGCGGGACATCTGACGGTTGATCTGCGGACGATGAATATTACCGCGCTGTGTGTTCCCGGACATAAAGGATTGTTCGGGCCGATGGGCGTGGGAATGCTGATTTCCGCACCGAATGTAACGTATAAAACCATCTTTGAAGGCGGCGCGGGCATTCATTCGCTGGATGCCGCCATGCCGGAGGAACTGCCCGAACGTCTGGAGGCGGGAACGCTTCCGCTGCCTGCCATCGCCGGACTTCTGGCCGGAATCCGGTACGTCCGGCAGACCGGACTGCAGGAAATCTGCCTCCACGAATGCACCCTCACCTCCGTGCTGACCGGCCGTCTGCGGGAAATTTCTGGCGTGACCCTGTACGGCGAAAGCGTCGGTTCGGTTGTCGGATTCAACGTCGCGGGATATTCCCCGGCGGAGGTCGGCGCACATCTCGCATCCCGCGGAATCTGCGTCCGGACGGGGTATCACTGTGCTCCGCTTGCCCATCGCACGGTCGGCAGCTTTGAAAACGGCTCGGTGCGGGTGAGCGTTTCACACCTTAACCGGATGACGGAGATCGACCGGCTGGTGAATGCGGTGCACGATCTGCAAAAGTAAACATTTTCCAAACAGCCTTCAATAGTTCTTGACAGGGGTATGAAAATATAGTATAATAAAAATTAGTCATATTAATTGAGTGAAAGGAACTATAAGAGATGGCAGAATGGATCGTAGATAAGAAAGACGTGACCTCCACCGTAGAAGGCGATTTTATCCTGTACAGGAACCGTCCGCTGGTACGGGAAGACAATGTGATCTGTTACGGCAATGTATCCGATAACTATATACTTCAGATGATTATTATGTCCGAGACTGAATACAAAGGAAAGAAAGTCCCGGATAAGGTGTATGTGCAGCTCCTCCGCACGGAACCGGGACTTTCCCAGAAGGAACGTGTGGTTCAGGAAGCGATGAAGACCGGGCTGTACGAAGCGTTCGACCTCGGTGTCGCGTGGCTGGAACGGTATCTGAGACAGAACTGAACAGAGAGTTTGGATTTGTGGGAACAAGCGTTTTGAAAAGCGTTTGTTCCCATATTTTTTTCAAAAACTTTTCAGAAGGAGGGAACAAAATAGGGTTCTGCGTCGTCTAACGGACAGGAAGAAACATACAGCCAAGGAGGAATTCAAATGAAACGACTGCTGACCCTGATTCTGGCATCCCTGCTGATGCTCGGCGGATGTGCGGAGGATCACTTTGCCGTGGCGGAGGCCGATTATCCGAAGGTCGTGCCATATCCGGAGGAACGCGGGGATTGGAGCGAACTGGCGTATCAGGCATGGAAGGACAGCCGGACGGAACTGCGTAAGAATCAGTATGTCGGATATGCCGAAGGAATGGATGCGTTTGTGGAATCTGCCGCAAAGGCGATTCTCGGATCGGAAAAAACGGAAAACATCCTGTATTCGCCGCTGAATTTGTACTTTACCCTGTCCATGCTTGCGGAAATTACGGAAGGAGAAAGCCGCACGCAGGTTCTTGATGTCCTTGATCTGGACGATATGGAGGAACTTCGGCGGAAGGTTCCGGCTCTCTGGACGGGTAATTACTGTGCCGACGGGACGATGCGGAGCGTGTTTGCCAATTCCGTCTGGATGAATGAATCAGCGGATATCCGGACGGAAACCGCGCAGACCCTTGCGGAAACCTATTATGCGTCCGTATATCAGGGAGATGTGACGGACGAAGACTATACGCAGGCATTCCGTGACTGGCTGAACCGGAATACAGGCGGTCTTCTGGAAAATGCCGTGGAAGGACAGGCATTTTCGGAGGAAACCATGCTCACGCTTGCCTCCACGGTGGATTTTGCCGCCGAATGGATGAGCGGTTTTTCGGCGGATGCAACGGAATCCGGTAATTTCCATGCACCGTCCGGCGATGTTTCCTGTGATTTCATGTACAAGGAAACAGACGAACATTACTACTGGGGCGAGAATTTCGCGGCAATCCGGCTGAATTTCAACGGCGCAAACGGAAATATGTGGTTCATTCTTCCCGATGAAGATGTAACTGCCGCCGACCTGCTGGATGACGAAGAAGTGTCCGCACTGTATCAGGGTGGTGTGACCAACAGCGAATATCTGGAAGTCCACATGAAAATCCCGAAATTCGATATTTCCGCCGATCTGGAACTCAGTGAATGCCTGCAAACTTTGGGAATCACCGCTGTTTTTGACCCGAAAACCGCCGATTTTTCTCCGCTTGTATCGGGGATGGACGGTGAACTTTGGGTGAATCAGGCCAATCATGCCGTTCGTCTGGCGATTGATGAGGAAGGATGCCGTGCCGCCGCATTTACGACGATATCGGTTTCAATGGCACCTCCGCCGCCGGATGAAATTTTGGAAATTACGTTTGAACGACCGTTCCTGTTCGTGGTGACGGGGAACGACGGTGTGACCCTGTTCATGGGCATCGTGAACAATCCGGCTGCAAACTGAACCATACAAAAATACCTGCTTCCGTTATGGAAAGCAGGTATTTTTTGAATATTAATATGGATAAACCTCATAGGTCGTATATTCATGATCGAAGTGGTACCCCAGTTTTTCCGCAAGTCCGACCGACCACAGATTGGCGGCATCCCAGCTCGGGTACAGTCCCCGGTCGAGGGCTTCCAGAATCATCCGGGCGGCGCAGACGGTCGCGTATCCTTTCCGACGGTGATCGCGGTGCGTGTCGATTTCGATTTCGACCCCTTCCCGGTAACTGGTGTACGACGACACCCCCGCGACGATTTCGCCGTCCTTTTCGAGGACAAAGCCGAATCCGAGCCGGCGGTAGGTTTCGTAATCCGGATAGGCACCCACCCAGTCCGAACACCATCCGGTTTCGCGGGAGTAACGATAGAGGTTCTCGTCAATGGGGCGCAGGCGGCATCCGTCGGGAATGTTTTCCACCATCCGGCGCAGTTTCTCACGGTCGAACACGTCCGGTTCCTTTTTGATCGCGTAGCGGGAAATCCTGCCGCAGCGTTCGCCGTAACAATGTTCGATTTGTCTGCTCCATTCCTCGTTCTGCGGGATCATCAGCATATAGGTTTTCGCACATCCGTCCGGCTTGAATCGGATGAGATCATCGTCCGGCACACCGGCAAAAAAGGTGAAATCATTGATGATTGCTGCCGCGGACGCGGGATTTTCGGGGGAATTCGCATAGATTTCGCCCATAACGCCCTGTAAGCACGACCAGATCAGCGTTTCCTGCCATCCGTCAAACAGCGGCGCGGCAACGGACGGATCGGTGAGTCGGTACACCATATCAGCCTTCGCGTGCGAGACGGTAGATGAGGTCGTAGGCGAAGGCGAGGTCTTCGATGGAGCAGTGGTTCTGGACGTAGTGAGTCGTGCAGCACATCCAGCGTTTGCCCTTCAGCAGTCCGAAGACGCGGCGGATGTCGGCTTCCAGCTCATCCTGCGGCAGAAGTCCGATGGACGACTGTACGCAGATACCGCCGAGGATGGCGAACGTATCGGCGTAGTTGTCGAGGTAGAAATCGTAGCCCATACCGGCACTTTCCTGCCACGGGTGGACAACGTCCAGACCGAGCTTGGCGATGCCGTCGGTGACTTTTTTTACGCATCCGTCGGAGTGGAGGCTGCAGAAGCATCCGCGCGAATGGACGTAATCGACGACGCGCTTCATCTGGGGATAGACGAGTTCCCACCAGAGCTTCGGGCTGAAGAGGAGGTCGTTCTGCGCGCCCCAGTCATCGGAGATATGCACCATATCCACGCCGAGGTCGATGCAGTGACCGGCGAATCGGATAGTCCAGTCGGCCTGACGGCGGTAGAGTTCGCCGAGCTCATCGGGGTACAGGGCGAGCCAGAGGAGCTGGTTTTCGATGCCGAACACGCCGTTGAACTGTTCAAAGAATCCGGGGGTCTGGATATAGCAGAAGCGTTCGCGCTTCTTATGGAAGGAGAGGGCATCGGTAAGTTTTTTGTATTCGTCGAGGTTATCGGGTGAGCGGAAGATATCCTGATCGACGAGGAGATCGGGGGTCAGCTCGTCATTTTCGGCGCGGATTTTGTCGATCACATCGCCGCGGAAGGCACCGGGGCCTGCAAACAGGTGCGCCATATCGTATTCGTACTTATCCTCAAACGCAGCAACCGAGCCGTAAGCGGCGTTGATTTCGTTCGAGAGATTGGCGGAGACCCAGCCGTAGATCGGCGTCCGGTCGGTCTCCTTGCCGAGAATCGCGCGGGTAACACGTTCGGTACTATTCATAAAAAATCTCCTTTACGGAATCCGTTTTTCCTCATTATAACACGAAGTATCGGGCGTGTCAACGGCAGCAAAAAAGAAGATGCGGTTTTCCACATCTTCTTTCTCAGCGGATGGGGGGAATCGAACCCCTAACTCAAGCTTGGGAAGCTGGCGTTTTACCACTAAACTACATCCGCGTTCGGCAGAAATATTATACCACGGGGGCGGCGGTTTGTCAAGGGGGCGGGGGAGGATTTTTTGGTGGGGGTAGGTTTCTGGGGGATTTCTTGGGG
>SVQN01000103.1 GCA_015065295.1 Oscillospiraceae bacterium
CGCACCTTCCGCACAGTAAACCACCGGCCCGACGGTTACGGCTCCTCTGCCGCTGTCCTGCGCGATGCCGGGATTTGCGCGGTTGAGCTTCGGCGTCATGTCGAACTTGACTTCGATGACATCGCCGGCCTTGGCGGTCAGGTAATAATAACCGTCGCGGTATTCACCGGGAACCGATACGGAATATGCCTTTGCCGAGAACGCCGGAATGTGGATCGCCAGCTTCGTTTCGCCGGAAATCACCGTATACTTGACGGTATCGCCGAACGGGTATGCCGTTTCCACCTGGATTTCCGTCTCAGGAAGGGTCAGCCGTCCCGCCGCGAACAGGTTGGAATACAGGATTCCGTCTTCCTGATCCCAGATATACTTGGATACGGAGGTCAGCAGACGCGCCGCGTTGGGCGGACAGCACGCACATCCGAACCAGCCCGGACGCTTGGGCAGGGCATGACGGTGCGTCGGAATCACGCCGGATACGCCGGGAATCACTTCGAGCGGATTGACGTAGAAGAACTTGGTCCCGTCCAGCTCGATTCCTGCCAGCACCGTATTGTAGATCGCACGTTCGATGGCATCCGCGAACCGTCCGTCGCGCTTGAGCTTCAGCATCTTCGATGCGAAGAAAATCAGACCGATGGACGCGCAGGTTTCCGCGTAAACGGTATCGTTGGGGAGATCGTAGTCCTTCGAGAACGCTTCGCCGTAGACCATCGAACCGATGCCGCCGGTGATATACATCCGGCGTTTGGTAATGCTGTCGAACAATCTCATGCAGGCTTCGGTCAGCGCAGGTTCTCCGGTGACAGCGGCGATATCCGCCATTGCAGTGTAGAGATACACCGCGCGCACGGAATGTCCGACCGCATCCGGCTGTTCTCTTACGGGAAGGTGACTCTGCTGATATTCCTTGTCCGTGGGATTGTTGTCCCAGACCTTCCAGTCGCGTTTCTGCGCTTCCTTCATGTAGAAATCGGAATCCACCCCGCGCACATTGATGAAATGTTCCGCCAGTTCGCGGTATTTTTCGTTTCCGGAAGCACGCCACAGCCGCATCAGTGCCAGTTCAACTTCCGGATGTCCGGGATATCCTTCCGCACCGTCGGTGATGAACTGCTTGTACAGCCGGTCGGCATTCTTCTGCATGACATCGAGCAGCTTGCGGTTTCCGGTTGCTTCGTACAGACCGACTGCCGCTTCCATCATGTGACCGGCACAGTACAGTTCGTGTGCTTCCAGCAGATTGGTGAACTTTTTGTCGGGGCGTTTCAGCGTGAAGAACGTGTTGAGATACCCATCCTCTTCCTGCGCGGCGGCGATCAGATCACACAGTTCGTCAATACGCGCTTCCAGTTCGGCATCCGGACGGACAACCAGCGAATAAGCCGCCGCTTCGAGCCACTTGGCAACATCGCTGTCCTGGAAAACCATACCGTAGAAATCGCCGGTTTTTTCGCCGGTGCGGAGAAGCTCGGCAGCGTTCCGGAAATTGTCAATCGCATGGCTGGGCGCAACGCCCTCGATACGGTCGTTCAGAACCGCTTCCTGAAACGGGATTACCGTGTCGCACAGCAGATTTGCGTAGCGGGAAAACAGCCCGTCGGATAATTTGAAATTGTGAATCATGGATAACCTCCACTGTTAATAAGTAGTTCAGTCGTTTGCTTCGTAGCGGTACATAAACCGTCCGCCGGGAGCCGCATCGCCGTACTGGTAGAGATCAAGAATATCGCCATCGGCAAGGTTGTTGTCCGCCCACTTGAACCGGAGCGTGAATCCGCCCTTGTCCAGACCGAGCATCGAACGCGGAACCGTGACCGTCAGCGTATTTCCGGTAACATTCATGGAAACTTTGCCGACTTCTTCCCAGTTCCAACCGCCGGTCGAACGTTCGAGCATACCGGCTTTTGTCCGATTGAGGATGAAGGAAATCCCTTCCCACGAATCGCCCGCACAGCCGGTGTCCAGCAGAAGCCGCATCCAGCACGGATCGTCAGACGGCGTAATGTCGTCTGCACATTCAACGTAAAAATACACGTTTTCACTGTCACGCGCAACCTTGGCGGCGACAATGTCGTTCCGTCCGGATGTGTTGACGTAATGCGTGGTCAGATACCCGTCACAGTCGCGGGTTCCGGTATTTCCGCGGTACGCATAATAGGTCGGTTCGACCGCGTTCCACTGTTCCGTCGAATCAATTGTCACCGGTGCGGATGCCGCAGGAAGGGAACGGGTACCCTTGAACCGACGGATGTAGGAAACAAGCTGATAATAATAGTGATCTTTAAGCTGTCCCTTCGACGGTTCGATGTCGCGGCTGAAATAATCGTTGAACTGATCCGGGAAGGCGTTGTCCACGCCCTGCCAGTGTTCGAACCGACCGGCAACCCATTCGTTCCATCCGGTTACGAAGATAAATTCCGGGTCAACTTCCAGCGCGTATTCAAACTGTTCCGCGAGATTCGCACCGTAGAGAACCGCATTCGCCCGGGTGTCGTACCCCTTGGACGTGTATGTCCGCCCGAACACATTCACGCCGTTCATGGCGGTCAGTCCGAGTTCGGCGGAATGGTTCTGTGCCACGCCGACCGTGATCTGTTCGGGCGACCCGTCGGCATTCCGGTAGACTTTCTGCGGATAGACCGACAGCCAGCCCCAGTGATCGGGACGCGTCTGTCCGACCACATACGACGGCTGACCAGGACGGAAGGTGAAGAAGTCCCGGATTTCCGCATCAAGCGGATCGGCGGCATCCAGACCGTCCGGCATCGCCATAATCAGCGGCTTGCCCTTCCAGAAGAACCACAGATCGGGGTGCTTTTCCGGACGGTAGAGATCGGTGTAGAGGTCACGAAGCTGAATGGCGGCGAGTTTTTCGTCAAAGAAGGGAAGAATAAACGAAATCTGCGGGGTTTTTACCCCGTCGGCACGCGCTTCCGCAAAGGCTTCCAGAAGCATCGTGTAGGATTCGCGCCACGTCATGGTTCCGTTGGTATTGTCGAAAATCACAACGTCCACACCCGCATCGGCGAGCATTTCCGCATGACGGCGGAGAACCCACTTGTCGATGGTGTTGTAATACCCGAACAACGGCTCATTCCAGTGATGCGGTGCCTGCTTCCTGCCCCATGCCGGATGCTCAAGATCGCAGAGTGCCTCCGGATATTTTGCCAGAATTTCGGTTACATTGTGCGGATCGGTGGATTTCGCATGAGCGCAGTGCCATGTCCAGTAGAAAATCCCGACATACTTGTCCTTCCGCACATCGCCGGTCTGTCCGTGACCGGGAAGAATCCGTCCGAGACCGTCGCAGGCGTCCCAGGTGTCCGGAAGAACGTCGCGGGTGAAGATGGGATGATCCGCCGGATAGTCGTTCACGGCGGGATTGTTGTTCAAACGAAGATTGTCCGTCATAGCAGTGTCCTCCTGTCAGCGGATTTCTTTGCCCGTGAAGCCGAAGGTCAGCTTCGCTCTCGCTGTTCCGCGGTTCAGCGCACGCGCGGTCAGCGATGCACGGAATTTTCCGCGCGGAACCCTGAAGCCTTCCGATGCGGTGAACCAGACCGGCTTTTCGTTGCCGTAGCGGTCGATCACCTTGGCGGTTTTTCCGTCGAATTCGATGAAGTCCGAGGACATCAGTTCGCATTCGAACAGAATCGAAGTATTACCAATAGTCACGGTGGGATTTTTCAGAATTTCGTAGGTATGTTCGTAAGCCAGAATCGACGACATCCGGACGCCGGTCATGTCCCCTTCGGTTTCAACCGAGACGGCGGTGATCCGGTCGTTGTTCAGGCTGGAGCGGAAAATCGCATACCGGCCTTCTTTTTTCTCGAAGCCGTGATCCGTCCGTTCGCCGTTGTCGGATTCAATCAGGATGAATTCGCGCCATCCGTTGAAATCCGTGTCGATGATGTATTCGCCGTAGCCGGATTCGCTGTTGGTTGCACAGCGCAGCTTGATCGCAATTTTCCCACCGGAAATTCCATTGCCGAAGACACGCACAGTCTTTGCAAGATGATCGGAAAGATTCAGCTCACCGCCATAGTTGCAGGACAGCGGCTGCGAAACAAGCTCACGCGATTCGTCCAGCGGAAGGAGAACCACCGGATTCCGGTAAGCGGTCGAAAGCATCGCTTCGATCCGGAGGAACGGCATCTGCGCGCCGAACGGGTTCCGGAAATCGCCGGTATTCCGTTCCGGATCGTTCAGGTCAAAGAGCTTGGCAGTCTGATAATCCTTTTCTTCAAAGACGAACCGTCCGCCGCGTTTTTCCTTGAGGTGGTATTCATACGCACCGTCGATGAGCTTCTGACGATATTCCTCAGAGAAGTACTGCGCTTTCCGCAGATCGTCATATTTTTTATAAAGTTCAATGTTGCGCCGCATTCCGGCATACCGGTTCAGTGCCCCTTGCGAAGTCCCGTTGAAAACATTCGGAAAATCGTACATGACCGCAAGGGAACCCATGTGTTCGATGGAATCCGTGTGATGATAGCGCGTGTGTTCGTTTCCGGGATACTGATCCGTCATGGGGTAAAAATCATACCATCCGAGGATGGGCGTGCCGTACCGGTCGATGAAGTCCCGGTTGCTTGCGGCATGCTGATTGTTCCATTCCTTGTAGCCGCGGTAGGGCGTATCCCATGCGCCGATCCGTCCGCGTGCCGCCCACATACTTGGCATATAGGTGGAACCTTCGAGAACCGGATCGGTTTCGCAGTACCGGAGAACCTCGCAGACGAACGCCGCTGTATAATACCAGCATTCGTTGGGAGCGTCGCAGTGCTGGCCGATGCCGTCGAGCGCGTCCAGATAAATCATCCGGAATCCGCCTTCGTTGAATGTCTTTGCCGTATTGCGCGCGATCCGGTAGAACAGTTCGGAACCGAGAACCGGCGTGAATCCGTGATAATGTCCCTCCAGATGACGGACAGCGGCACCGGCGGAATGCGGAACCGCCTTTGTTCCCGCACATCCGCGCCGTGCAACGGTAAATCCGTGCGGATGGTTTTTGAATTCGATGATTTCGTTGTCAATCAGGACAAACGGCGTGTTGGTGCGGCAGAATCCGAAGTCATCCGATACGGCTTCCGTGGATTCCACGGTGGGAATAAATCCCGCATCCTCGCCGATATCCTCTGCCAGCGTGAAGGTTTCCATCACCTTGAGCTGTGCCTGATCGTCCGGATTCGACAGAATCGAGTCGCAGTGGTACGCAATGTAATGGGAATAGGTATGCAGTCCGGCGGTCATGCCGTGCTGCGCGAGAACATCGGAGACGTTTTTTCTGAATTCTGCGGCATTTTCGTAGCGCATGAAACGGAAATCCCCCTGACGGAAGGTTCCACCGCCCTGATGCAGGTCAATCTGATCGACTCCGATGGACTTGAAGAAGGGAATATTGGCTTCAATAAATTCGCGGGAAGATTCGGATTGGATGGTGTAGTTGGAGAAGTTCAGGCGTGAATCTCTGCCCCATGCACCGCCGGTGGTCGAACAGATGCCGCGGTTCCGGTCAATCGCAAGGCAGACTTCCTTGATAATATCCCGCTGTTCGCAGATCGGCGCAAGGATCAGCGCATATTTTGCACCTTTGTCCGCAAGATGGGGATAAATTCTGCCGCCGGTTTTGCGGCTTTTTGCATCCGGGAACTCCATCGGGTCAACACTGACCGTCATAGCGATTCCGACGGCACCGATACCCGATTTGTCTGCCGGATCGTAATCATATCGTGCGTTGGCAATGTATGCGCGGAATGTTCCTTCGGGCAGGGAGGTAAGAATTTCAAATGTAAAATAATGTTCCGCCGCTGTTACAGCAAGGTCAAACGTACCATTCGCTGTTTCGACAGTGAGCAGATTGTCGCAGAGGGAGACCGTCCGGATCGGAATGGTTTCCTCTTCTTTCGTTTCAAGGATGAAAAACGGGATTCCTTCCGCCGCTTTGATGTCCCGTCCGGCAGCCTTGTCAATAACCGCTTCGATCACGGCACCCTCACGGGAAAGAACTATTTCGGCGTACCGGTTTTCAAGGCGGATGCGGCTGTCAGTTTCAATGATAGCAGTCATAACGTTTCCTCCTGTCATGAAGAATGTCAGAACACGATTTCGATGACGTTGACGCTGTGCGGATCAAGAGAAAGTTCAAGCGTATCCGCACACTCGATCCATTCGCCGGTTGTCAGCGTAATTCCGTCCACGCCGATGTCGTTGTAGCTTTCCGTGGATTCCCCGTTCAGCGTATGAACACGGTATTTCTTCGCACCGTCCACGTCCAGCGTGAGAGTACGGGCATTGTCTGCGTCCTTGTTGATCGCGGAAACTGCCGCAATTCCGTCGTTCCGCATGGTTGCCAGAACGTCAATCGCGTCAATCGTGCGGGTTCTGCCCCAGCGATCCTTCGGAGTCAGCGTTTCCGTGTCGTGCTTCCAGAGGTCAATGATCGCGTCGCCAAGCAGCTTGACATACATATAGAAAACATAGTACGTTCCGCGCAGGACGATGCCGTTTTCGTGTGTGAAGATACAGCCGCGCGTGTTGACGATCGGCGCGAAGTTCGCCATGCCGACGATGTCCGCGTTCCGGTTGCAGGTGTTCAGGAAGCAGGCGGCAAAGACCGTGTCCGCCATGGTATACAGCGAGTTGTTGTCGTTCTGATTGCGGGGATCGAGAATATCCTTCTGCCGATCCAGACCTCGTCCGAACGTGTTGTAGTCCGGATGATACCATCCGCGCAGGTTCCATTCGTCAAAGGCAATTTTGATCTTTTTTTCCAACCCCATGGCGGTCAGAAGTCCGCGCACGTTTTTGATCCCCCGGTCGAGGGAATCGGTATACGCCATCGACTGTTCGTAGGTAGCGAAGTTGTTGGTCTGCTGGATGCCGTCCCAGTAATCGTGGATGGAAATCCATTTCAGACGGTGTCCGGCACTCCGGAGAACGCTGAGGTTCCAGTCGAGATCAGGAAGAGCGGCGGCGGACAGTTCGAGTTCCGGATCGACCCGCTGCATCATTTTCGCGGATTCGTTGACCAGCCGTCCCCATTCGGACGAGGGCTTCGCACCGATTTCGTGATCGCCCCAGTTTTCGTTGCCGATGCTCCAGAAGCGGACATTGTGCGGCTCCGGATATCCGTTGGCGATGCGCTGTTTTGCGTACGGCCCCTCTTTCGGGAGATTGCAGTATTCAACCCAGTCGCTCATTTCCTCTGCCGAACCGGTTCCGGCATTGGTGCAGATGTACGGTTCACAGCCGATCTTCCGGCACAGTTCGATGTATTCGTCCGTCCCGAACGTGCAGGGTTCTTCAACGTGCCAGGCCTTGTCAAAATACGGTACACGGTTCGGCCCGACCGCATTTTTCCAGTGATACGCCGAAACAAAGCATCCGCCCGGCCAGCGCAGGATCGGGACTTCGATGTCCCGCATCGCTTTGAGAACGTCGGTGCGGA
>SVQN01000015.1 GCA_015065295.1 Oscillospiraceae bacterium
GTAGAAGTTGTTGAATACGTTGAAGAGGATCGGCATACCTTCGTCGGAATACTTGCCGTCCATGCCCCACAGCTTGGTGATCTGGTCCATGGAGGAGAAGTTGAGGGATTCGAGAACCGGACCGCGACCCATAGCACCGTCACCGGAGTTAGCGATAACGATACCCTTCTTGTGGTTGGATCTCTTGTAGAGAGCTGCACCGAGAGCGATCGGAGCTGCGCCGCCTACGATTGCGTTGTTCGGGAGAATACCGAACGGGATGAAGAATGCGTGCATGGAACCGCCGAGACCCTTGTTGAAGCCGGTGGTACGAGCGAAGATTTCAGCGAGAGCACCGTAGAGAAGGAAGTCCTTTGCGAGGTCCTTGATGCTGCCGGTGTTGTTGTTCTTTTCAACGACGTTCAGGATGGTACCGTCAAGGAATTCCTTCATGATGTCGTATACTTCGCTGTCTTCGAGCTTGTTGATGGAGGAGAGACCCTTTGCAAGGATTTCACCGTGGGAACGGTGGGAACCGAAGGTGAAGTCGTTGATGTCGAGGCAGTATGCCTGACCAACTGCGGATGCTTCCTGACCGATGGAGAGGTGAGCCGGACCGGGGTTGTTGTACTTGACACCGTTGTATTCGGACTTAACCTTGATTTCGTTGAGCATCGTTTCGAATTCACGAATGGTTCTCATGTCGTGATAGATGCGCATGAAGTCTTCCTTGGAGTAGAGCTTCTTTTCTTCTTCGATGGTCTTGTTGTAACGACAGAGCGGAATGCTGTCGAAATCGATATAACCGGGTTCAAAAACCTTACCGGGATCGATATACTGACTCTTAGGCATGGTAATATGTCTCCTTTGTGTAGTATGTTAATTGTTTGGAAGCAAATGGAATTACAGAATACCGGCAGCCGCCGCAAGCCACTTCTCGGCGATGAACCAGTGAAGCGGTTCCGTGGGATGCACGCCGTCCCAGAGCCAGTAGGCATTGGGATCGGTGCCGCATCCGCGTTCGGTGAGCACGGGAGCCGTCTTCCGGACAAGATCCTCCAGATCGTTCTGAATCGGAACGAAAATTCCGTCAAAATCCTCGGCGATCCTGCGGATGATATCCTGTTTTCTGCGGAATACCGGGTAAAACCGGTCGTAATACGGTTCGGGATGTCCGCAGGGTAATGTAAAAGGCTCAATCAGGATGAGTTTCAGATCTGGATTCTGCTTGCGCGCCGATCCGAGAAGCGCACGGTACTGTTCATCGAAGGCGCGGAGATGTTCCTCCGTTCCTTCGGGATACGTTCCGTCGAACCTGCCGTTTCCGTTGATCCCGAGAAGAATGCTCAGGATGTCGGGATGTTCGGCAAGCGTGTCCGTTTCCCAGCGTGCGGCGATCCGTTCGACGGTATCGCCCGAGACGCCGCGGTTGATGACGGTGTACTTTCCGGGATACAGATAACCGAGCTTACCGGCAATCGGATAAACATACGAATGCCCGATCTGATGATTGAGATCCCAGCGGGATTCCACGGGCTTCAGCCGGTTTCCGTCCGTGATGGAGTCGCCCTGAAACAGAATTCGGATCATAATTTACCTCTTTATTGTTCTCAGTGAACCGTGAACATTGCTTCACGGATAACTTCGCATACGGTCGGATGCGGGAATACGATCTTCTGAACGTCTTCCACTCTCTGGCATCTTGCAACCATTGCAGCCGCGCCGTAGATGATTTCGGACGCATAGGAACCGATCATGTGTACGCCGAGGATTTCGTGATGCTGCTTGCCGTAAACGATCTTTACGAAGCCGTCGCCGCCTTCATTTTCAGCGAGGTAACGGCCGCTGTAACGGAGGCTGAGCGTGGTTTCTTCCGCATCGATGCCCGCCTTCTGAGCGGATTCGAGGGTTTCACCGACGGAAGCAACTTCCGGATTGGTATAGATAACGGACGGGATGGAACGATAGTCCACACGGTCCTTCTTGCCGAGCATATTGTTGACAGCCGCTTCGCCTTCACGGTAGCCGGTATGCGCGAGCATAACCTTTCCGTTGACGTCGCCTGCCGCCCATACGCCGGGAACGGAGGTCGCGCAGGTTTCGTCGGTGACGATCGCACCGCGGTTCATCTGAACGCCGAGTTCTTCGAGGCCGATGCCCTTGGTTCTTGCACGGCGGCCGGTGGATACGAGAACGAGGTCGCATTCAACCTTTTCGGTCTTGCCGTCCTTTTCGTATTCAACAACACCCATGGAACCGGGCTTGCCGTTGACTGCGGAAACCTTCGCGCCGAGGATGAACTTGACACCCTTCTTCGCGTAGTTCTTTTCGAGGTTGGAGGAAATTTCCTTTTCGGTGGGACCTGCGATCTTGTCGAGCATTTCGATAACGGTTACTTCGCATCCGACGGAGTTGAAGTAGGACGCCATTTCGAGACCGATAACGCCGCCGCCGATGACAACAAACTTCTTCGGCAGGGTGCGGAGATCGAGGATTTCACGGTTGGTAACAACGAAACCGGCTTCGTATGCTTCACGGAGACCCGGAATCGGAGGAACGATTGCTTCGGAACCGGTGCAGATGAGCAGCTTAGCCGCTTCGTAGGTAACACCGGCACATTCGACTGCAAAGCCGCCGGCAACCTTGCCGAGAATCTTCGCGGTACCGTTCGCAACGGTAACACCGGCACCCTTCATCTTGGCACCGACGCCGGAAACGAGGGTCTTGACAACCTTGTCCTTGCGGTCAACGACCTTTGCGTGGTCGATCTTCGCGCCTTCTACGGTTACACCGTACTTGTCGCCGTGATTTGCGTAGTCGTAAATCTTTGCGGAGTAGAGCAGGGTCTTGGTCGGAATGCAGCCTTCGTTGAGGCAGACACCGCCGAGCGCACGTTCTTCGCAGACGAGCGTCTTCAGACCGCCGTGAGCCGCGCGTTCCGCCGCATTGTAACCAGCGGGGCCGCCGCCCAGAATAATCAGATCAAACTTAGTTTCAGCCATGGTTACGCTCCTGTCTTACTTTGCGAGAAGAAGATCAAAGTTTTCAAGTGCGGTGCAGAGTTCCTTGAGGAACTTCGCTGCGGGTGCGCCGTCAACTGCACGGTGGTCGAAGGTGAGGGAGAGACCCATTGCCGGGTAAACCTTGCCGTCGTCCTTCAGGCGGTTGGTGGTGCAGCATACGCCGAGGATGGCGGTCTGCGGAGGATTGATAACGGGAGTGAAGCTTTCGATGCCCATGGAACCGAGGTTGGAGATGGTGAAGCTGCCGCCGGACATTTCGTCGGGAGAGAGCTTGCCTTCACGAGCCTTGCCTGCGAGAGTCTTCGCCTGAGCGGAGAGTTCTGCGAGGGTGAGGGTATCGGAACCGAAGATCACGGGAACGAGGAGGCCGCGGTCAGTGTCAACTGCCATGCCGATGTTCGCGTGCTTGTACTTGCGGAAGGTATTGTCGATGAGGTTTGCGTTGATTTCCGGATAGTTCGGGAGAACGCGTGCGGCTGCGAAGAGGATCATGTCGTTGATGGTGATCTTGGACAGACCGAGAGCTTCGCCGTTTGCCTTGAGCTTCGCGCGGTATGCAAGAAGGTTGGTCGCGTCGAAGGAAGCGTTGAGCGTGAGCTGAGCCATTTCGGAGAGGGAAGCGTGCATGGACTTTGCGATGACCTTGCGGATGTTGGACATCGGTTCGTCGGTGTATGCGCGGAAGTCGTCAGCCGGAGCAGCGGCAACGGGAGCTTCCTTAACTTCTTCAACTGCGGGAGCAGCTTCTTCAACAACTACCGGCTTGCCTGCGAGGAAGTCTTCTACGAGAGAAGTGGTCGCAACGAAGCCTGCGTCGAGAGCCTTGTTGATGTCGCGTTCGATGATTCTGCCGTGAGGGCCGGTCGGAACGACCTTGGTCATGTCAACGCCGGTCTTGAGAGCGAGGTTCTTCGCTCTGGGGGAGATGAACACTCTTGCGCCGTCTGCTTCAGAAACAGTTGCTTCTGCTTCGACAGCCTTGGTTTCAACGACTTCTTCTGCCTTTGCTTCTTCGGCAGCGGGAGCTTCTTCCTTTGCGGAACCGGGGATCAGAGCGGAGATATCTTCGCCTTCTTCACCGATGATGCAGACGGGATCGAGACAGGGAACTACGTCGCCTTCTGCTGCGAGGAGTTCAAGAATGGTACCGGAGAACTGAGAAGGTTCGTCAAAGGCACTCTTGTCGGTTTCGTAGGAGAACAGGATGTCGCCTGTTTCCACACGGTCGCCCTTTTTCTTCTGCCATGTCGTGATGATGCACGACTCAACACTTTGTCCCTGACGGGGCATTATGACGATGTTAGCCATAGTGGGTTATCGTTCCTTTCCTTTATGTAAATATGAGATTGACTTGGTTAATTTTCTTCCTCCACGTTGATGACGCGCACGCCGTTTTCCCGTGCAAGAGCATCCATCTCTGCGGGAAGGGCGGAACTGGTAATCAGCACGTCGATGTTTTCGAAGGTGCAGAACGTGTACGGAAGGGATTTGTCGATCTTCGACGAATCCATGAGGATAATCACCAGCCGAGCCTTTTCCACCACGATCCGCTTCAGCTCGCATTCGCTGTAGTTGCCGACGGTAAAACCGCTGCGCGCCGAAAGTCCGGACGGGGAGAGGAGGGCAATGTCAATGTTGATGTCCGACAGGAACCGCGTTGCCTGAAGACCGGTGATGGTCTGGTTGTCGCGGTCGAGACGTCCGCCGACGACATTGACGATCGGCAGCCCGATCTTGCACAGTTCCAGAGCGGACACGGGGTCAGTGGTCGTGAAGGTAAAACGGTCGTTCGGAACGTAGGGCACGATCCGCTGGAGGGTCGAACCGGAGTCAATGAAGATCGACCGGCCGGTTTCGAGGAATTCCGCCGCACGCGCCGTGATGGAGTCCTTGGAGTGGATATTCTCCTTCATCCGCGCGGTGATCGAGTCGTCGGTCTGCGTGGTGATGAACTTCATGCTCCGTGCGCCGCCGCGTACCTTGATCGCTTCGTGTTCGCGTTCAAAGTATTCGATGTCGCGCCGGAGGGTCATGCCGGACACGTCCGGGAACATTTCCTCAAGCTCTTTCAGCGAGATGAAAGGCTTGGACAAAAGCAGGGACCGGATCTGTTCGCGTCGTTCGTTGTACAATCGCATTCGCTCCTTTCACTGTGAGTTTGGAAATTAAACTTCCTTTAAGATCAGGAAATCACATGATTATGATATATTTTAACACATTCTGTGTGAAATTGTCAACCGTTCCGCGTGATAAAATAGGAAAACGCGGTATTGAACAAATCTTGAAGGGGGATATGCAGGTGTTTTGTTCAAAAATATGTAATAAAATGGCGGTGGTTTTTGCGGGAGGCGTATGATATAATTGATTTGAAGAAATCTGATTTTTTATGGAGGACAATCGGATATGAAAAACAACGGATGGGGAATAGCGAATATCCAAAATACCGGCTTCAGCAGCCGGTATTTTTTCACTTATTTTGCACGTTCCTGAATCATTTCCGCGACCTTAATCACATCGCCCGCACCCATGACGAGGATCATGTCCCCCTCGCCGGAGTGTCCGTCCGCGTATTCTGCCGTTTCCTCGAACGTGTGGATTACCCGGCATTTCTTTCCCGCCGCCGCGATCTTTTCCGCGAGCATATCGGACGATACCCCGTAAATGTTCGTTTCCCGTGCCGGATAAATGTCGCACAGGACAATCTCATCCGCACCGCAGTTCACGAACGCTTCCACGAATTCGTCGAACAGTTCCGCCGTCCGGGAGAACGTGTGCGGCTGGAAAATGAGGTTCAGCCTGCCCTGACAGATTTTCCGCGCCCCTTTCACCGATGCCGCGATTTCCGTCGGATGATGCGCGTAATCCGTGAACAGAGCAGCACCGGAAGCTGTCGTGCATATTTTTTCCATCCGGCGGCAGATGCCCTCGTATTTTCCAAGTCCTTCCGCTGCCTTTTCCGGCGAAATTCCGCTGACACACGCCGCCGCACACGCCGCCAGTGCATCCGCGATGAGGTGTTCGCCGGGAACGTTCAGCGTGACACGCGCGATTTTTCTGCCGTACGCCATCAGATCAAATGCCGGATAGCCGCCGCATTCGCCTTCATTTGCCGAATAAAAATCCGCATCGGGATTGTTCCGTCCGAAAGTAACGAGATGCCCCGCGTAGCCTTCCGCTGCCTTCATGCAGTTTTCATCGTTCCGGTTCACAATTGCGTACCCATTTTCACCTGTAATGGCGAGAAATTTTTTAAACGAATCAATAATTTGTTCGATGGAATGGAAATAATCGAGGTGATCCATCTCGATATTCAGCACAATTGCGGCGGACGGATTGAAATCGAGGAAGGAATCCATGTATTCGCACGCCTCAAACGCGAAGTATTCGTGTTTTCCGATGATATCGACGGTGCCGGATTCCTTCATGGCTGCGCCGTTGAAGACGGTCGGTTCCACACCGGCGTTCGTGAGGATGCGGGAAACCATGCCCGTGGTGGTGCTTTTTCCGTGCGTGCCGGATACGCCGATACGGTGGCGGAAGCCAGTCATAATGTAGCCGAGATAGTCGGCGCGGGAGATACGCGGGATGCCGTGTTCTCCGGCATAGACGTATTCCGGATTGGTTTCCGGCATGGCGACGGTATAAACGAGAGCGTCGCAGTCCTTCATGTGTTCGCCGTCCGCTTCATAGTAGACGGTGATGCCCATGTCCTCGAGCTTGCGGGTGACTGCGCTTTCGCTGCGGTCGTAACCGGAGACGCGGTGTCCCATCAGGTGGCTGATATGGGCAAGCGCGTTCATGCTGACGCCGCCGATTCCCGCAAAGAAAATGTGCCGCTGTCCGGAGGATTCCAGAAGATTTTTTATGTATTCTGCGCCGAAGTGCGTGTTCGATAAAGCCATAAGATCATCCTTTTCGGTAGAGTAGATTGGTATTCACATTTATTATAACATATTTCTTAAAAAAAGATACATTCCTTTTAAAAAATATTTATGAAAGCCTTGAATTATTTTCACAATGTCCGTGTATAATTATAATCAGCCAAGACAAAATGAAAAGGGGACACAACAGAATGGTTATCACCGATATCAAAGTAAGAAAGTTATTTGAAGAAGGCCCGATGAAGGCGATCGTATCCGTCACATTTGACGATCAGCTCGCGCTCCACGACATCAAGGTCATCAGTGTCCGGGACAAAAACTTTATCGTTATGCCCAGCCGCAAGAATCCCGACGGTACCTACCGTGATATCGTTCATCCGATCAATACCGATTTCCGCGCTCATCTTGAAGAAGAAGTCCTTCGTGCATACGAAGAAGAGCTTGCCCGCGCGGCTGCCGACCGCGAAACGGCACTTCTCGAAGATTCCGAAGCGGAACCCGCGGGCGTATAACTGTGTGTATACTGGAAAATATCCCTGCCGGAAGAGCAATCTCCGCAGGGATGTTTTTTGCCTGAAAAAATATGTACACGCCGTTCATACTGCGATTGCAGACCGTACATACAACAGGAACAATATTTATGAATGCGTTCGTACAAAAACAGACCGGATCGGACGCAATGTTTGTGCAGCCGGATAAAAATAATATTTTCGCGGATTTCTCTGTATTTTCCGGAGATTCTGTGGTATAATTATACGCATAAATTTATAAATAACCATACACTTTGACAACCCAAAGGAGATGTGACAATATGCCAAGAGATATTACCATCCGCAAGGTACTGCTGATCGGCTCGGGACCGATCGTCATCGGGCAGGCGGCGGAGTTTGACTATGCCGGAACGCAGGCGGCAAAGGCACTGCGCGAAGAGGGAATCGAGGTCGTTCTCGTCAATTCCAACCCCGCAACGATCATGACCGACTGTGCCATGGCCGACCGTATTTATCTGGAACCGCTGACGGAAGATGTCGTCAAGCGCATCATTCTTGAAGAAAAGCCCGACAGCATTCTCGGCACTCTCGGCGGCCAGACCGGTCTCAACCTTGCCATGAAGCTCGAACACGACGGGTTCCTTGCCGCGCACGGCGTCCGTCTGCTGGGAGTTGCCGCCGATACCATCGACCGCGCCGAAGACCGTCAGCTCTTCAAGGACGCGATGGACAAAATCGGTCAGCCGACCGTTGCGTCCGATATCACCACCACCGTGGACGGCGCGCTTGCTCTTGCGGAACGTCTCGGCTATCCGGTCATTGTCCGTCCCGCTTTCACGCTGGGCGGCACCGGCGGCGGAATTGCGAACAATCCCGATGAACTTGCCGAAATTGCAGAAACCGGGATTCAGGCATCCCCGATCAGCCAGATTCTCATCGAACGCTGCATCGCCGGATGGAAAGAAATCGAATTTGAGGTTATCCGCGACAATGCGGGGAACCACATCACCGTCTGCTCGATGGAAAACATCGACCCCGTCGGCATCCATACCGGGGACAGCATCGTTGCCGCACCCGCCCTCACGCTGGCGATGCCCGAATATACCATGCTTGCCAATTCCGCTCTCGCCATCATCGACGAGCTGAAGATCACCGGCGGCTGCAACGTCCAGTTTGCCCTCAATCCCGACAGTTTTGAATATGCCGTCATCGAGGTCAATCCCCGTGTTTCCCGTTCCTCTGCCCTCGCATCCAAGGCGACCGGCTATCCGATTGCCAAGGTTGCCGCAAAAATCGCGGTCGGCTACAATCTCGACGAAATCGAAAACAAAGTCACCGGTACGACCATGGCGTGCTTTGAACCCGCGATTGACTATGTGGTCGTCAAGTTCCCGCGATGGCCGTTCGACAAATTTGTTTACGCGACCCGCCGTCTCGGCACGCAGATGAAAGCGACCGGCGAAGTCATGGCGATTGCGCCGGGCTTTGAAGCGGCGTTCATGAAGGCAGTGCGCGGGGCATCCATCGGCATGGATTCTCCCGGAAGCGCGAAGTACCGCGAAATTCCCACGGAAGACCTGCCCTCTCTCATTGCCGGTGGAACGGACGAACGGATTTTCTTCGTCTATGAAGCGATCCGCCGCGGCAGTCTGACCATCGAAGACATTTTTACCATCACAAAAATCGACCGCTGGTTCCTCACCAAACTGAAGAAAATCGCGGATGTGGAAAATGCGCTCGAATCCGCCGGAGAAACCCTCTCCTTCGATCTGTACAAACAGGCGAAGCTCATCGGCTTCCCGGACAGCGCAGTTTCCCGCCTGACGGGGATGAAATCTCTGCCGTACGCACTTCCCGCATCGTTCCGCACGGTCGACACCTGCGCGGCGGAATTCGGTGCGGACACGCCGTATTTCTACTCCACCTACGACGAAGACGACGAAGCCTCCGCGTTTATCTCCACGCATAAGAAAAGCCCGCTCGGCACCGTCATGGTCGTCGGCTCCGGACCGATCCGCATCGGACAGGGGATTGAATTCGACTATGCGTCCGTCCACTGCGTCTGGGCACTGAAAAAAGCCGGCTACGATGTCATCATTGTCAACAACAATCCCGAAACCGTGTCCACCGACTTTGACACGGCAGACCGTCTTTATTTCGAACCGCTGACCCCCGAAGACGTTGCCAACATTATTAAAGCAGAAAAGCCGGTCGGCGCGGTCGTGGCATTCGGCGGACAGACCGCGATCAAGCTCACCCGCCATATCGCGGCGTGCGGCGTTCCGATCATCGGCACCTCCCCCGACATGATCGACTGCGCGGAAGACCGCGAACGCTTTGACGAACTTCTTGAACGCTACAAAATCAAGCGTCCCGTCGGCGAAACCGTCATGACGGCGGACGAGGCTCTCGACGTTGCGGAACGGGTCGGCTATCCCGTTCTTCTGCGTCCGTCCTACGTTCTCGGCGGACAGAACATGATTATCGCCTTCACCGAAGCGGACATCCGTGAATACATGGCGATCATCCTCGCGCAGGGCATCGAAAACCCCGTTCTCGTGGACAAGTATCTCATGGGAACCGAACTGGAAGTGGACGCGATCTGCGACGGTGACGACATTCTTATTCCCGGGATCATGGAACACGTCGAACGTACCGGTATCCATTCCGGTGACTCCATTGCCGTTTATCCCGCGCAGAACGTGGACGACGACATGACCGACTACATCATCCGCCACACCAGAAATCTCGCGCTCGCGCTGGAAACGAGAGGGCTGATTAATATCCAGTACCTCATTTATAACGGGGAACTGTACGTCATCGAGGTCAACCCGCGTTCCTCCCGCACCGTTCCTTACATCAGCAAAGTGACCGGCATCCCGATGGTTGACCTTGCCACCCGCTGTATGCTCGGTGAAAAGCTCCGCGATATGGAATTCGGCACCGGATTATACCGTCCGTCGCCGTACGTTGCGGTCAAGGTTCCCGTATTCTCCTTTGAAAAGCTCAGCGGACTGGACACCGCGCTCGGTCCCGAAATGAAGTCCACCGGCGAAGTTCTCGGACTGGCCGGAACGTTCGGCGAGGCACTGTTCAAAGGCCTCCGCGCGGCAGGGTACAAGCTCCGCGAAAACGGTGGCGTATTCCTTTCCGTCCGCGATACCGACAAGGGCGAAATCGGCCCGATTGCCAAGAAATTCGCATCCCTCGGCTTCCGCATTTACGCGACCGAAAATACCGCGCAGGCGATCCGCCGTCACGGGGTCAAGGTGATTGCCGTTTCCCACCTCGATGAAGCCGGAACCACCCCGCGCGAGCTGATCGCCGAAGGACTGATCGACTACATTGTGTCCACCTCCGCCAAGGGACGTGACCCGCGGTACGAAAGCGTCCGTCTCCGCCGTCTTGCGGTCGAACACGCGATTCCGTGTCTGACGGCACTTGATACCGCCAATGCCGTTGCAGACAGCATCGCCACCCGCTGGAACGAACACTGCACCGAACTTGTGGACATCAACAATCTCCGCGGCGGCAAGATTTCCCTCGATTATGTGAAAATGCACACCTGCGGAAACGACTACATCTACTTCAACTGCATCGACCGGAACATCGAAAATCCGGAAGGACTGTCCATCCGCTTTGCCGACCGTCATTACGGTATCGGCGGCGACGGTACGATCACGATTCTTCCCGCCGATACGCCCGGTATGACCGGATCGGCGGATGCGTCCATGCGGATGTTCAACCGCGACGGCAGTGAAGCGAAAATGTGCGGCAACGCCATTGGCTGTGTGGCAAAATATCTCTACGAAAACGGCATTGTACCCAAGCGTGAAATGCGGATTGACACCCTCTCCGGCACCAAGCCCGTCCGTCTCGTTACCCGGAACGGCAAAGCGATCCGTGCGAAGGTCGGCATGGGTACGCCGGACTTTTCGCCCGATGCGGTTCCGGTGAATCTCACCTCCAAAACCGGCCGGATCGTCGGCGAACGTGCGGAACTGGCGGGGGATATCTACAAAATCACCTGTCTCAGCATGGGCAATCCGCACTGTGTCATTTTCGCGCATGAAACGGAAGAATTCGCGGCGGTTCTCGCCGATCTCGAATCCTTCGGCTACGCCATCGAGCATGATCCGCATTTCCCGGAACGCACAAATGTCGAATTCGTTCAGGTGATCGACGATCATACCCTCATCGCGCACATCTGGGAACGCGGTTCCGGCGAAACGTACGCCTGCGGTACGGGTGCGTGCGCGGCGGCGGTTGCGGCGGTCGAAAACGGCTTCTGCAAGCCCGGCGACATTACCGTTTATCTCAAGGGCGGCAGTCTGACCATCGAATACAGCGGCGGCAATGTGGCAATGACCGGGGAAACCTGTGAAATTTACCGAGGAACTGTGGAAATATAAGGGAAAATTCGTAGAAAGTGTTGTTCGTGAAATTTGAATTTTTGTTGACAAAAACGTAAAAATTGTTTATAATAAAGATTACACGACTGCAAATTTGTCAAAAATACAACATAATTGATTGTGAGGTCAATTCATCATGAAGAAAACACTTGCGATTCTCCTGATCTTAGCCGCACTGCTTCCGGCGTTCACCGCCTGTGCGGACAAGGGCGGAGAAACCACGAACACCAATACTCCCACCGCTCAGTCGGATACGGCTTCCAATTCCGGTTCCGAAAAAGAAGAAGAAACCCGTTATACCGCCAATATTCCCGAAGGCACCGACTATCAGGGCGCATCCTTCACGGTTCTTGCATATCCGCAGGATGTCGGTATCTGGAGCGACGTTGACTGGAATGCCGAAGAAATGAACGGCGAAGCCATCAACGACGCGGTTTACACCAGAACGCTCAAGACCGAAGAAAAACTCAATGTCAATGTCAAGACAGAATTTCTTGACGGCTACGGCAACTCCACTGCGATCCAGCAGTCCGTTACCGCGCAGGACAACGCATATCAGCTTGCTACCAACACGCTCATGTCCGTGTTTACCATGAGCCAGAGCGGTCTTCTCGCCGAACTGAACGACTATGCCGCACAGGGTACGCTCGACCTCGGCGCAGCATGGTGGGACCAGAACTGTATCAACGACCTTTCCATCGCTCACAAGAACTATATGCTTACCGGTGACATCGGTACCATGTACAAGAAGTCCATCGGCGCGATCATGTTCAACAAGGCGATCCTCGGCGACTATCAGATCGAAGACCCGTACGCTCTCATGGAAAGCGGCAAGTGGACGGTTGACAAGATGGTTGAAATGGGTACCAAGGTATCCGATGACCTCAACGGCGACGGCGTTATGGACACCAATGACCGTTACGGTCTGATCTGCTTCTGCGATATGATGGGTCTTGCATTCATCGGCTGCGGCGTTGAAATGGCGGCAAAGGACGAAAACGACGTTCCTTCCGTTACTCTTTACTCCGAAAAGGCAGTTTCCGTTGTAGACAAGCTCGCTACGCTCATGTACGACGAAAATCTCAGCTGGAGCTGGTCCAAGGCCGGTCTGACCGAAGATACCGCATTCTCCATGTATCAGCAGGACCAGTCCCTGTTCTACTACGGGGAACTCCACGCTGTTGCAACCATGCGTTCCATGGACTCTCCGTTCGGCGTACTTCCCATGCCGAAGTATGACGATACTCAGGAAAACTACTACCACTGCGTAAACCCGAACGTAGCTTCCGTATACTTCATTCCGATCACCAACGTGGAATACGCAATGACCGGTCATGTGATGGACACCCTCGGTGCAGAATCCAAGAACGACCTCACGCCCGCTTATTATGACGTAACCCTGATCGGTAAGGTCAGCCGTGACGCGGAATCCGCAGCTTCTCTCGATATCATCATCGACACCATCCGTTACGACATCGGCTATCTCTCCGGCATCGGCATCAGCAATATGCTCAACACCATGGCAAACTCCTTCAACACTGACCTCGCTTCCCAGTATCAGAAGCAGTCCAAGGTCTTCACCAAGCTCCTCGACCGTATTGTCGAAACCTTCGTTGAAGGCTGAGTCCAACAACAAAAAATCCCATAAGAAAACGGCACAGTCTCAAAAAACTGTGCCGTTTCTGTATTTGTCGGATTACTTTTTCTTGACAAGTGCGTCCACTTCGTCGTAGGTATCGAGAATATCTTTCGAAGGTTCGGCCGTTGCAAGGCTGACTGCCACGATCAGGATGCAGGATACGATGAACGCGGGGAGCAGTTCATAGATCGCAAACGCGCCGCCGAGCTTGCTGATGCCGTACTTCCAGAGGAAGACCATCGCGCCGCCCGAGATCATACCGGCGAGCGCACCCTGTCTGGTCGTACGTCTCCAGAACAGCGCGAACAGCATAACCGGTCCGAACGCTGCGCCGAAGCCTGCCCACGCAAACGATACGATACGGAAAACGGAACTGTCGGGATTCCACGCGAGAACGAGGGCGATTACGGAAATTACCGCAACCGAAAGACGGGCGATCCACATCTGCTTCTTTGCGGGGATGTCTTTCCAGACAAACCGCTTGATGATGTTTTCGGAAACCGAAGAAGCCGCCGCAAGAAGCTGGGAATCGGCGGTGGACATTGTAGCCGCGAGAATACCGGCGAGGATTATACCGGCGATGATGGCAGCAAAACTGTCGATATCGGCGATTTTATCGGACATATAAATAATGATGCGTTCCGCGTCAAAGCCTTCCGCTGCCATACCGTCCACGATGTAGCCGTGGTTGATGGCGAAGGTCAGACCGATGTAGCCGATGAAAATGGCGATGCCCATGGAGATGAAGACCCATACGGTGGCGATCCGGCGGGAGAGCTTCAGCTTTTCGCTGTTTTCAATGGCCATGAAGCGGAGAAGAATGTGCGGCATACCGAAGTAGCCAAGCCCCCATGCCAGCGTCGAAACGATGGGCAGGAAGCCGTAGGAACCGTCCGTACCGGTCAGGCTGAAGTATTCGGAGAGGGAAGCGGAGGCGGTCAGTGCCTTGGCGTTATCCGCTACAGCCGCCATGCCGCCCGCGTTTTCGATACCGAAGCAGACGATGACGAACAGCGCGATGCTCATAACGATGGACTGGATGAAGTCCGTGGTGGAAGCTGCAAGGAAGCCGCCCGTCATGGTGTAGAACACGATAACCGCGCCGCCGACGAGCAGAGCCGTGTGATAATCAATGCCGAACAGGGAATTGAACAGCTTGCCGATAGCCGCGAATCCGGAACCGGTGTAAGGAACAAAGAAAATAATGATAACAACAGCCGCGATCAGGGTAAGGATGCCGGATTTGTCACCAAAACGGTTGGAGAAGAAGTCCGGAATGGTTGCGGAATTGTTCTTTTCGGAATAGATACGGATCCGGCGCGAAACGATCAGCCAGTTGAGGTAGGTACCGATTCCGAGACCGAGCGCGGTCCAGAACGCTTCGGCAAAGCCGGTGGTTCCGCCCGATACGCCGGTCAGAAGGGCAACGCCCGGAAGCCCCATCAGCAGCCACGAGGACATATCGGATGCCTCCGCGCTCATCGCTGTGACGAACGGGCCGAGTTTGCGTCCGCCGAGGTAGAAGTCGTCGGACGACTTGTTTGCTTTGGAACATTGCACGCCGATGTACATGACCATAATCATGTAGCATATGATGGCGAGAACGATCATTGTGATTTTCATACGGGTCACTCCTGATTATAGAAAGAATTTATAGTGAATTATAGCATTTGGTGTTGGATATGTCAAGAATCTTCCGTAAAAATCCGCATAAAAATACAATATTTTGCAGAATCCGGGCGGGATTATCCGGAGGACTGCGAAAAAAGTTACACATTTTGACCAAACAGGATTGACTTTTCCTGCGGAAACGTATAAAATATAGAAAAAACACAGATGCCTTACAACGGCAGAACGGAGGCTATTATGGCATACAAACTCGGTATTATCGGCTTCGGCGGGATGGCAGGCGGCTATCATGTAGACACGGTTCTTCGTGAAGATATTCCCTTTGAACCCGTAGCGGCATACGACATCAACCCGGATCGTCTCGCTTACGCAAAGCAGAGAGGTCTGGCGGCGTACGACAATCTCGACGATTTCTTCGCACACGAAGGCGGCTTTGACCTTGTTCTCGTCGGAACGTCCAACAACTATCACTGCGAAATGGCGTGCCGCGCTATGGAAGCGGGCTTCAACGTCATGTCCGAAAAGCCCGTCGCCATGTCCAGCGAAGAGCTTCAGAAGATGATCGACACATCCGAACGCACCGGCAAGCTGTTCACGGTTCACCAGAACCGCCGCTGGGACCGCGACTTCGTCATGATTAAGAAAGCTCTTGAAGACGGCACGATCGGCAAGCCGTATATGATCGAATCCCGCATCCAGTCCCCGAACGGCAACGGCGATATGTACAACTGGCGCGGCATGAAGGACCACGGCGGCGGTATGCTCCTCGACTGGGGTGTTCACATGCTCGACCAGCTCTGCTGGCTCATCAAGGAACCGATCAAGACCGTATCCGCGAACGTATTCTCTCTGTGGTCGGAAGAAGTTGACGACTACTCCAAGGTTATCATCACCTTTGAAAGCGGTCTCGTCGCGCACATGGAAGTTGTGACTTACTCTCCGCTCGCACTTCCTCGCTGGATGGTTTACGGCGACCGCGGTGCCATGACCATGCAGGATATGGGCGACCCCAAGGTAAAGGTTCGCCGCATCAAGAGCGACAAGTCGGAAGTTATCGACGTTCCGGCATACATCGACCACAAGATGATTACCCGCAAGCAGACCCGCCACACCATCGAAGAATTCGAAGAGCTGGAAGCACCGGACGTAATTCCGAACAGCGACTGGGGTTCTGTCTACAAGAACATCGCGGGCGTTCTCGACGGCAAGGAAGAACTGATCGTCAAGCCGTGCGAAGTTATGCGTACCTTCAAGGTCATCGAAGCGGCATTCAAGTCCGCCAAGGAAGGCGTAACCGTACAGTTTTAAGCGGTTCTGACAGTTGGCAATGGAACGACCGATCCGCAATTCCGCGAAAGCTCTGATTATCCGTGACGGAAAACTGGCGGCGGTAAAATTGCAGGACAGTGACGGCATCTGGTACATCCTTCCGGGCGGCGGACAGGAATCCGAAGAACTGCTTCCGGAAGCGGTATGCAGGGAAGCGGCAGAGGAACTCGGTCTGCGCGTGGAAGCGAAGGAGCTGGCGTTCGTCATTGAAGGGCGGCACGGCGAAGCGTTCCATCGCGTTGATCTGGTGTTCCTGTGCGAATATCTCGGCGGGATTGACAATGCCGTTCTTCACGGCGACACGAATCAGATCGGGATGGACTGGCTCGATATTGCCACGCTGAACACCGCGCCGCTGTATCCGTCGAAACTCCGCCGTCCGATCATGAATTTATATGAAGGAAAGCCGCACCGCGTCTATCTCGGCAACGAGGAGGCCGGCGATCCGGAAGTGACGGAGTGAAAGGAGAGACCGCCATGGGAGCGTTTTTCACCATAATTTTTATGGGATTTGTCGGCACGATGATCGACCTGATATTTTTTGAAATGACGAGCGATTTCGGCATTATCATGGCGATTGCCGCGATGTGTCCGATGATCCTGAACAGAATCGGCGGGGACGATCCGGACGACGAACCTACAGGTTACGGGCAGGATGAAGAGGAAGCGGAATCAAGCGATTTATACGAAGAAGAACTGACAACGGATGATTTGCAACAAGACGAATCGGACGACGATAACGATACAGATTAAATATAAAATGGAGGAACAACAATGTTCAACGGACTTTGTGCAGACCTGAACGACATTTCCAAGCTGTCGTTTGCAAAGACCCGCTCGGTATGCCCGGAAAACTTCACCGGCGAAAAAGGCAAGGCCGGCATGGCGGAAACCGGTACCGGTGCATCCTGCGCGCGTGACCTCGGCCGCGGCTGGAAGATTTCCCCCTCTGTGCCCGTTCCGGCACACACCACATTCACCCTCTGCGACATTCAGGCGGAAGGTGCGATCAAGCATTTCTGGATCACCGGCGCGACGAACTGCTGGCGTTGGCTGATTCTCCGTATGTACTGGGATGACAGCGACATTCCGGCTGTGGAATGCCCGCTCGGCGACTTTTTCTGCACGCCGAACGCGGAAGTTTACGCCCAGATCAACTCTCTCGCGGTCTGTGTCAACCCGAAGGTCGGTCTGAACTGCTACTGGACGATGCCGTTCAAGAAGCGCGCACGCATCACGCTCGAAAACATCAACGACAGCGACGCGACGATCTACTACCAGATCGACTACATCGAAACCAAGCTGGAAGACGAAATCGCGTACTTCTGCGCCCGCTTCAACCGCGTCAATCCGCTGCCGTACAAGACGGACTACACCATCATCGACGGCATCAAGGGCAAGGGGCAGTACGTCGGTACGCACCTGTTCTGGGGTGTAAACAACAACGGCTGGTGGGGCGAAGGTGAAATCAAGTTCTTCATGGACGGCGACACCGAATTCCCGACCATCTGCGGCACCGGTACGGAAGACTACTTCTGCGGCGCGTACAACTTTGACGTCAACGGCAAGTACACGGAATTCTCGTCTCCGTACACCGGTCTGTCGAAGGTCATGCGCGGCAACGGTCTGTACGATGTCAGCCAGAGATTCGCTCTCTACCGCTGGCACATCACCGACCCGATCTACTTTGAAAACGACCTCCGCGTGACGATCCAGGCACTCGGCTGGCGCAAGGACGGCAAATATCTCCCGCTCCAGGACGACATTTCTTCCGTCGCCTACTGGTACCAGACCGCCCCGTTCACCGAGTTCCCGCCGCTCCCGGACAAGGATTATCTGGAAATTATTTAATTAAATAGTGTTTCTCGGGGAAAAACTTTTTGAAAAAAGTTTTTCCCCGAACCCCTTTTCAAAAACTTTTAAACTGGAAAAAAAGGAGGATTTTAGTGTGGCTGAGAAGTTTCTTTATGTGATGGCGGGATTTGATGCGGAGACGGAAGAACGTCTGGTGGAACTGCAGAATCTGTTGTATGAGAACGGTTTTACCGGAACGCAGACGAAGGGGATTCCGTTTCACCTGACGCTCGGCTCCATGCTTGTCGCGGACGGAAGGGAAGAGGGCTGGCTGACGGAGATCATGGAAGAAGTGGCGGAACGTTCGTTTGACTTTACCGTGACCTTCAGTCACATCGGGATTTTCTCCGGCGGGAAAGTTCTTTTTGCCGCGCCCGATCCGGTGGAGGAACTGCTTCATCTGAACAGCCGTTTTGACCATACCGATGAAAGCTGGACGCCGCACGCCACCCTGCTGATTGACGAACCGTCCGTGATTCTCGAAGCACTCCCGCTTGTACTTGACAAATTCCGGCCGTTCACCGGACGGATTGATAAGCTGTATCTGTACGAATTTTTCCCGTCCCGGCACATTGCGACCGTCGAACTCGGTGCGGAAAAACGGAAGCTCGTTCAGAAATGGCTGGATGCCTTTGCTTCCGGCATTCCGGAGGATATGCTCCGCGACCATGTACTGAAATCCTGCAATCTCCTGTGGCACACGTTCACATGGGGTGAGGCAGACTGCCTCGAAGGAGAAGAGGCAAAACAGGCGTTCAATGCGCTCGATTATACCGAAGCAATCTGTTTCGAGAACGGCTATTCCACCTTCGATTTTCCGCGCATCGACAACGTCCGCACCGTCGGCAGAATGACCGCCGCTGATTTGGAAAAATATTCCGACATCTACATTACCGCACCGGATTTTTCATGGACGTACGTCCATACCCACGAAGACCCGTTCTGCGGCCCGTACTTCTGTAAAAGGTGATCTGTACGAAAGCTGTATCGTTTCCGATGCAGTTTTTTCTTTTTGCCGGAATCCTCTTGACAAAATCGGTCTAATGTGTTAGACTATAACCACAAGGTCGAACGTATTAAACCGAATCTGCAAAGGAGGAATTCCAATATGCCGACTCCCAAAATTTTTGAAAGCGAATATCGTTTCTGCACCATTCTGTGGGCGCACGAGCCGATTGGCAGTACCGAGCTGGTCAGACTCTGCAAAGAGCATCTCGGCTGGAGCAAATCCACCACCTACACCGTTATCAAACGTCTGTCCGAGCGCGGCGTTCTGCAATGCGAAAATGCCGTGGTCACATCGCTCGTCTCGCGGAACGACGTACAGGCGGCGGAAATCGACGAACTGGTTGAAAAAAAGTTTGAAGGTTCGCTTCCCGCATTCATCGCCGCCTTCACGAAACACAAGAAACTGACTCCCGCGGAAATTGACGAGATCCGGAAAATGATCGACAGCATCCAGACCGAAGAACCCTGAAAGGAGAACTGACCGATGGAAAAACTGTTTCTCGAACTACTCAACCGGAGCATCACCGCCGGATGGCTGATTCTCGCCGTGATTCTCATCCGTCTGCTGTTCCGCCGCGCGCCGAAATGGGTGACGGGATGCCTGTGGATTCTCGTCGCCGTCCGTCTGGTGATTCCGTTTTCCGTGGAAAGCGTGTACAGCCTGATTCCGCGTACGGAGACGGTTCCGTATGAAATTCTGTACAGCGAAACGCCTGCGGTCGACACCGGCGTGGAAGTGCTTGATATTCTTGTCAATCATTCGCTGGAATCTTCGGTACCCAATCCGGGGGACAGTGTCAATCCGCTTCAGATTGCTGCGGCATTATCGTCGGTCGTCTGGCTTGCCGGAATGACCGTCCTGCTCCTGTCCGCCGCTGTTTCCTACATTTTATTAAGACATAATGTCCGTACCGCTGTCCGTCTGCGGGAGAATATCAGGCAGTCCGAACATATCGCCACGCCGTTCGTTCTCGGTATGTTCCGCCCGACGGTGTACCTACCGTTTTCCGTGGAGGACGCGGATGCCGAATACATCATCGCGCACGAAAAAGCGCATATCCGGCGGGGCGACCACCTTGTCAAGCCGCTGGCATATCTTCTGCTGTCCGTGTACTGGTTCAACCCGCTGATGTGGGCGGCGTACATTCTGCTGTGCCGCGACATCGAACTGGCGTGCGACGAACGGGTTATCCGGAACATGAGCGCGGACGACCGCAGAGCCTATTCGAGAATCCTTCTGGAATTCAGCATGAAACAGAAACTGATTACCGCCTGTCCGGTCGCGTTCGGCGAAGTCGGCGTGAAGACGCGGGTAAAGTCGGTGCTGAATTATAAGAAACCGGCGTTATGGGGAATTGTGCTGGCACTGGCGGCGTGCGTAGTCTGCGGCGTGTGCCTGCTGACCGATCCCAAGCCGATCGAAGGACTTCCGGCGGCGGAGGAGATTTCCGGCATTATGATGGACTGTGTCCCGTCGAATACGGAAGTCCGCATGGAAGACTCTAAAGAAATGCTCCCGCTTCTTCTGGAAATGTTCGGCAAGGCAACAAAGACATCCCGCAATTCCTATAACGACCACCCGTATACCGAAGATGTTGACGGCGGGACTTATCTGAAAATCACGCTGAACTACGCCGATGAAACGGTCTCGCCGTATTCTCAGACCTACTATCTGTACACCCGCAAAGGGAAGGCATACCTCATGCGCCCGTATGACGCGGTGTATCGGTTCGACGATGAATTTTATGACGTACTGTATGACCACTATTTTGTCAGCCTGAGAGAACATACACAGGATGTGTATCTGCAATATATTCATGAAAAAATGGATATAGAAAGAGAGCTGACACAGCAGCTGGAAGTGTCTGCATCGGAAAAAGCACATCTCAAAAATCAACTGGATCAGAAGCATTCCGAACTGGTCGCAACGCGCGGGGAAGCATTGGAGTATGCCAGAGAACTGGCGGAACTCAAGGCCGCCGGAGCATCTTCCGAATACTATAATGCCATTTTTGAAGGAATCCGGGAAAGCATGGAGTACCGCGAATCCGAAAACATGATTTTCTACACGTTCCCCGATGTTCCCGAAACGGCGTATCTGCATGTCACTCTGACCGCATCCTATGAAGACGGCACTACCTTGACGGTTCTCCGCTGCGACGGTTTCGAGAATTTTTCCGTGGAGCCAGGAAGAACATATTCCGTCACCATCGCCGAAGGGACGACTGCCATCACGATGCACATCGCCGCCGAAAGTACGGACGGTCTCTGCGAAGTCACGTTTGATCTGATGGACTGGGTAAACTGAATATGGAGTATCTCCGGTAGGGCGGGGGGTTACTCCCATAGGCGGGAACTTAAGCGAAAGGGTGGACACCTCATCAGTCGCTACGCGCCAGCTTCCCCTCAAGGGGAAGCCTCGGGTGAGTGTAATTTTTACCGTCAGCCAACAAAATTTTGCCTTATTTTGGCTTCCCCTTGAGGGGAAGCTGGCATCGAAGATGACTGATGAGGTGTTTACGAACGTTTAAGTTCCCGCTTATGGGGGTTACTCCCGCCGTGAAGAAATTCAAACCGTTCTTTCCGGCGGGAGCAAGCCCCCGCCCTACGATTTGGTGGATGTTCACATATCATCCGCATAAATTTCATAAAAATTGTTGAAGAAAAACTCCGCAATCCTCTTGACAAACGAACGAAAACGGTGTATAATACACAAGAATTAAAACAAAGCAGAACATTCTCCGTTCTCACCTTACGGCAATGAGGCACGATAGGGTTAATACCTGAAAAAGACGAAAGTCTTGTTGTGTCGCGCGGAGAATCTTCTTCGAGCGATTTTTTGTTTACAGCATTTGGAGGTGCATAACTATTAGCGCGAAAGAACTTACCATCAACGATGACATCCGGGTAAAGGAAGTACGGATGCTTGACGAAAACAACGGTCAGCTCGGCATCATGAATCTCAATGACGCCAAGGCTTACGCGTATGAGCGCGGGCTCGACCTCGTGCTTATCGCTCCCACCGCAGTCCCGCCGGTAGCACGCGCCATGGACTACGGCAAGTATCGTTATGAGGCAGACAAAAAGGAAAAGGAAGCCAAGAAAAAACAGCAGGTCGTAGAAGTCAAGGAAGTTCAGCTTTCCTGCCGTATTGACACGCACGACTTTGAAACCAAAGCCAACCGTGCGATCAAGTTCCTTCAGGACGGCAACAAGGTCAGAGTAAGCCTCCGTTTCAAGGGGCGTGAAATCGCGCACCAGGAACTCGGACGCGAAATGCTCGAGCGATTCCAGGAAGCGGTCTCCGAATTCGGAACGGTCGACAAGAAGCCCGTTCTGGACGGCAAGCAGCTTACGATGTTCATCGCGCCGGTGAAAAACACGGCTAAGTAATACGCGCGGTTCTGTCCCCCGCAGATCATGGATCTGCCAAGAGAAAAATCGCCTGATTCCACCAATTGAAAGGATATACAATCATGGGAAAGATCAAGACACACAAGGCGTCTGCCAAGAGATTTGCTGTTACCGGTACCGGTAAGGTAAAGGTATTCCATTCCGACCACCGTCATAACCTCGGTCAGAAGACCCAGAAGAGAAAGAGACACCTCAGAAGTAGCCAGATCCTCAGCCCCGCTATGACGGCTAACGTCAAGAGACTGATCGGTCAGGACTAAGTTTCTGCGAAAACCGAAGACAAGAGATTATACGAGTCAAGAAAGGATAGATTAAAATGGCAAGAATTAAGGGCGCAATGATGACGCGCAAGAGAAGAAATAAGGTACTCAAGGCTGCCAAGGGTTACTGGGGTTCCAAGTCCAAGCACTTCAAGATGGCTAAGCAGGCCGTAATGAAGTCCGGCAACTATGCATACATCGGCCGTAAGCAGAAGAAGAGAGAATTCCGCGCTCTGTGGATCACCCGTATCTCTGCTCAGGCAAAGGTAAACGGTATGAACTACTCCCAGCTCATGCACGGTCTCAAGGCTGCAGGCGTTGACCTCAACCGCAAGATGCTCGCTGAAATCGCAGTATCCGACAAGGAAGCATTCGCTGCTCTCGTTGAAACTGCAAAGGCAGCTCTCTAATTGTAATTGAACATAAATAGGGTGTTGCGCCAAAGTAACACCCTATCTTTGTAGGGAAAATGGTGTTATCGGGGAAAACTGGAGATTCGCACGAGTTGCAAAGCAACTCAGGCGAACTCCGAAAAAAAGTTTTCCCCGAACCCCTTTCAAAAAGCTTCCATCTGAAAAGAAGAATTGAGTTTGTGTAAACATTACGATGAAATTAGACGAATTTCTTTCTTATTATCATGCGGAATACATTTCCTCGCGCTCGAACGCGAAGGTGGTTGCGCTCGGCAAGCTCTCCGATAAAAAATACCGGGACAGGGAATCCGTATTTCTTGCGGACGGCGTGAAGCTCGCCGGAGAAGCGGTGAACTACGCGCATCCGGAGTACCTCATTCTTGCGGAATCCGCTCTCGATACGGCAGCCGCGCAGAAAACCGCGGAGCAGTACAAAGCCGCCGGTATTCCGATCTATGTGTTCTCCGATCCCGCATTTGACAAAATTTCCGCCGAACAGTCCCCCGACGGCATTATCGCCGCACTTGCTTATATGACCGGGCTTCATACGTTTACGATGCGGGGCGATATAAGCAAATTCGACGATTGGCAGAAGGGTCGGCGTCTTCTGATGCTCGACAGCATCCGCGATCCCGGAAATCTCGGAACCATTCTCCGCTCGGCAGAAGCGATGGGAATCACCGGCGTGATCCTGTCCGGCTGTGCGGACATCTATAACCGTAAAACGATCCGTGCGGCGATGGGAACTCTGTTCCGGATGCCGCTGTTTATCGTCAATGCGGAAGACAGCATCCCGCTGATCCGGCAGATGCGGAAGTTTGAACGCCGGGTTCTTGCCGCCGCGCTCGGTGAACATACGCTGACGCTCGGCGGGTACGATGTCCGCATCGACGACTGTCCGGTGATCGGCAACGAAGGTCACGGACTTTCGCAGAACGTGATTGATGCCTGCACTGCCTGTGTCCGCATTCCGATGGCAGGGAATACCGAGAGCCTGAACGCGGCATCGGCGGCAGTCTGCATTCTCTGGGAATCCTATCGGGTATTCTACTAAATTTTTGTTCGGGAGGTATTTTTCATGACGGACGACACGCGGCTTCTGTATCTCTGGCTTGCGCTGACCTTCGGCCCGGCAAGCAAACTTGCGGTAAAACTGCTGGATGCGCTCGGTTCTCCCGATGCAATTTTCAGTGAAAAACTTCATGAACTCCGTCCCGGCGAAGCACTTTCCGAAAAAGAACTTGACCATGCGAAGGCACTGGTGAAAACGCATACGTTCGCGGAAGCGGAACAGATGCTTGAACGGTGTCACGGCATGGGTATCGACATTCTCACGCCGGACTCTGCGGTATATCCGGATTCGCTCCGGTATCTTCCCGACCGTCCGCTTACGCTGTATCTGCGCGGAACGATGCCGGACTGCAATACCAATATGACCACTGCCGTGGTCGGAACCCGGAAAATGACCGAGTACGGCCGGACAATGGCGTATTCCCTCGGTGTCGGTCTGACGTACGGCGGCTCGATCGTTGTCAGCGGAATGGCACTCGGCTCGGACAGCATGGCACTGATCGGCGCACTGGACGCCGGCGGTCAGGTGGTCGCAGTGCTCGGTTCCGGTGTGGACGTGATCTATCCCCGCGAACACCGCGATATTTACCGGAAGATCGTCGAACGCGGCGCGGTTATTTCGGAATATCCTCCGGGAACTCCGCCCATCGGCAGTCATTTTCCGGTACGCAACCGCATCATGAGCGGCATTGCCGACGCAACGGTTGTTGTGGAAGCCGATGCCCGGAGCGGATCGCTGATTACCGCCGCCCATGCGTTCGATCAGGGGAAGAAGGTTTTCGCAGTTCCCGGAAAGATCGGCGACGCAGGTTCGGAGGGAACGAACAATCTTATCCGCGACGGTGCGCTTGCCGTCCTGACGGCGGAGGATATCCTTGCGGAATTTGAGTTTATCTATCCGCATACGGTCAGCGTTCAGCGGGCACACGCGATGCTCCACGGCAAGGAAATGGACGAACTGTCCCGTACGGCGATGGCGCGAACGCGGATCAACACCCGCACGGAAACCGGCAGTCTCGGACGCGCAAATTATTACGGCAGCGGTACCTACGGCGGCCGCAGAAACGAGTATCCGGTACCGGCACCGGTGTCATCCGAACGTGTCCCCGCACCGGTTCCCCGGGAACCCGAACCGGCAGCGGAAGAACCGGCACCGAAAAAGAAACCGCGTCCGGTCAATGTAGTAAAATCATTCTTCGGACTGGAAAAAGACAAGGACGAAAGAAAAAACGATAAACAACGGGTAAATTCTGATAAAAAAATCGTTCCGGCGAAAAAAATTGAGCTGGATATGCTTGATGAAACGGAAATCAAGGTATATAATAAAATGAAACCAAGCGTTCCGACGCTTCCCGACGAGCTGGTGGACGCGGAAACCTCCGTCAGTGCCGTCATGAGCGCACTGACCATGCTCGAAATGGCCGGCGCGGTTGAGTCCGGCGGAGGCGGTTACTTTATGCGCGTACAGCCCGACGACATCATGCAGTCGGAGAACGACTGAGGCAGTCGGAAAACGACTGAAACAATCGTTCGGCGATTTGATTTCATCCACTCCCAATCTCCCATATTAACGAACGAAGGGAACAACCATGGCACATCTTCTTATTATGGAATCCCCCTCGAAGGCGAATACCGTCAAGAACTATCTCGGTTCCAATTACAAGGTAGTCGCATCCAAGGGGCACGTCCGTGACCTGCCGAAATCCACGCTCGGCGTTGACATCGAAAATAATTTTGAAGCACATTATATAAATATCCGCGGCAAGGGCGACCTCATCAAGGAACTGAAAAAAGAGGTCAAGAAGGCCGATAAGATTTATCTGGCAACGGACCCTGACCGGGAAGGCGAAGCGATCGCATGGCATCTGGCGATTTCCCTCGGAATTCCGCAGGAAAAGGCAATGCGCGTGACCTTCAATTCCGTCACCAAGTCCGTCGTCAAGGAAGCGATCAAGCATCCGCGCGCCATCGACATGGATCTCGTGAACGCGCAGGAAACGCGCCGTATTCTTGACCGCATCATCGGCTACAAGGTCAGTCCGTTCCTCTGGAAAGCCGTCAAGAGCGGACTTTCCGCCGGACGTGTGCAGTCCGCCGTTACCAAGCTGATCGTTGACCGCGAAAACGAGATCCGTGCGTTTGTCCCGCAGGAATACTGGACGATCGGCGCGGTTCTGAACAATACCGAAGGGAAGCCCTTCGAAGTCAAGTTCTACGGCGACGCGGCAACCAGAAACAAAATCGAGCTTCCGAACGAAGAAGCGGCGATGCAGGTGGTCCGCGCGGTCGAAGGACAGAAGTTCCTCGTCGCGGACATCAAGCGCGGCAAGAGAACCAAGAATCCCGCGCCGCCGTTTATCACGTCCACGCTCCTTCAGGAAGCATCCCGCAAGCTGAATTTCCAGTCCCAGCGCACCATGAAGGTCGCGCAGGAACTCTACGAAGGGGTCAACCTCGGCTCCGAATTCGGCGGAATGCAGGGTCTGATTACCTATATGCGTACCGACTCTCCGCGTATTTCCGAAGAAGCACAGGCAGAAGCCAAGGCGTACATCGTCGGCAAATACGGCGAGGAATATTATCCGAAAACTCCCCGGAACTACAAATCCGGTGCAAACGCGCAGGATGCTCACGAAGCGATCCGTCCGTCCGACGCGAAGCTGGAACCTCTTGCAATCAAAAAGCTGCTGTCTCTCGATCAGTATAAGCTCTACAAGCTGATCTGGGACCGCTTCATCGCCAGCCAGATGGAATCCGCCGAACTGGCAACGGTGCAGACCGACTTCACCTGCGCGGGTTATCTCTTCCGGGCAAGCGGCTACACCGTCAAGTTTGCCGGCTACATGGCGCTGTACGAAGAATCCACCGAAGACACCGCTCCCGCAGACGACAATATGCGGATTCCCGTGGTGGAGGAAGGCGAACTGCTCGACGCACAGTCGGTCACACCGGCACAGCATTATACCGAGCCGCCGGCACGCTATACCGAAGCGTCCCTCGTCGATTTCCTCAAGGAAAAGGGCATCGGCCGTCCGAGTACCTATACTCCGATTATCACGATCATCATTTCCAGAAACTACGTCAAGCGCGAGGGCAAATCCTTTGTTCCGACCCCGCTCGGCGAAATCACGACCAAGCTCATGTGCGAATACTTCCCGGACATCGTGGACTATAAGTTCACCGCGTCCATGGAAGACCGTCTCGACGACATCGAAAACGGCGAATGTGCGATGCTGACCGTCCTCAACAATTTCTACGACGGCTTCAAGGGCGAGCTGGACAAGGCACTCGAAAACATCGGCACCAACGACATCGACCTTCCCGCCGAAGAAACCGACATCATCTGCGAACACTGCGGCAGCCGTATGATCGTCAAGAACGGACGTTACGGCAAATTTGCCGCCTGCCCGAACTATCCGACCTGCAAGAACACCAAACCCCTTGCCAAGACCGGCGACGGTCTGGTCGAAAAGGTTCCGGAAATTGCGCCGACCAAGTGCGAACTCTGCGGCGCGGATATGATCCTCCGCAACGGCCGCTACGGCAGCTTCTACGCCTGCTCCCGCTACCCGGAATGCAAGTTCACCAAGCAGAAGACCCGTTCTCTCGGTGTCGCATGCCCTCAGTGCGGCGCGGACATCGTGACCAAATACGGCAAGAACAAGACCGTATTCTACAGCTGTTCCAAATATCCGGAATGCACATTCTCCTCGTGGGATATGCCGACCGCCGAGAAATGCCCGACCTGCGGCGGAATGCTCTACCGCAAAAAGGGGAAGAACCAGCTCGTATGCAAAACCGAAAACTGCGGATATAAAGTCGATATTCCGCCGGAAGAAACCGAAACGAACGACAACGATACCGAAGCATGAACAATATCAACATTTACGGCGCGGGACTTGCGGGATGTGAAGCCGCGTGGCAGGCCGTCCGTCACGGCGCGCACGTCACCCTTTACGAAATGAAGCCGCACAAGAAGTCTCCCGCGCATCATTCCGATACGTTTGCCGAACTCGTCTGCTCGAACTCCCTCCGTTCCGCCGAAATCACCAACGGTGTCGGTCTTCTCAAGGAGGAGCTGTTCCGCATGGGTTCGATTATCATGGAATCCGCGAGAAAAACGCAGGTTGCCGCCGGCGGTGCGCTTGCCGTGGACCGCGTCCTGTTCTCCGAATATATCACGGACAAGATCCGCTCCCATCCGGAAATCGAGATTGTCGAGCGCGAAATGACCGAAATTCCGCCGGACGAAATCACCGTTGTGGCGACCGGCCCGCTCACATCCGACGCGATGGCCGCGTATATTTCGAATCTCATCGGGGGAAACAGTCTGCATTTCTTTGATGCCGCCGCCCCCATTGTGGATGCGGAAAGCATCGACATGACCAAGGCGTTCTACGCGACCCGCTACGACAAGGGTTCGCCGGACTACATCAACTGCCCGATGAACGAAGAGGAATACAAGGCGTTCTACAAAGCACTCATCGAAGCGAAAACCGCCGAACTGCACGAATTTGAAAAGGGCGAAAAAATCAAGGTGTTCGAAGGCTGTATGCCCGTTGAAGTCATGGCTTCGCGCGGAGAAGATACCCTTCGCTTCGGCCCGATGAAGCCGGTCGGGATCAAAAATCCCGCAACCGGCGAGGAATATTACGCCATCGTCCAGCTCCGCCGCGAAAACGAAGAGGGAACCATGTTCAACCTCGTCGGCTTCCAGACGCACCTGACCTTCCCGGAACAGCGGCGTGTCTTCCGCATGATCCCCGGCCTTGAAAATGCGGAATTCCACCGCTACGGGGTCATGCACCGCAACACCTTCATGAATTCTCCCGAACTTCTCGAACCCGACTATTCTCTCCGCGCGAACCGGAACATCTACTTCGCCGGACAGATGACCGGGGTCGAAGGGTATATCGAATCCGCCGCATCCGGCTTTGTCGCCGGAACGAACGCCGCTGTCCGTGCAATGGGACGGGAACCGTTTATTTTCCCGGAAGAAACCATGATCGGCGCGATGGCACATTACGTTGCCCGCGGAGACAAGACCCAGTTCCAGCCGATGAACGCCAATTTCGGGATCATTCCGCCCCTTGCCCAGAAAGTCAAGGGCGGCAAGAAGTACCGCAACGAGGCCTACGCGCACCGTGCGCTCGAAAAAGCGGACGAGCTGGCGGAAATCCTCAAAGAACTTGTATAATTCCCATGGAGTGGAACAATGGATATTATCATTGACGCAATGGGCGGGGACAACGCTCCGAAAGCGATTGTCGAAGGAGCCGTTCTCGCTTCCCAGAAATACAAATCCAAACTGATTCTCGTCGGCAATCAGCCGGTGATCGAAAAACACCTGCAGGAATGCGGTGCGGATACCCGCGCAATCGAGATCGTACATACCGAAGGGGTCATCACCATGGAAGACGATCCGCTGTCGGTCGTACGCGCAAAGAAAGAATCCTCCATGGGCGTAGGGCTCCGGATGCTGAAGGAAAGCGGCGATGCGTTTGTGTCTGCCGGAAATACCGGCGCGCTTCACGCAGGCTCGTCCCTCATTATCCGCCCGATCAAGGGTGTCCATCGTTCCGGCATCGCCACCATCCTTCCGTTTGAACGCCCCGTTCTCCTGATGGACTGCGGAGCGAACGTCAATGTCACAGCGGACTATCTCGTCCAGTGGGCACTGATGGGCTCCATCTACATGAAAAATGTACACGGTGTGGAACATCCCGAAGTCGGACTCCTCAACAACGGAACCGAAGAACACAAGGGAACGCAGATTCAGATCGACGCTTATCAGAAGCTGAAAGCGTCCGAATATATCCGGTTCGCCGGAAATATCGAGGGCAAGGAAGTCCCGACCGCACCGTGCGACGTTCTCGTTACCGACGGTTTTACCGGCAATGTCACCCTCAAGCTCGTGGAAGGCATGGCAAAATTCCTGTTCGGTACGCTGAAAGAGATGTTCACGCAGAACATGATGACCAAGATGTCTTACCTCATGATGAAGGATCAGCTCCGCCAGATGAAGCATCAGTTTGACGCATCCGAATACGGCGGCGCACCTCTCCTCGGACTCCAGAAGCCGGTTATCAAGGCGCACGGCAGTTCCGATGCGAAAGCGATCTGCAACGCGGTCCGTCAGGCGGAAGCCTTCGTGAAAACCGGCGTGATCGGACAGATTGCGGACGTCATGCAGGAAATGCAGAAACAGAAAGAAGAATAAGGAAGATCAATGAACAATCCGACAAAACTGCAGCCGCAGGCACTGGAAGGACTGGAAAAACGGATCGGGCATACCTTCAAAAACAAGGAATATGCCAAGATCGCCCTGACCCATTCGTCGTTCTCCAACGAAATGAAGGCAAAGGGGCAGAAAACTCCGTTCAACGAACGTCTCGAGTTTCTCGGGGATTCCGTCCTTTCCATTGTCGTAAGCTCGTACATTTTCGATAAATACAAAAACAAGCAGGAAGGCGACCTGACCAAAATCCGTGCCGCCGTCGTCTGCGAAAAGGCACTCGCCAAGTACGCCAACGCCATTTCTCTCGGCGATTATATGTACCTCGGTCACGGCGAGATCATGAACAACGGCCGGAAACGTCCGTCCATCATTGCCGATGCGTTTGAAGCACTTCTTGCAGCGATCTATCTCGATACCGACGAAACCTTTGACGTGGTTGAAACGTTCCTGATTCCGTTCATTGCGGCGGAAATCGACCATATCACGGCAACCGGCGTGTTCATCGACTACAAAACCGCTCTCCAGCAGGTCGTTCAGCAGGTCAACGGGGAAATCCTCGAATATGTTTGCACCGAGGAAAGCGGCCCCGCGCACAGCCGGTATTTCAAGGTGGAAGCGCGTCTGAACAGCAACATCATCGGCCGCGGCGAAGCAAAGACCAAGCGTGAAGCCGAGCAGCAGGCGGCTCACGAAGCCCTGATCCTGTTCGGGGAAGCAGAATAAAATTCCCCATGAAGAAATCCCATGTGAACATACCGGTGTTTATCCCGCACCTTGGATGCCCGAATCTGTGTGTTTTTTGTAATCAACGCGCCATTTCGGGCGTTTCTTCATTTTTGTATGAAACGACGGAACGGACGATCACCGAAGCGTTATCCACCGTCCGGGAAGATACCGACTGTGAAATTGCGTTTTTCGGCGGCTCCTTCACCGGGATCGACCGCACGCTGATGACCGGTCTCCTTAATCTTGCACAGTCCTATGTGGATTCCGGCAGAGTTTCCGGCATCCGGATGTCCACACGTCCGGACTATATCAATGAAGAAATCCTCGGGATTCTGCAAGGGTACACCATATCTGCCGTGGAACTCGGTATCCAGTCTTTCTCGGATAACGTCCTGATTTCCTGCAAACGCGGGCATTCTCCCGAACGTTCCCGTCAGGCCATGGCGATGCTCCGCGAAGCGGGAATTCCCACGGTCGGTCAGATGATGATCGGACTGCCCGGTTCCGCGCCGGAGGACGAAATTGCCTGTGCGGAAGAAATCTGCCGTCTCGGTGCCGCCGGAACGCGCATTTATCCGACGATTGTTTTCCGCGATACCGAACTGCACCGGATGACGGTCTGCGGGGAATATCAGCCGCTTTCCCTTGACGAAGCGGTGGAACGCAGTGCCGCCGTTCTGGATGTGTTTATCCGGAATGAAGTTCCGTGTCTGCGGATCGGTCTGTGCGAAAGCGAAAATCTCCACTCGGAGGAATCGTATGCTGCGGGACCGAATCATCCGTCTCTCGGCGAACTGGTGTACGGTGAGGTGTATTACCGCCGTATCTGTGCCGCTCTGGATGAACATCCGCCGGTTCCGGGAAGCCGTCTGACCGTTGCGGTGCCGAAAGGGGATCTCTCGATGGCGGTCGGACAGAAACGCCGGAATAAAATAAGAATAGAAATTAAACATCGTGTAAAATCTGTCAAATTCATTGAAAAAGACATTTTTCCGCGATATAATATAAAAATACACGAAGAACATCCATAAGCATCCAACAGAAATCCGAAGGGGAGGGAACCTTTTGTATCTGAAATCACTGGAACTGCATGGCTTCAAATCGTTTCCCGACCGTACGGTTTTGAAATTCGGCAGCGGTGCGACGGTCATCGTCGGGCCCAACGGCAGCGGCAAGTCCAATATCACGGACGCCATGCGCTGGGTTCTCGGCGAACTGTCCACGAAAAACATCCGCGGCAGCAAAATGGAAGACGTTATTTTTGCAGGCGCGGATGCCAAAAAGCCGATGAGTTTTGCGGAGGTGTCCGTCACGTTCGATGACAGTGCCGAACCGCATATCCTCGCCGCCGGGTACGATGAAGTGACCGTCACCCGCCGGTATTACCGGAGCGGCGACAGCGAATATTTCATCAACCGGAAGAAAGTCCGTCTGCGCGATATCTACGAACTGTTCATGAACACCGGGATCGGCAGAGAGGGCTATTCCATCGTCGGGCAGGGAAAGATCGCCGAAATCCTCTCCAAAAAGAGTGAGGACCGGCGCGGTGTCTTTGAAGAAAGTGCGGGGATTTCGAAATACCGTTACCGGAAAACGGAATCCGCGAAAAAGCTTGAAGAAACCGAAGCCAACATGGAGCGCGTGGAGGACATCGAAAACGAGCTTGCGAAACGCCTCGGGCCTCTTGAAAAGGATGCCGCACGCGCGAAACAGTACCTCGAACTGTACGGCGAAAAGAAAAATGTGGATATCGCGCTCTGGCTGTACGATTCCGGAAAGCTGAAAGCCGCCCTTGAAAAAGCGGAAAACGATACCCGATTGTCCGCTCATGAGCTGGAAATGGCGGAAGATTCCGTAAAAACCACGTCCGCGAACATGGAACGTCTGTATGAGGAGTCCCACGGCAACCGGGAAGCGGCACAGAAAAACCGCGAGGACATCGCCGCCGTCACCCGTCAGATGACCGATCTTCGGACGGAAATTCTGGTTCTCGCCAAGGAAACCGAGCACGCGGAAGCAAAAATCACCGCCGAACGTGCCCTGACGGAGGCTTCCGGACAGAATCTCCGCAAAGAAAACGAACGTCTGGAAACGGTACAGACCAAACTCCGTACCATCAACGAAGCCTTCCGGCAGACATCGGCGGACTACGATACCCTGACAGCGAAGATCGCCCTTCTCGGAGATGCTGTCACCGCCGATACGGATGAACTGGAAGACCTGCTTGTCCGTCAGAAAGCCGGAGAATCGGCACTGACCGACCTGCGGGTTCGCCTGAACGTACAGGAAAACAACATTGCCGGTCAGAAAAAACGGACGGAAGCTGTCGCAGCGGAAATCCAAACCTATCAGAAGGAACTTACGTCCCTCGACCGGACAGCGTCGGCTGCTGAACGCCAGATGGCGGAATACCGCCGGATGACGGACGAAATTGATGCCGAAATTGCCGGCTATACGGCAGAGACGGAGGAACTTCAGCGGAAATCCCAGGAAATCGTTCGTCTTGCCGGACAGAAACAGGCAGTCCTCGATTCTCTCGAGAGCCGGGTCACGGCACTGGAGCGTATGCGCGACCACTTTGACGGATATAATAACAGCATCCGCCACGTCATGAACGAAGCGCGTGCCGGACGTCTGCCGGGAATCCGTGGGCCGGTTTCCTACCTGATCCGCGTGGAACCGGGCGTTACCGTTGCCATTGAAACGGCACTCGGTCTGGCACTTCAGAACATTGTCACCGACGATGAGGACGCGGCAAAGCGTTCCATCGAATCGCTCAAGCGGAACAATGCCGGACGCGCGACGTTCTATCCGCTGACGACCATCCGCGCACAGCAGCGCAGCCGGGATTACGACGGTGTGGACCGCGCGGTCGGATTTGTCGGCTGGGCGGATGAGCTGGTTTCCTGCGACGAGGAATACCGGAACGTTGTCCGCTCCCTGCTTGCCCGTACCGCCGTGTTCGATACCCTCGACCACGCGAGTGACGCGGCACGTCGTACCGGCTGGAAAATCCGTGCCGTAACCTTGGACGGACAGCAGATCAATTCCGGCGGCTCCTTCACCGGTGGTCAGACCAAGCGGGACAGCGGGATGCTCTCGCGTGCGTCCCAGATCGAAACACTGACCGCCGAACGAACCGCCGCTGCCGCCGAACTGCGGACGATCCGCGCGGAAATGAAAGCGGCCGCCGAAAAAATCGCCGTACAGGAAGCCAAAAATGCCGAACTTCTCGACCGGCGGAAGCTGATCGGATCCCTGATCGGTGCCGAACAGAGCAGCTACAGCGAAACCGACGGCCGGCGCAGTACCATCCGTGCGTTGATCGAAAGTCTGAAGCGCGACGGTGCGGCACTGGCGGAAAGCAGTGAGCACAGCGCGGAAGACCTCCGGAAAATCCGGGAAGAAATCGCATCCACATCCGCGTCCGTGGCAAATATCCGCGAAAAACGGGATGTACTTGCCGCCCAGCGCGGGGAAAGCGAATTGCAGATCGCCGAACTGACCGAACAGGCCAACGGCTACCGCATCCGTCTTGCGGAATTGTCCCGCGACAGGGAAGCCGCTGACGTGCAGAACCGCGATGCCGAAGAACGGGTGACTGCCTTGACGATGGAACGCGACGCACACCTTGCCGCCATCCGGACTCTGGAACAGCAGATCGACTCGTTCGGCGCGCAGACCGCCGAGAAACAGCAGATTCTGGAAGGATACAGCCGCCGGATCGCCGAACTTACGGAACAGCGGACCCGACTGGAGTCCAGCGGAGACGCTCTGGAACTGCAGCTGACCGCTCTGCGGCAGAAGGAAAAAGAGCAGAGTGCGAAGAAAGACCTGACTTTCCTCGCGCATTCGAAAAACGAAACCCGCCTCGCCTCCCTCAAAGCGGATTCAGACAAGCTGACCGACCGCCTGTGGGATGACTACGAAATGACTTATGCCGCCGCGCGCCGGTATGCGGACGAAAACCGGATTCCGACCGTGGAAGACGGCAACCGGACAGCGTATCTGTCCATGCAGAACGATCTGCGTGCGAAAATCAAGTCGCTCGGACACGTCAACGTCGATGCCGTGGAGGAATACCGCGAGGTTAAGCACCGGTACGACCACATCAAACGCCAGCTCGACGACCTCCGCGCCGCCAGAAAGGATTTACTGGAGATTCTGGACGGCATCGAAAAGGATATGCGCCGCATTTTCCTCGAGGCTTTCGATAAGATCAACGGCTATTTCGGCGAAACCTTCCGCGAATTGTTCGGCGGCGGCCATGCCGAAGTGCGGCTGACCGATCCGGAAGATGTCCTGAACTGCGGCATTGACATCAACGCCGCGCCGCCCGGAAAAACCATCAAAAACATGAACCTTCTGTCCGGCGGCGAACAGGCCTTCATCGCCATCGCGCTGATGTTTGCCCTGATCCGCGTCAATCCTCTGCCGTTCTGCATTTTTGACGAAATCGAAGCCGCACTCGACGAGGTGAATGTCACCCGCGTCGGACGGTACATAACCAAAATGTCGAAGTCCATGCAGATCATCATGATTTCGCACCGCCGCGGAACGATGGACATTGCCGACTCCCTCTACGGCGTTACCATGCAGCAGAGCGGAGTGTCGAAGGTGTTCACACTGGACGTCGGCGGAGTGGACGATCCTTCCGCATTTACCGCAAACTGAAAATTCAATCATTGGAGATAAATTATGGGATTTTTTGATAAATTAAAGCAGGGTCTTGCAAAGACCAAAAATGCCGTTTTCGGACAGATCAACGAAGTGGTCAAGAATTTCCGCAAAGTGGATGAAGAATTCCTCGAAGAGCTCGAAGAAATCATGATCTGCGCGGACATGGGCGCGTCCACTACCGAGAAGATTCTCGATGAACTGCGCGACCGCATCAAGACCGACAACATCAAGAATGCGGAAGATGTCAAGGATGTCCTTGGTGAAATTCTCCGCGCACAGGTCGGTGAAGGCGAACCACTGAATCTCGAAACCTCTCCGGCGGTCATTCTCGTGATCGGCGTCAACGGCGTCGGCAAGACTACATCCATCGGCAAGATTGCGAACAATCTCCGCAAGGAAGGCAAAAAGGTTATCGTTGCCGCAGCGGATACCTTCCGTGCCGCAGCGATCGAACAGCTTGCGATCTGGTGTGACCGTGCCGGTGTGGAACTCGTCCGTCAGAACGAAGGCTCCGATCCCGCATCCGTTGTGTATGACGCGATTGCCGCCGCCAACAAGCGGAAAGCGGATGTTCTCATCATTGACACCGCCGGACGGCTCCACAACAAGAGCAACCTCATGGACGAGCTGGCGAAGATCAACCGTATCATCTCCCGCGAACTGCCGAACGCATCCCGCGAAACCCTTCTCGTACTCGATGCGACGACCGGTCAGAATGCCGTCATGCAGGCAAAGAAGTTCCGCGAAACCGCAGAGATCACCGGTCTGATCCTGACCAAGCTCGACGGTACCGCAAAGGGCGGCGCGATCTTCTCCATCAAGGACGAGATCAACATCCCCGTCAAGTACATCGGCGTGGGCGAACACATCGACGATATGCAGCCGTTTGACGCAAAGATGTTCATCGACGCGCTCATGAAGGAAGAAGAAAAGAAGGAATCCGCCGAAGAAAACGGAGAAGACGAAGAATGACGAACATTGTTTTGGCTTCCAATAATAAAAAGAAGATCGCCGAACTCCAGACCCTTCTGGGGGCGGTTTCGGATGGTCTTGTGAATGTGCAGTCCCTGCGCGACATCGGCTTCACGGACGATATTGTTGAGGACGGCACCACGTTTGAAGAAAACTCCCTCATCAAAGCGGATACTCCCGCCAGACTCGGTCACATCGGCATCGCGGACGACTCCGGACTTGCCGTGGATTATCTGAACGGCGCACCCGGCATTTATTCCGCGCGCTATTCCGGCGAAGGCGCGACCGACGAATCCAACCGCGCGAAGCTGCTCCGTGACCTTGACGGCATCCCGGCAGAACAGCGTACCGCGCACTTTGTCTGCACCGCCGCTCTTGTTCTTCCGGAAAACAGCGGATTCACGATTCCCGAAGAATGGCGGATTTCTGCCGGACTGTCCGCAAAATCCGGCATTCCGCAGGAACGCGCGATGGTCGTGCGCGGCGAATGTCCCGGACGAATCCTCACCGAAGAACACGGCGAGGGCGGATTCGGCTACGACAGCCTGTTCTATTACGAAGACTATCATCAGACCTTTGCCGAAATTTCCGGCGAGGACAAGAATAAAGTATCCCACCGCGGCAACGCCATGCGGGAATTCACCCGCCGTCTCGCCGTGATTTTCGGGGAATAACGGAGGACATTATCATGTTAAACAGCAAGCAGAGAGCCGCGCTCAAGTCCATTGCATCCCAGACGGACGCCATTTTCCAGATCGGCAAGGGCGGCGTCGGGGAAGCAATGACCAAGTCCATCAGCGACGCACTGGAAGCGCGCGAACTCATCAAGATCAGCGTTCTTGAAAATTCTGCGGAAACCGCGCGTGACGCGGCGGAAGCCCTCGCGGAAGCGACCGGTTCCGAAGTCGTCGCCGTGATCGGCCGGAAGATCATCCTGTACAAGATCTCCTCCAAGCCCGAAAACCGCAAAATTTCCGCGACGCTCTGAGAAAAATCTATGGAAACCCGTCGTAAAATCAGAACCGGTCTGTTCGGCGGCACGTTCGCCCCGCCGCATTTCGGTCACGTCCACGCAGTCGAGACGATCCTGCGCCATGCGGAACTGGACGAAATCCTCGTCATGCCGACCGCTGTTCCGCCGCATAAAGCGAAGGCAAAGGGCGACACGCCCGAACTCCGTCTGGAAATGTGCCGAGCGGCATTCGGCGGACTGGAGCGTGTCTCCGTTTCGGATTTTGAAATCCGGAAAGGCGGTGTGAGCTACACGGTTCAGACACTCGAACATTTTGCCGAAACCGAACCGGAACGCGAAATTTACCTCATCTGCGGAACGGATATGTTTCTCACGCTCGACAAATGGTTCCGCGCGGAGGACATTTTCCGTCTGGCGAACATTCTGTGCATCCCGCGCGACAATACCGATCTCGGCATTTTAGAAGAAAAACGCGCGTTCTACCGGGAAGCCTATCATGCACGGGCGGATATCCTGACCGCCGAACCGGTGGATATGTCCTCCACGGAAGTCCGCCGCCGGATCGAAAACGGGGAAGATCTCGCAGGGGTTCTTCCGCCGTCCGTGATTGAGATCATTCAAAGGGAAAAACTTTATGATGCAGAAAACACTTGAACAACATCCGTACCGTCCCACGGAGGACAATGTCTGTGCGCTCGCCGAAGCCGTGAAGCCCTATCTGACCGACAAGCGGTACGCACATACTGCGGCCGTTGCGGAGGAAGCGGCGCGTCTCGGGGAGATTTTCGGTTTTTCCGAAGACGATATCCGCCGTCTGCGTGTGTCCGCGCTCCTGCACGACATCACGAAACTGGCGGATTCCAAAAAACAGTTGCAATATTGTGAAGAATTTGGTATAATATTAGAACCGGAAAAGAACGTATCGTCCAGTATTCTGCACGGAATCACCGGAGCTGCTCTTGCGGCGCGGGATTTCGCGGCGTATACCGATGCCGACATCCTTTCCGGCGTTCGCTGGCATACGACCGGACGGCACGGCATGACCGTTTTTGAAGCCATTATTTATCTTGCCGACTACATCGAACCGACCCGGAAATTTGACGACTGCAAGGCGGTACGGCAGTATTTCTATGACCGCATCGGCGGCTGTACGGACGAGGAAGATCGTCTGGAGGTTCTGCGGGACACCATGATCTATTCCTTCGACCGGACCATCGAAAATCTGCTGGAAGACCGGCACATCATTGACAGCGATACGATCTGTGCCCGCAACTATTTCATTGCGCTCAGATCGGACAGCGAATAACACGGAAAAACAGGGAAAGGAAACGATTCATTGCGTATGATGCAGAACAATCCCAATCAGGAACCCAACGAAACCAATGAAGATATTTCGCTGTATTATCCCGACGGCGATGCGGAACACATCGCAAGGGATGACCACGACGAAGCGTTTCTGAACGAAACGATCCGAAAAAAGAAGAAAATCCGGCGTCGGAACGGCCGCCTGAAACGATCACAGATTCTCATGATCGCGGCAATTTTTGTGATTTACGCACTCGTTCTCGTCGTTGCGGCATGGATGATTTTCTACAAACCCGCAACGCCGCCGGTGGAAGAAATGCCGTTTGATACCACGCCGATGACTCCGGTGACATCGCCGGAAAACGTCCCCGTGTCCAGCGACCCGAACAATCCGCCGCTGACGGGCAATACCGACCCGGAAACGCCGACGACCGAGACACCCCCGGTCGAGCAGCCGGAGGAACAGAAACCGGCGGAAAAATACGTCATCAAGGACGGCGTATACAACATCCTCGTGGTCGGTCATGACGACGCGGCACTCCTCGCGGACGTGACGATGATCGTCAATATCAACACCACGGAAAACACCATCACGGTCATGCAGATTCCGCGCGACACGTTTACTTCTCTCAATGTACTGACGAACAAGGTCAATGCGGCATTCAACACGTTCTATAACAACAATTATGCAGGTTCCTACGACAAAACGCTTCCCTATGCGATGGAAGAACTCGAAAAAATGTACGAAAAGAGCCTGTGCATCAACATTCATCATACAGCCGTTCTCAGTCTCGCGGGATTCCGCAGCATTGTCAACATCATGGGCGGTGTCGGTGTGTATGTTCCGGAAGGTATGTATTACGAAGACCCGGAACAGGATCTGTATATCAATATTCCGGCCGGTTATCAGTGGCTCAACGGCGCGCAGGCGGAAGGATTCATCCGTTTCCGTTCCGGCTATTCGCAGGGGGACCTTGGTCGTGTAAGCGCACAGAAGATTTTCCTGACCGCGCTGTTCGATCAGGCGAAAAACACTATTAAATCCGCGAATGTTTCGGTTCTCACGGAGATTGCGACCAATATTTCCAAATATCTCACGACCAATCTTTCCGTTTCCGACCTGATGTTCTACGCGAAAGCGTTCCTGAACATTGATATGAACAATATCCAGATGCTGACCATCCCCGGCAATATGGTCGGCGGAAACTATTATATCATCAACCGTGCCGGGGCACTGAAGGCGATCAACGATCACTTCAATATTTACGAAAACGAAATCACCAACTCGATCTTTGACCGCAACGGCATTTTCAATCTTCCCAGTGACCCGTGGATCAACGATTATTACTGGGACGGTTCCGCGAACTTCTACGATGCCACGGTCTATCACGGGGATTCCATCAGCGACGAAATCTATATTCCGCGATATTGACGAAATCTTTATGAGGTGACGATCATGAAAACGAACGGACTTCTTGTCAACATTGACATCAACTCGGTCACGACTCCGTTCCTCAACAGAGTGACGGAAAACGGACGTGTTCCCGCAGTTTCCGAACTTTATCCGTTTGTCGATATCTACCGCGATACCGACGTGACGGACATTGCCGTCTGCACTTTCTGTCAGTATTCTGCGACCCCGTCGAAGGTGTTCACGGATGCCGTATTCAAGCGGTATCAGACCGTGGAAAACGGTGTGAACGTCGATTATACCGACCGCTACGCCGGACTGGTTCATCTGTACGAACACGGCATCGATCCGCATAAGGTGTGGTTTGACCGGTGCCGGGAGATCGGGCTGCGTTCATGGATTTCCATCCGCATGAACGACTGCCACGAACCGGAAGCGGATGCATCGTTCCTCCGCAGCGAATTCTTCTACGAAGCGCGCGAAAAGGGATGGACGATCGGTTCCGATTACGGTTATTACCGCTGGTGCTTCAACTACGCCGTTCCGGAAGTCCGCGAAAAAATGCTCGCCTACATTGACGAACAGCTCCGGATGTATGAACCGGATGGTCTGGAGCTCGACTTCATGCGCGAACCGTACTGCTTCAATTACAAGGACGGAAACGACCACGCCGCCATCATGAACGGATTCCTGCGCGAAGTGAAAGCACTCGTCATGGCCGCCGAAGAACGCCGCGGCGTGAAGATTCCGATTCTCATCCGGGTTCCGCGCGATCCCGAAACCGCCCTTGACTACGGGTTTGATCCCGCAGCATGGGAAAGGGAAGGTCTGTGCGACATTCTGAACCCGACGCCCCGCTGGGAGACCTGCGACAGCGATATTCCGGTTGCCCGCTGGAAGGAGCTTCTCCCGAAAACGGAAATTTACGCCGGAATCGAGATTCTCGTGGGCAGCGCGTGCGGCCGGAATCACGCCGAAGCCTCCATGACGCGCGGATATTCCAACCTCTACCTCAGCGAAGGTGCGGACAAAATCTATCTTTACAACTATTACGTCAATCCCTATGAACCGAATGCCATGATGCAGGAGGTACACCGTACCTGCGGCACATTGGCGCACACAGCAGACGCTCCCTGCCGGACGGTCGTGACCTATCAGGATATCACAATTAATCCCGCGCATTCGTATCGTCCGCTGCCGATGACGGTGAAAGCCGGAGAAACGGCGGAACTGGCCATCGGAACGGGGAAGATTCCGGGAGAGGCATCGCTCATCCTCGGGTACAAAGGGGATGCACCGTCGGTTATCATCAATGGAAAACCGGCAGATGCGGGAACGGAATACCTTGACGACCCGTATTATAAAGCAGGGGACTGCGCGTTTGTTTCCTGCACATTCCCGGCGGGTGGGATTACCCGTCACCACATAGCGATCACCGCGCCGACCGGCAGCGATACGACCGTTGTCTACGCGGAAATCCGTTTCCACTGAAAATCTATTGATCGGAGAAACCTTATGGACACTGAAAGAACCTTACTCCCCATCGAAGAAGGACTGACCAGAGAAGCCCTTGACAATCCGGAAACCCTTGCGAAATTCATCGTATCGGTGCTCGACTCCAAGAAGGCGCGCGACATCAAGCTGCTCCACGTTGAAAAGCAGACCATCATCGCGGACTACTTCGTCATCTGCACCGGTACTTCCCGCACGCAGATCCGTTCTCTCGCGGACGAAATCGAGTTCAAGCTCGAACCCTACGGCGTGGAAGCGATCCACACGGAAGGCGCGGACACCGGCGTCTGGGTTCTGCAGGACTTCGGCACGGTTATCGTCCACCTCTTCAACCGCGAATCCCGCGACTTCTACAAGCTCGACAAGCTCTATCAGGACACCACCGAGCACGACATTTCCGAACTGATTACGGAAGACTAATGAATATTTTTCTCGGGGAAACCCTTTTTGCAAAAAGGGTTTCCCCAAACCCCATCCCAAAAAACTTCAACCTATTATAGTGACCAAGAAAGTGCAGATTTTTCGATGAAAATCCCTTCAAATCCTCTTGACGGATGTGGGAGTGTGTGGTATAATAACCACATCCGAAATATTATAAATGCGATGATGGGGAGAAACGGACGGAAATCCGTGCAGAGAGCTGTCGGTCGGTGCAAGACAGCCGGAGGAATGTTTGATACTCACCCCGAAGCAGCCGTTTGAACGTACGGGTGACCGTGCCAGTAGATGCGGACGGAACCCTCCGTTACAGGGGCAGGGCATCATGTGTGTCCGGGAGAGGGTAGTTTCTACCGAAAAAGAGTGGTAACACGAGGTTTTTCGCCGCGTCTCTTTGCAGAGATGGGCGTTTTTTGTTTCTACCCTCCGAAATCTTATAATTATTACAAGGA
>SVQN01000016.1 GCA_015065295.1 Oscillospiraceae bacterium
ACAACGGGTTCTTCTACAACAGTTTCTTCTACAACTTCTTCAACAACAGGTTCTTCTACTACGGGTTCTTCAACAACAGGTTCTTCTACAACCGGTTCTTCAACAACCGGTGCTTCTTCAACTACAGGAGCTTCTTCTACAACGGGAGCTGCGGGAACTTCGGTGAGAATTTCAGCAGAAAGGTTGTTGGTAGAGGAGAAGAGAAGGAGGTCTTCGCCAGCGAGAACTGCTGCGGGAGTACCGTTTGCACCGTCGTATGCCTTTGCAGCATCTTCGGATTCAAAGAATGCGATGTATGCGATGTCAATTGCGTCGCCGTCCTGAATCTGTGCGCCGCCGGAATTTGCTTCTGCGTCACGGTTGGGTTCCATAACGTCAAAACGGAAGCCGAGACCGAGGGAGTCAGCCCAGATGGAGGTGAGGGTGGTGGTTTCGCTTACGGAAGTAAGGTCAACAACGATGGTTTCCCACTGCTGAGTGTGGTTCCACTTTACGGGGATGAAGGGTTCTGCTGCGGGAGAGATGTAGATCTGACCGGTGATGGTGTTGCCTTCATTGTCCTTTTCGGTGATGGTGCGGTACTTGATCTGAGCCCAGGTAACAACGGAGGGGTCAAAGTCAAATACGTTTTCATAGTTTGCGTACGGGTCATTGCCGCTTGCTACATAGTGAGCGTATTCAAACGCGCCTTCAACCGGAGCTTCTGCTGCGGGAGCTTCGGTGGTAGCTGCTGCTGCGCCGTAAGTGGGGTTGGAGCCGTCCTTAGCCTTACCGTAAAGTTCAACTTCGGAAACGTCGCCGTGCTGCATATAGTTGATGTAACGGAAGTAACGATAACCGGTGTTAGCGTCTGCGTCCATGTCAGCGGTGCAGTCGATGTAGGTGATTTCTGCTGCTGCGCCGTTAGCATTGTAGAAGAGTTCTACGGAGTCTTCGAATTCAGGGTCGTTGGATGCTTCGATGGTAGCACCGTCGAAACGGTCTGCCCAGTTGTCACGGGGACGGATAACGATCTTGGTGAGGATCATTTCTTCACCAGCGTCGATACCGCACCAGTCAACGGAAGCGGTAGCCGGGTCAAAGAAGGTAGCCGGGTCGCCGTCGAATGCGGATGCACGGCCGGAACCAGCGGTGCCGTCCCAACCGAGTTCGGAACCGATGAGTTCGCCTGCGATGAGAACGGAGTCAGCCGGAACGTCAGTACCGGAAGACGGGTATGCTGCCGGGAGAGCGGATGCGGTAGCTGCTGCTGCGGGAGCTGCTGCTTCGGTGGTAGCTGCTGCTGCGCCTGCACCGGTGATGGTGTTGGCATCAGTACGGGTGGTGTTTGCCTTGTATTCAGCTTCGGTACCGAGGAATACCCATGCACCCTTCTTGTGGGATACAGAGAGTTCGAGGTCGCCGAAGAATACGTTTTCTACTGCTACAACAGCGTCTGCGATCGGAATATCCGCGCAGGCAGCTACGAGCTTTGCAGTAACGTCAGAGGATACGGAACCCATCGGAAGGGTTGCGTAGTCGAGGTTCATGGTGATGTTTTCGTATTCACCGGTCATAACGCCGGTTTCGTCTACGAGTTCAACTGCACGGCAGTTGTTGCCCATGAGCATACCGATTGCGCCTGCGTTGAGAGCGTTTTCGGACTTAACGGTGAAGGTGGAGTCGCCGCGTACGGTGAGAGCGAGCTTGCCTTCAACTTCTGCCGGGAACCATTCGGGCTTGGTGCCGAGGTTGCAGAGAACAACTTCGTACCAACCGGACTTCAGGTTTGCCATTGCGTTTTCTTCAAGGAAGGTACCGTCAGCGAGCTGAGCGATATTGTGGCCGGCAACGGTGCCGTCTTCGAACCAGATACCCTGGGTGGTCTTGTCGTACATTGCAAGAGCCGGGCTCCAGTATTCGCCATCAGATTCGTCGTAGGTGTAGTAACCTGCGTCGTTGATAGCACTTGCGCCGATCGCAAGGGTAGCTACCATAGCTACTGCGAGCAGCATGCTGAGAAACTTTTTCATTGTTTCCTCCATTTTGAAAGATAAAATGATACAAATACACACCGGGATTGCAGCAGTCCCCGCGCATATTTTACTTCATTATAGCAAACTTCCGCGCGGAATACAAGTCGGTTCGGCAAAATAAACGAGAGAAAAAAACGCAGAACTGTAAAATCCCGCGTTTTTCCACCAAATTTGACGAATTCCTCAGCCGTTTGAGCCGTTCAGTCCTCATCCTCGATGAGCTTGAATCCGGCGGTATCGTTGATCGGAAGCGTGAAAACAAGCGAATTTGCTTCCGTGTCCGCACCGGCGTGCTGCATGATGGCGCGCATGATGTCCTTCTTGTTCTTGCTGCGCGCAACGATAAACACCATTTCCTTTTCCGCAGCAATGGACAGGCCGAAGAATTTCTTCGCGCTCATGGCACCGGTTCCCTTCGCGTGAACAACGGTTCCGCCCGCAGCACCGGCCGCACGCGCTGCATCCATCACCATATCGGTGCATCCGCCGGAGCAGATTGTGATAATAAGTTCGTATTTGGATTCCATGGATTCCTCCAATTTTGTATCAGTAGCTGTCGTAGAATTTTCTTCTGCATCCGCCGGAGCAAGTGCCGCCGCCGTATAGCTTCCCGCACTGGAGAAGGGGACGGACACCGCAATTCCGCGGTCGGGCATATCAATTTTCATTTCACTGGAGAGCTTCCGCATCAGCTTCCGCCGCAGGACGGTGTCGGCGAAGGTGATCGAAATCATCTTTTCCGTTGCCTCCAGCCCCATCATGGACAGCAGGCTTTTCCGTGCCGTCCCGTTTGCCACCGTGCTCATGACCACCGAACATCCGTATTTCTCAAAAAATTCCGAAAACTGTTCGCTGTCGATCCGGCGGCTGATGGTAATTATCATATTCAGTTCCATAGATTACCTCTGTTTTCTCTTACAAAGTATAGCAAGTGCAAGGATACGGTTCGGGGGATACGGTCGCTTTTTGAAAAAAGCTCCGCAAAAACTTTCAATCTGTGTTGACATTTGGTACAGTTGGTATGGGAGAGAAGGGGAAATGGGAATATTCCGTGGAGTACGGCTGAAATTTGTTTCGCCCGCTGACGTAGAGCAGTAAAAACTATGAGAAATAGGAGAGCGACTTCTCAAAACTCCGTTTTGTTCAGCACAGGTCACTTCCGTCTCCGTGATACAGTACGCCCTGTTCAAATTCAGCTACATTTACTTGGGCTTCCGCACGCCGTGGCTCGGTCGCCGTGCGTGCTTTCGTTAGTGCAAACCGTATGTCAGCCGACCAAATTGCCGAAAAGCGCGGACGGCGGGATAGCCAAGCCGCGCGGATGCTGACGAACCGTAGATGAATTCAATAGTGGCGTACTACATCGTGCAGTCGAAAACCGGCGTGGGAAGTCAGGGTCTTGGCGGAGCCTGACTTCCCCAAAACGATTTTCGTGGAAATTCAAACCAGCATCATGTCAGCAGGTCTAACAAATTTCAGCTTCACGAACCGGTATATTTCAAAAAAATCCCCTCTCCACCATATCAGCCAAACAAACCGGCTACAACAGATTAAAGTTCTTTGCACAGCTTTCTTTTAAGAAAGCGCGTTTCCCCTGCACTTAAAATCCGCACACACAACATTTTGTCACTCACATTTCAATAATATCGTCGTCCACTTCCAGAATCGCAACATCGGGTTCTTCGACAGCCGGTTCTTCGGCCGCCTTCTTTTTCAGCTTCAGCTTGTAGATCAGACCGAGTACCTGAATGGCGATCAGGGGAGTCATGGCAACCATGGCAACCACGCCGAACGCGTCTTCGACCACGTTGCCGCCGACCGCTTCGCAGATGCCGATGGTGAACGGCAGAAGGAAGGTCGCCGTCATGGGACCGGACGCAACGCCGCCCGAGTCAAACGCGATGGAGACGAAAATGTCGGGAACAAAGAACGACAGCGTCATGGCGATGGCGTAGCCGGGGAGAATCATCGTGTAGATGGAAACGCCGGTGAGCGCACGCAGGATCGCCAGACCGACCGACGCCGCAACGCCGAGACCGAGGGTCGTGAACAGTGCCTTGCGCGGGATTGCACCTGCGGTGATCTCTTCGACCTGCTTCGTCAGGACGTGTACCGCCGGTTCCGCCGATACGATGAAGTAACCGATCAGCATCCCGATCGGAATCGCCAGCCATGCGTACCACGTTCCGCCGAGAACGCCGCCGATGTAGGTACCGATCGGCATGAACCCGACGTTCACGCCGGTCAGGAAGAGAACAAGACCGATGTATGTATAAAGTACACCCACGGTGATCGTCACCAGGGATTCGCGCTTCATGCGTGCGAAGATCGCCTGATAGATCAGGAAGAAAATGTAGATCGGGCTGACTGCCATCGCCACTTCCTTCGCGTAATGGGGGATCATCACGACAAACGAAGTGAACATCGACCGGGAGTCCTCCGCAATCTGAAAGACTTCGCTTTCATAGTCAGAGCCCCCTGCCCCGAACAGAAGTCCGAGGATCATGACGGAGAGAATCGGGCCGACCGAGCAGAGAGCAACGAGACCGAAGCTGTCGCCGCCGGCCTTGCTGTCCGAACGGATGGATGCAACACCGAGACCGAGTGCCATAATGAACGGAACCGTCATCGGACCGGTCGTGACCCCGCCGGAGTCAAAGGATACGGCAAGGAAGTCCGGAGAAATGAAAAAAGACAGCCCGAAGACCAGAGCATAGAAAATCATCAGCAGCGTACGCAGTCTGATGGCAAACAGGATACGCAGCATGGCGATCACCAGAAAAATACCGACGCCGATGCCGACCGAAACGATCAGCGTGAAATTCGGAATGGCGGGAATCTGGTTGGCGAGAACGGTCAGGTCGGGTTCGGAGATCGTCACCATCAGACCGACGATGAACGATACGATGATGATTAATACGATATTCCGGGATTTTGTCATACTCTGACCGACGTATTCACCCATCGGGGTCATCGCCGTTTCGGAACCGAGGGTGAAGAGTGCCATTCCGACCACCAGCATGACCGCGCCGAGCAGGAAGGTCGGAATCATCCCCGAAGGAATCGGCGCGACCGTGAAGGTCAGAAGAAGCACGATGATCGTGACGGGAGCGACGGAGGAAATCGCCTCCATCAGTTTTTCGAGCAGTTTGCTGTACAGCGTTTTCCGGTAGCCGAACATGGGCATATCACGGTTCCTCCTTTGCAACAGATGCCGCCGCCATCATCCGCATGGCATCGTCAAGACAGTCCATGCAGAAGCTCATGGTTTCTCTGGGGCGGATATAGTTCAGACGAAGCTCGTCTGTCGGACACGGTAAAGGGGCGTTTCCGTCGAGCAGAATCAGACGGCGGTTGAGAAGCAGACGTTCCCTTGCCTCCCCGACCGCGCGCCGGATTGCGGGACGTTCGATTTCCTCGGTACGTTCCATCAGAGCGGTCAGACTGCCGAATTTTGCAAGAAGAGCGGCGGCGTTTTTGGGGCCGACACCGGGCACACCGACGATGTTGTCGGATTTGTCACCTACCAGACATTTCCAGTCAGCAAACTGGGAGGGTTCCACGCCGTATTTCTGCCGCACGGTCGGCGGAGTGACGAGGGTGCTGTCGAATCCGTGGTAATTGAGGATCGACACCTGTTCGGAAACGAGCTGCCAGTAGTCGCGGTCGGTGGACATGATGATAATATCGAAGTCTTCCGCGCACTGCATCGCGTAGGAAGCGATCACATCGTCCGCCTCGCAGCCGTGGATTTCGGCATACGGGATATTCATGCGCGTCAGCGCGGCATAAATCGCGGGGAGCTGGGTAAACGGGCATTCCTCCGGTGCCATTTCGCTGTAGTCGGGACGGTTGGCCTTGTAGTCCTCGTCCAGTTCGCGCCGGTCGCCGCAGTCGGGCGAGTCAAAGGAAACAAACACGCGGTTCGGCTGAACCATCCGCAGCACCTTGTCGATGGCGCAGACAAAGCCGTAGAGCGCGTTGTACTTCACCCCTTCGGGGCTGTAAAAATTGTCCGGCATTCCGTAGAACATCCGGAACAGCAGGTTATGTCCGTCGATCAGCAGCAGTCGTTCTCGCATGATATCCTCAAACTTTCTTCATATTTATTAACAATCGTATGTATTATATCATACCCTGTTTCGAAATGCAAGGTTATTTCCAACAAGATTTCTGGGTTATTCCCCGCAGATTTTTCTGCCGCGATAAATCAATAAAAAAGCAACGGTTGTTTCCGTTGCTTATACTTACATACAGTTTAATCCTCATAATGTCCCTTGCAGCTGAGAATATACAGATTTCCGGATTCAAATGTGTAAACAAGGCGGTTTGTGTCATCAATCCGGCGGCTCCATGCTTTCCGATGCTTCAGCTGCTCCGGTTTGCCGATCCCGTCTCCAAGCGGATCACGTTCGATATCCCGAATAAGCTGGTTGATGCGCTTCAGCGTTTTCTTATCCTGACTTTGCCAGTACAGATACTCATCCCACGCATCGTCCGACCATACTTTATTCATCGTCGTCAACCTCGATCAATTCGTGAACAGTGCCGCCACCCCGGGCAATCTGTTCAAGACCGCGGTCAATTTTTGCGAGATATTCCGCATTCCGAAGGCGTTTCTGAATCTCATTCCATTCTTCCATACTAATCATAACAATGTTCTGCTCCGATTCCCGTTCCAGCACAAGAGGTTCCTTGTTGGAAACCCGATCAAAAAACGCCTTCATGGAATCACAGAACGTGGAATATTTAACCGATGTCATGCTGTACACCTCCCGATCATATTCATTAATATTATACCATATCCCGTCCGGAAATGCAAGGAAATTCCTGACAAAAAACTCTCCCGCAATGACGAGAGAGTTTGAAGCCGTTTTAGATTCTTTCGTGACCCATCAGAATTTCCGAGATCACGTCGAGCACCTTGTCGTGGCATCCGCCGCATCCGGTGGAGCAGTGCGTGACCTTCTTGACATCCTCGAACGCCGCCAGAACGTTGTCGAACTTCTTGTTCTGATGAAGCGCGTCCGCGATATCGAAATACGTTACCTTCTTGCAGTTGCAGATGGTATAATTTTCCTTCATATCAGCCATGGCGTTCTCCTTCTTACAGTACCAGCGACGGTGCGGCGTATACGCGGGCTGCCAGTTCCTGGTTCAGCATATACAGGCTCTTCGGGTCGGAGCCGTACAGTTCCATCTTGGAAATCAGGTCGTTGGCGTTCTTTTCTTCTTCGCCCTGTTCCTTTACGAACCAGTCGAGGAACTGCATGGTGCGGAAATCGCGGACTTCGTACGCAGCGGCGTAGATGTCGTTGATGAGGGAGGTGACGTAGATTTCGTGCTTCAGACCGGCCTTGAGAGCGTCCATGTCGGTGTTCAGCTCAACGTCCGGCTTGTCGATGGCTTCGAGAGTCACCTTTTCGTCGTTGTTCAGCAGGTAGCGGTAGAACAGCATCGCGTGGTCGCGTTCTTCCTGAGCCTGCACCATGTACCAGTTGGCGAAGCCGTCGAGGGAACGGTCGTCATAGTAGTTGGAGAAATCGAGATAGAGATAAGCGGAATAGAATTCCTTGTTGACCTGCTGGTTGAGCAGATCGCGCACTTTGGGGTTCAGCATGATATGTCCTCCTTGGGGATAAAGATTCGGTCGGTTGACTGTGGATATATTATAGCAAAATCTCCGGAAAAATGCAAGAGGGAATTCTTGAATTCAAACAGACCTCCCTGCTGTTCCCTCTCAGTCCTCCGTTATGTTCACAAGCGGACTTTTGCAGGCATAGCATTTTGTATCGTCGAGACGGTTGAACGAGCCGCAGACGGGGCAGAAGATTTCGGCACGGCCGGTGGTATAGTTGACGGGGTATTTCAGTCCCGGGAATTTCTGCACCTGATCGCCGATGTGGTAATAGGAATCTCCCAGTCCGGCTTCGTCGCCGACGAGAACGATCTCGCGCATCCCCCGGCTGGTCGTGGCGACAGTGACCACGCGGACGTCGTAGCCTTTGTTTTTGATGAGGAACGACGGGGTGTAGGATTTGGAGAGATAGCCGGAGCGTTCGGAACTGTCGGGGTCTTTGATGCGTTTGATTTCGCCGCGCCACGAACGCTCGAAAATGCGGCGGTAGAGCTTGAAGAAGAAGGGGATCATCAGCAGGAGGACGAAGAAAATGCCGCTGGGGTCGGTGAAGCTGCCGCCGGTTTTGGTGTGGTAGACCCGGAAAAGAAGGAACGTGATGCCGAAAACGGCAAGGCAGATGAGGGTATATTTGAGCTGCTGGAGAAACGCGAGTTTCCGGAGCTGTCTGTAGGTTGTGTCGTTCATGAGAGACTCCTTTCTGTTGGCTAAGGACTAAGGGTGAATGACTAATGACTGATCCAAAACGTCCGTTCCGCCGGATTCCGTAAAGTCCGGATAGTCATTCACTCTTAGTCTTTCGTTCTTAGTTATGTATCATTTCATCTGTTCGGGATCCATGCGGATTTTGACTTCGCTGTTCCGCTCACGTTCATAGGCTTCCCATGCACGCGAGAAGAGAAGGTACAAAACTGCGATGTGTATCACAAAATATACGAGGTAAAAGAGGATAAAGATAATATTGTCTGCGGGAAGGTAGCCGAATTCACGGATATCTTCCAAATTATAGTTGTAAGTGGGAAGAAGATATAACCGGCTGTACAGGAAATTCGGCGCAATTGCGAAGATGCCGTCGCAGAATCGGCAGCCGAATACCGGTCCCGGCATGGTAGGCAGACAGCAGAGAAGGAAACGTAAAATTTCTGCCGGAAGAACAACAAACAGGAAACTGCCTCGGAGTACGGATTGGTTCCCTGCCCCTTTACAGATATCGGGAATCTTGTATTTAAAATAAAGGCGGATTCCGAACCATGTAACGCTTACAGCAAGCAGTGCATAGAGAACAACAAAAACAATATAATGCCGGTTGGCTGCTTCTTGGCCGATCGTTGCATTGACAATCATGTTGAAAAAGACAAAAGCAACGGTTCCGGCGGCATTGGCGATCATCATAATGATGCCGTAGACGACACTGTCGAGGATGGTGGTGGTTTGTGGGGATTTCATGAGAGACTCCTTTCTATGATTGAATTTTATTCCGCATTTACATATTCTTCAAGCTGCATCCAGAGGTCTTCCCAGAGTTCGTCCGGGGTCTTTTCGCCGCGCTCCGCTTCCCATGCGTAATTCGATATCCCGTTCATCACCGTTCTGTCCGTGAAGGTCGTTTTCTTCATGGCTTTGATCGGGTCAAAATAACTGTCCACAAATTCTCTGGAAAATTCGCCGTACAGCGGGAATATCTCAAGATACTGGCGGCGGACGTAGGTATCCGGTCCCGTGTAGAAGGTATAGATCGTATCGAGCGCGTAGTCGCTGACGGGCAGTCCGTAACGCCAGCCGATCTGGCACTGGGTTTCATAATACACCGCGTTTTCGAGGAACCATTTGACGGCAGTCGTGTTTTCCGTGTCGGCGTTGACGGCGAAATACCAGTTCATCATGGGACAGGGAGCCTTGCCGTCGGCGGTAGGCAATGTGAAGACCAGCGGCGTTTCCCCCGCTTCATTCAGCAGGGTATAGGTTCGGTTGAACAGCATCAGCGTATCGAGTGTTCCGAGGAAATGCGGCGCGGTAAAGAACATCAGGCCGCCATCACGAAAAGCGTCGGTCATACTGCCGTTGTGGGCGGCGGTCGCCCCGCTGTAATCAACGGAGGTCAGAAAATCCGGGAACAGCCCTTCCCTGTAATATCCGGCGTATTCTTCGGTGATCCGGCGCAGGTCGTCTTCCGGAAGGAGTTCCCCCGTGACCGGATCAAATACGGAAACTCCGTCGTGATACAGGAGATAGGTCGAGGAAAACAGCTCCGGAAACGCATAATTTCCCGGATAATCCCTGTAATACTGCGCGATTTTTCCGGAAAACTCGCCCATTGTGACTTTGGAGCCGTCGAGGATGCCGAGGTCGGTCATGTGGAAATCGGTGGTGAACAGATAGCCGAGACTGAAATTCGCCGGGAGAAAATACTGCGTTCCTCGATATTCCCCGCAGGTGAGGACGGTCTTATTGCAGTCGGCGAGGTCGGGGTTCAGCCGGTCGAGCGGGAGAAATTCGCCGTTATCGAGCAGGTGCATGGTACCGGGAATGCTGCTGTGTCCCGCGTTGACGTAATCGAGAATGAGGTCGGGAGCCGTCCCGTTTTTCAGTTCTCCGGCAAGCTGCGCCTTGGCTTCCCGTGGAGACATATCGGTATAGTCGCGGCAGAGGACGGTCACTTCGGGATAATATTCGCTGAAATTTCCGATGAGCAGATCGAGGTATTCCCGGTTGTACGAATCGTAATACAGAACCAGTTCCAGCGGCTCCTCCTCGTCGGACGTTTTGGCGGAACGAGAAAGAACGGGTCTGTCCTCGTCGGCGGTCTGCTCATTCTGTCCGTCAGAGGAAGGCGGAGACACGGCATTTTCGGAGACACCGGCGGTCTCACCGGCACATCCCTGCAGAAGCAGAAGAGAGGAAAAAAGAACGAGGGCGAAACGTGCGGATATGGATGTTTTCATAATGCGTCTCCTTTTGATTGAATTTTATTACATGGTCATGTGACTGCTTTGTGGTATGTCTGGATTATATCACAAAAGGATAATGCTGTCAAGTGACTGTATCAAAAAATTTCGGAAAGGCGTGTGATTTTTAACGTAAGTTCGACAGAAAAACTATCAATTTCGGCTTCCCTTTGTCATTCCGAGGACTTATCTCTTGAAATCACAACTGAAGTTCTTGTCCGAGGAATCTTCGCACGCCACTGTGTCAGCCGTCCAGAATGTCCGTGGTTATCGTATAATTTCGACTTCAGAGGTTTACGAACGCCCATAACTAACAGTTTGTCCAATATAAGGAACAGCAAATTGTACGTTATAACAAAGTTGAACCTCTGTAGCTGAATAGCTAAGAATACCACGGACATTCCTTACGGCTGACACAGGAGAGTGCGAAGATTCCTCGGACAAGAACTTCAGCTAAAATCGTTCGTGATAAGTCCTCGGAATGACAAAGGGAAGCCGAAATTGATAGTTTTTCTGTCGAACTCATGTTAATCAAACATCTCCCCTTCCCCGTCTTTCCAAAAAACTGTTGCATTTTCCCGGAAAATGTGCTATAGTAAATCCAACAAAATTCCTATGATCCAAGGAGGATTTCCCATGAAAATCGGTGATATCGACAAGAATCTGGCCGTTGAATCCAAGCTGAACCTGCCCGACGCGGTCTGGTTTGACGTGAAAGAGGCTCCCATCGAGGTGCGCGGCCTGGCTGTCTGCGGAAAGGGCGACAAGTTCCGCCGGATGCCGCAGGACATCGCGGACGCGACCAACGACGGCGTGAAGTACCTCAACACCAACACGGCGGGCGGACGCATCCGGTTCCGCACGGACTCGCCGTACATTGCGATCAAGGCGGTCATGCCCGACAACGGCACCATGGCGCACATCACCATGGTCGGTCAGTCCGGCTTTGACCTGTACCGGAGCGACGCGGGCGACTATCACTACGCCGGTTCGTTCATCCCCGGCGGACGGAACCACGGCTACGAATCCCAGAAGCCGACCGACGGCAAAATGCACACCTACACGATCAATATGCCCCTGTACGACCCCGTGGAAGAGGTCTACATCGGTCTGGCGGCGGATGCGAATCTGGAGGCTCCGGAGCCGTACAAGTACGAACAGCCGGTTCTCTACTACGGCTCGTCCATCACCCAGGGCGGGTGCGCGTCCCGTCCCGGCAACGCGTATCAGGCGATGATCTCCCGCAGGCTCGACGGGGATTTCATCAACCTCGGTTTCTCCGGCAGCGGCCGTGCGGAACAGGTGATCTGCGACTACATGGCGTCCCTCGATCCGCTGGTGTTCGTCTCGGACTACGACCACAATGCGCCGAGTGCGGATTATCTCGAAAAAACGCACTATAATCTGTACGAAACCTTCCGCAAGGCGCATCCGGACACGCCGTACATCATGGTATCGAAGCCGGACTTCCATCCGGAAAATCCGGAAGACGTGCGCCGTCTTGCGATCATCCGCGAAAGCTACGAAAAGGCTGCGGCGAACGGCGACAAGCACGTTTATTTTGTCGACGGTTCGCACATTTTCGACGGCGAATTTGCCGATTCCTGCACGGTCGACGGATGCCATCCGAACGATCTCGGCTTCTTCCGTATGGCGATGGTCATCGGCGAAGCGGTTGAAAAGGCGATTTTGGAGATTTAAGGTTCCAACGTAAGTTCGATAGATAAACAACAGCGAAAAATATACCCGTAGGGAGCGGCGCCCTCGTCGCTCCGTTGAACGATTTGCTTATACACAATTTTGTAAATCGAACTTTAACTTCAATTTATCAAATTTTGTATTGCCTAAACCATCCGACGGAGCGACGAGGGCGCCGCTCCCTACGGGTTGGGATAAAATCGTTCAGATATCGAATACATCCGTAAATAAGGAGGTCTTTTACAATGCGTGAAAAAATCTTACTTGACGAAAACTGGATGTTCCACCGCGGGGACATTGTCCGGAAACGTCCGTCCGTAAAGGGGCCGATCTATTCCGGTGCGAAGACCGTGCGTGAACGATGGGGCGCGGCTTCCCCCGCATACAACGACAATCCCGACGATTACGGCGGAGGCGAATTCCAGTCCGACCGCTGGGACCGCGTGAATCTGCCGCACGACTACGTCATCGAAGGCGAGTTCGACAAAAACGAAAACAACGCGCTCGGCTATCTGAAATACGACAACGCGTGGTACCGGAAGCACTTCAGGCTGGACGAAAGCGACCGGAACCGCCGTCTGACGCTGTATTTCGAAGGAGTCAGCGGACAGTCCGCGATTTACCTCAACGGGATTCCGCTGTATCACAATTTCTGCGGCTACACCTCGTTTGAGGTGGACATCACGGATTCTGCCATCTTCGGCGGCGACAACGTTCTGGCGGTCTACATCGACGCGTCGCATCACGAAAGTTGGTGGTACGAGGGCGGCGGCATCTACCGTCACGTCTGGCTCGTGAAAACCGCGCCGGTCTGCGTGGATTTGTGGGGCGTGCAGATTCTCCCGAAACGGCTGCATGACACCGTCTGGGAAGTGGAAGTCCACACGACCGTGCGGAACATCTCCACCGTTCCCGCCGATGTGCGGGTCACAACCGGATTGTCCGACCGCCGCGAAACTTCCGCTGGAACTTCCGCCGGAATTTCCGCTGGATTCGGCGGTACGTCCGTGACCGTTCCGGCGAAAGGGACGGCGGAGGCTGTATATCGTACAGTTGTAGATAATCCGACTCTCTGGCAGGTCGGCTGCGGGTATCTGTATACTGCCGAAACAAAAATTTATTCCAATAATGAAGAAATTGACATCGTCCGCGACCGGTTCGGCTTCCGCGAGGTGGTGTGCGATCCGGAGCATGGTCTGTTTGTCAACGGAAAACATACGACCATCTGCGGGGTCTGCGGACATTACGACTACGGTCTGACCGGCAAGGCGGTCCCGGACAATATTTTCCGTTACAAAGTGAAAATGCTCGCCGGAATGGGCGCGAACGGCTATCGCACAAGCCACTATCCGCAGTCCGAAGCCCTCATGGACGCGCTGGACGAAGCCGGATTCATCGTTTTGGACGAAACGCGCTGGTTCACGTCCACCCCGGAAGGGATCGGGCAGCTTGAAATGCTCGTGAAGCGCGACCGGAACCGTCCGTCGGTGTTCTTCTGGTGCGTGGGCAACGAGGAACCGCTGTTTGCCGAAGAACGCGGGCGGCGCATTGTCGATTCCCTCTCGGCAGTGGTGCGGCGGCTTGACCCGACCCGTCCGGTGACTGCGGCGTGCGACCGTCCGGACAAGGCGACCGTCTACGGCGACCTCGACGTGATCGGGATCAACTACGGTCTCGGTTCGTACGACGCCGTTCATGCCGCGTTCCCCGACCGTCCGGTCATGTCCACGGAAAACTGTGCGACCGGCACGACGCGCGGCTGGTATTTCGACGACAGTCCGGAACAGGGGTACATCAACGCTTACGACCGCGACACGAATTCGTGGTTCCGCGGACGGGAACTGACGTGGAAATTCCTGATGGAACGCGAATGGGTCATGGGCGGGTACCAGTGGATCGGCATCGAGCACCGCGGCGAAACGATGTGGCCGAGACTGTGTTCGCAGTCGGGCGCAATCGACCTGTTTATGCAGAAAAAAGAGGCGTTCTACCAGAATAAATCCCTGTGGACGACCGACCCGATGGTGCATCTGATCCCGCACTGGAATCACAGCGGCCGGGAAGGAGAGCTTCTGCGCGTGCGGGCGTATACGAACTGTGAGGAAGCCGAACTGTTTGTTGACGGCGTGAGCATGGGACGGGTTCCGGTGGAAACCTACGGTCACGCGGAATGGGAGGTCGAATATCAGCCCGGCATGATCGAAGCGGCGGCGTATATCGGCGGCGAGGAAGTCTGCCGTGACCGCCGCGAAACGACGGGACGTCCGGTGAAGCTGAAGCTGATCGCGGAAAACGCGGACGACGTGACGGCAAACGGGCAGGACATCGCGGTGTTCACCTGCGTCGCGCTGGATGAAGCGGGACGGGAAGTTCCGGACGCGTCGCCGGTGGTACGGTTTACGTCGAATGCGCTCGGACGGGTCGTCGGAACGGGTTCGGACGTGTGCGACCATGTGCCGGTGGCATCGCCGGAGCGGAAGATGCGCGCGGGACGGATTGCCGCTGCGGTGCGCGTCGGGAAGACGCACGGGACGCTGAAGCTGTACGCAGCTGCAGATGGACTGGACGGCACACGATGCGAAGTGGAAATTTGAAAGGACTAAGGGCTAATAACTAATGGTGAATAGCTATTGAGTTCAACCAGACTCAATGTCAGCCGACAGATGTAACGTTTGATTAGTCATTCACCATTAACCATTAGTTATTAGTCAAAAAACGCTTGACAATCCGGCATCCGGTATGATATAATATTAAGGATGTTGGGGTATCGTCAAGCGGTAAGACACAGCACTTTGACTGCTGCATTCACTGGTTCGAATCCAGTTACCCCAGAGACAGCAAAACACCGGTGAAGGAATTTCTTCCGCCGGTGTTTTTTGTTTACTTCAATGTTTTGATATATTCCACGACTGCGCCGACCGGATCGGTGGTATCCAGCCAGTAATCCGGTGCAATGCCCTTCCCTTCTTCAAACCCGTCCATATTAAAAACTTTATAACCCATGTGGAAAGTCACACCGGAATTCGGAAGACGGTAGCTGCGGTTTTCGCCGAATTGTCCGCATCCCGCCGTTGCGCTTCCGACAAAACAGACGTTTTTTACAGACTGCGCGAATTTCACTGCCCCTTCGCCCGACGATGCTACGCCCTTATTCTGCAATACGAACAGTTTTCCGTTGTATGTCGCCTTTGAGTGATCGATCTTCTCGCCGCCAAGGAAAGTCCGATAGGTTTTTAACGGTTCTTTCACCTCTTCATCCAAGAGCGGATTTTCCAAGACAGAACCACTTACTTCCCATACAGCATGGTCGTTCAGTCCCCGTACAAAATGCGACGGATAGTAAGTACTTCCGCCGTAGTTATTCAGCACCGACCACACAAGAACCGCTGATTCCCGATACGTTTCCCCTGATTTTCGGAACGGCTCAAATGGATTCTCCGTATTCGGGTCGACACAGTAGTTTGTGTGGTATACGACCGGAATACCGTCCCTTTCTGTCTCCAGCATCTGTTCCTCACTGGTTTCTGCCGCATCAGTACGGCAGTGGTGTACCGGACAGGAAACACCGTCCAGCTGGATACTTTCAACCTTTTCCGGCGATAACATCCCTATCAGATACCGCCGTGTTCCATCCGGTGCGGGAAGAGTTTCAAACAAATATTCTTTTATATTTTCTGCTGTAAAAATATAACCGCTGCTGAAAATACCCGTTTCGTCTTCAAGAACCGTATAGCCTTCCACTGTTTCCGCCACGGTAATCCCGGTAAAATATGCATGGTATGCTTTCTCAAACGAAGATTCATCCTTCGTCCGGAAATAAAAATGCGTATCGTTGATGTACGGTTTGAGCGGAAGATAAAAGGCATTTTTCACATCCATCGCGCTCATACGTTCGGGGAGACTGCTGAGAATCTGCTCTTTCAGTCCAGTAAAGTCCACTTTGTCCGCGTAGTATTCATATCCGGCATAGCAGAAGCGCAGAAGATCGAAAAAGCAGTCGATATCTTCTGCCGCCTTTTCACGTGTCACTTCGGCATTTTCGTTCCACTCCCAGTGTTTCCAGTCCGTAACGAACAGCGGACGGAGACGTTCGATGGTTGCTTCATCCATTGGCATCGGCTGTGCTTCGGCATAATAATGTTGAAGCTCTTCGTGTTTCATTGGATTCCTCCATTTTTATTATTTCTGTTTGTTTCGATAGGCAAAGGGGATTTGTACAGCATCTTCCGGAGACCATGTTTTTTCCGGCGGAGTTCCCTTCTTCTTTTCTGCTTCCGATTCCAGAATGATCCGAAACTGCTTTTTCCATCCGTTCATGTAACCGATACAAGCACCGGAGAACAGGAAACCACAGTAGATCAAAACTGCAAGCAATACCACCCTATACGGAAATCGAAAGGCGATATCCGCAAACAAAGCGCGTGTACCATTTCCAAGAAAACGCGCAATATAAGGTACCGGCGCGGCAAAAAACAGATACGCCATACTGAGTCGGGCAGTAAATGAACACAGAAGCCCATGTACGGCGGTTCCAAGTCCGACACTTGCAGACATGACAGATAGATTTACATGCTCGGCAGAACGATTCCTGCTGAGAAAAAAACGTGCGGCAGATGCCCCAATGTGCGTACACAGGACACCGCATCCGACCGTACAGCAAATTTGGGAAACAACCGCATACAGAAGCCAGAGTTTCTGTTCGTCAAGGTTCATATAGTATCCCTTTAAAAAGTCAAACAAATGCGGAAGGGAGATGATATAGCTTACCAGCAAAAGCAGGATATTGGAAACAAGTCCCATAACCGTGGCAAACGCAAAGACAAGGACACTGTGAAGAAGAATAATTTTTTTCATACCTCATCCTTTCTGACCATTCTTTGTGTAAGCAAGGAAAATCACCGGCGTTTTTCCGATTTCGATCGGATAGGGGAGCAATCCGGCTTTCACAATCGCAAGCATCTGTGCCATGACATAACTGCCGAGAGCTCCTTCATGCTCGTACATCTGCCATTTATCGACATGGTGAGGAACTTTGTTTTTCCGCGAACGATACAGTTCTTCCAGACGTTCTCCGGCAATCCGGTATACCCGCTCCGTCAGTTCCTTCAGCGGAACACTCCAGCGGTTCGCAGCTTCCCACGACAATGCCGGAATATCCAATACAGCTTTCCCATCCGCGTCGCGCCGGAGAATGTGCAGTTTTTCAAACTCCGGAATCAGTTCATACAGCCGTTCATCTTCTGCTGTAACACCTCCGTCCGGAACCAGGGAAACCAGAAATCTGCCGACTGCTCCGAAATCCGGCGAATACTTCATTCCCGGATATGCCCAGTGTGCATCCCCGAACAGGGACTGATAATCCCAGATATAGTACCCTTCGTTTCGTCTTCCCTGCTGTACCGGACCGGAACCGTAATATTTCGGCTGTCTGGCATCTTCTTCCAGAATAATTCCTGTCGCATACCATCGGCCGCCATTCGGACGTTCCGGATAATCTCCCGGATAATGCACACTCACGCCCAGTGTTTCTTCCGTTCTCCTTATACAGTTTTCCAGAATCCGGTTCAGGAAGTACAGCAGAAGGGTCGCACGCTGTTTGTCTGTCATCGCACGCACTTCCTCTTCCTCCATCATGCCGGACAGGGTATTCCAGATTTCCTTCCAGAGAGGTTCTGCAAGTTCCTTCGCCGCCGCTTCCTGCGCTTCCACATCGCCGTAATGATCTTCCATCTTCTGGATATAGCAACGGGTATAATACAGTCCGCCGGACGTTTGACCGAGCAGTTCCCCTTCCGTAAGTTTTTTCAAAAACCCTTCCAGATACGCGCATGGAATCCCCATCGCCCCGGCAATATCGGCGGCAGACAACGGCTTTTCGTATGTTGTAATGAGGATATTGGCGTCAATCAGCGTACTCACCAGACAGAACGGCTCCCTGTTGATTCCGCAGCTTCCGGCGATCTGGAATGCCATATTCTTCGGTGCATAGCTTGCTTCGGTGTACTTTTCCATGTTCTTTTTCATTCCCTCTCTGAGCAGTTCCCGCCCTTTGTGCAGACGGCTCATCACGGTTCCGCGCGGTATCTGCAAAGCCTCCGCGATGGTATCGACCGATTGTCCGTGCAGATAATAGCGCACAATCACCTGCCGGTATACCTCCATCAGCCGTCCGATCTCACGCCGCAGAAGTTCGGCTTCGCGGTCTTTTTCCGCTTCTTCCTCTTCCGCATCAAAGGTTTCTTCATAGCGCAGAAAACCCTCGGAACGTCCGTTCAGCGTTTCATAATGTTCGGCGGAACGATATTTCTTCCGGAGCCAGTCGTTATATTTATGCTTCAGTACTTTCGAGAGAAATGCCTTCGGATAGGCGATCGACCCCTTTTTCCGGAGTTCCAGCAGTACCGCCAGCATGGTTTTCTGAAGAATATCCTCCATCGCGGGACAATTCTTATGCTGAATCGCCGCGCACTCGATGAGATAACTGAGATAATCGGCAATGTCCGGGTCGTTCAGGATCGGTCTGTCGCTGCTCATTGAGAATCTCCTTTCTGCCATTCGGCTGTTTTCGTATATTCAGTCGCAGAAGTCGGTCTGTGCATCGCAGTTTTACAAAAATATTTTCACAAAAAATCAAAATCTTCTCTTTCCGCGCTTACTGTATACAGAAAGTATGATATAATAAAGACATTAAATCAAAATTTTCTTTTTCAATCTACTGCAATTCCGTAAATTTTGAACCCACGAAAGGACATCCCCCTATGACCAACCTCAAACTCGGCATCATCGGCACCAATTTCGTCGTGGACTGGCTGTGCGACGCCGTCGATTCCTCCGAAGGCATCGTCAACCACGCCGTCTACTCCCGCACTTCCGAACGCGGGAACGAATTCGCCGCCAAGCACAGCATCCCCAACGTCTACACCGACATGGAGGAATTCCTCTCCTCCGACATCGACGCGGTCTACATCGCCAGCCCCAATTTTCTCCACGGTCCGCAGGCCATCGCCGCGATGAACCACGGCAAGCACGTTCTCGTGGAAAAGCCCGCCGCGCTCTCCGCCGCCGAATTCGACGAAATGCTCGCCTGCGCGAAGGCGAACAACGTCGTTCTGATCGAAGCCATGCGTCCGGCGCACGACGAGGCTCTGGCGGACATCCGCGAAGCCATGACGAACATCGGCCCGATCCGCCGCGCGGTTCTCGAATTCTGCCAGTATTCCTCCCGCTACGACAAATTCCGCGCCGGCGAAGTCATGAATGCGTTCAATCCCGCGCTCGGCAACGCCGCGGTCATGGACATCGGCGTGTACGCGCTCGAAGTCTGCGTTCTGCTGTTCGGCGCGCCGAAGGAAATCATCAGCCGCTCCGTGATTCTCGAAAACGGCTTCGAAGGCATGGGCACGGTCTTCCTCGATTACGGCAGCTATCAGGTGGACGTGGCATACTCGAAGATCACGGACTCCGTCATTCCGTCGGTCATCACCGGCGAGGACGGTTCGCTCAAGCTCGGCAAGCTGTCCACGCTCGATTCGCTGACCCTCTGTATGCGGAAGCAGGAGCCGCAGGTGATCTTCGAAGGCCGCGAGGACGGCGGTGCGGGAAACATGGTTTACGAAGTGGCAGATTTTGTAAAAATGATCCATGGGGAGCTGGATCAGGCATATTATCACGAAGCGACGCGCGAGACTTTGCGGATTATTGATGAAGTACGGAAGCAGAGCGGAATCGTGTTCCCCGGATGCGTGTGGTGAGCAGCTGATAAACGTGAGTTCGATAGAAAAACGAAAAGGACAGGTATATCCGTAGGGAGCGGCGCCCCCGTCGCTCCGTTGAACGAGTTAGACTCACAAAACGTCTGTAAACCAAATTTGGAGTTCTATTTATCAAATTATGTCTGGTTTGAATTGTCAGACGGAGCGACGGGGGCGCCGCTCCCTACGGTTTCAGCCGTCAATACAGAAATCTATCGAACTCACGTTAAAAGCTAAGAGTGAATAGCTGATAGCTTCAACCAAATCGTCCGTCAGCCGGAAAACAGTGAGTTCAGCATAGTCTTCACCGTTTCCCCTCAGTCCTTAGTCATTCCAAATTTGCCGCACAAACTCCGGTGAAAATTGTGTATTTTAGAAATTGACAGAAACGGTCAAATCCATTATAATTTTAACAATATTTATACCCCAAAATTTATCTCTTGATCCCGAACACGAAATATTACAGAAAGGTTATTGGTAACTGGAAGATGAACTTATTCGAAAGCAAAATCGCGTACGAAGGTCTTACCTTTGACGACGTGCTTCTCATCCCGGCACAGAGCGACGTTCTCCCGAACACCGTTTCCCTCAAGACCAAGCTCACCAAGAAAATCACACTTAACATCCCGCTTATGAGCGCGGCTATGGACACCGTTACCGAATCGGCTCTCGCAATTGCGATGGCTCGTGAAGGCGGCGCAGGCGTTATCCACAAGAATATGCCCATCGAAATGCAGTGCGACCAGGTTGAAAGAGTAAAGAGAAGCGAAAACGGCGTTATTACCAATCCTTTCTTCCTGCATCCCGACAACTACGTCTATGAAGCTGACCAGCTCATGGGCAAGTACAAGATTTCCGGTGTGCCGATCTGCGACTACGACGGCCACCTCGTCGGCATCATCACCAACCGTGACCTCCGCTTCATGGATGACTTCAACGTCAAGATCGACGGCGTTATGACCAAGGAAAACCTCATCACGGTTCCGGTCGGCACGACTCTCGAAGAAGCGCGTGAAATTCTCCGTCACCACAAGGTTGAAAAGCTCCCGATCGTGGACGGCGAAGGCAAGCTCCGCGGTCTGATTACCATCAAGGACATCGAAAAGGCAGAACGCTATCCGAACGCAGCAAAGGACGAAAAGGGTCGTCTTCTCTGCGGCGCGGCCATCGGCGTTACCGCGGACGTTACCGACCGTGCGGGCGCACTTCTCGCAGCAGGCGCGGACTTCCTCGTTCTCGACTCCGCTCACGGTCACTCCAGAAACATCCTCAACTGCATCGCCAAGGTCAAGGAAGCGTTCCCGGAATGCCAGCTCATCGCCGGCAACATCGCAACCAGCGAAGCGGCACGCGACCTGATTTCCGCAGGTGCTGACGCGATCAAGGTCGGTATCGGCCCCGGTTCCATCTGCACGACGCGTGTAGTAGCAGGTATCGGCGTACCGCAGATCACCGCCGTTATGAACGCATACTCCGTTGCTATGGAAAACGACATCCCGGTAATCGCGGACGGCGGCATCAAGTACAGCGGCGACCTTCCGAAGGCAATCGCAGCGGGCGCAAACGTCATCATGGTCGGTTCCCTTCTCGCGGGATGCGAAGAAAGCCCCGGAGAATCCGAAATCTATCAGGGACGTAAGTTCAAGGTATACCGCGGCATGGGCTCTCTCGCCGCTATGGAAAAGGGTTCCAAGGATCGTTACTTCCAGGAAAACGCGCGCAAGCTCGTTCCGGAAGGGGTTGAAGGACGTGTTCCCTACAAGGGACCTCTGGCAGACACCGTATTCCAGCTGATGGGCGGTCTCCGTGCCGGCATGGGCTACTGCGGTGCGGCAACCATCGAAGACCTCAAGCGCACCGGCAAGTTCGTGAAGATGTCCGGCAACGGTCTCCGCGAATCCCACCCGCACGACATCTCCATCACCAAGGAAGCCCCGAACTACTCTGTTCAGGTAATGTAAGTCTATAAAAAATTTATCCACACGTCTTTATGGCGTGTGGATTTTTTATTATCGCTTATTTTTCTGGTATTAACGTGAGTTCGACGGTATTCCATATTGACGGCTGAACCCGTAGGGAGCGGTGCCCTCGCCGCTCCGTCGAACGTTTGGGTTATACAAAATTTGATAAACCAAATCCTGCACTTCTATTCACAGACAATTTGTTTATCTAAATCGTTTAACGGAGCGGCGAGGGCACCGCTCCCTACGGGTGAAGTTGTTGATGCAGATATCCATCGAACTCACGTTATTACAGGGTATTTATGATTTTTTTACATTCCTCATTCAGCCGGAACCAGTTCCACCGTCACGATCGTCTTCGCCGGAACGTCCACGCTGCACTTGCCTTCGCGGACGAGGAGCTTCTTCTGACGGTCTTCGTTCAGGTTGACCGCGTACGCCGCGCCGAACTTGCCGGTGAGGTCGAGCTTCATCTTCGCGGACTTCGCGTTCGGGTTGAAGACGCGGAGGATCACCGTGTCGCGGAAGTCGCTCATCTTCAGCGCGCTCAGGACAAAGCCGCGGCCGCTGATGCCGACCAGTGCGTCCGTCGCGGGAACCGTGCCGCCGTGTGCCGGGGCGCAGACTGCCATCGGTGCGTAGCAGCCGAAGGAATAGCCTTCGTCAATTGCCGTATTACGGTCATCACGGCTTGTCATGCTGTAGGGGACGAGTGCGTATTCGACCGTGAGTACGCCCTTGCACTGCGCTTCCGGGGTCGGGAAGTCGCCCCAGTCGCCCAGCTCGTGCGTGCCGCGGTGGATCGTCAGGGACAGTGTGTGGCCGTCGTCGCGCAGGACTTCGTATTCGTTCAGACCGCGTCCCGCCATGAATACGCCGCACTTGTCGTCTTCCACGCCGAAGAAGTTCGTCATCTTGCCCGGCTTGTTCGGGTTCTTCCAGCCTTCCCACGGCGTGATTTCACGTTCCACCATGTTGAACTGGCCTTCCGCCATCAGCAGATCGGACTGGATGCCATGTTTTGTCAGAACAACCACACGATGGTTGTCCGCATTGTTGTGGATGACCGTCTTCATGTCCAGACGGCGTGCGCCTTCGCGGAGGGTGAAGTACGCTTCGATCGTCATTTCGCATTCGCCGGTGCGGGTACGGGTCGCAAAGTCCACGCCGGACGGAATCTTCATCGTGTGCGTCGCCTTGAAGGTCGCGGATGCCGCACTCGCGGACACCAGTTCGACCTTTGCACGGGTGCCTTCGGTGGTCACGCGCAGGAGGTCTTTCGTTTCGCGGTAGTTGTATTCGTTGCCCGCGTCGCCGCTGTCCACGAAAATGCCGGTGGTGTAAACCGCGCCGGTCTTCCGGTCGGTCACAACGGCGGAACCGTCACGGCTGAACTTCACGCGGAGTCTCTTGTTTGCCATGCCCGTTTTGGAAACGGTGAGGTCGGTCGCCGCTTCCTTCGCGCCGTCAATGGCAACGCCGAAGGTCTTCCAGCCTGCCGCCGGAACGTCTGCCGCACGGAAGGTCAGTTCAAACCGGTGAACGTTGAACGGTACGCGGAACGCATCCTTCGGGAGGATGTAGTCCCAGACCACGCCGCAGTCGCGGATGTCTGCCGGGAGAACGGTTCCGCCATCAACGACAGCAATGTCCGCCGCCGTGACGGTCGTGTCTTCGGGGAGGTCGAGCTTCACGGTAACGGCTTCGGACGACGTGTGCGCCGTGGGATTGAACACGGTCACGGCGTACTTCGTGCCGGCCGATTCGGTGTTGACATTCGCCATGAACGCCGCCGCTTCTTCCTTCACGAGTTCGCCGCCGGACGCGAGAACCTTCTTGAATCTCGTCACCATTTCGGAGTGAACGTCGTCGAGGGAGCAGCCGCAGATGGAGTCGTGCGGGTGATTCTTTAACAGATTCTTCCAGAGGAACTTGAGATAATCGCGGTCGGCGGGCTTGTTTCCGTAGAGTGCCGCCAGAACGGACAGCGGTTCCGCCTTCTTTTCGAGGAGGTTTTCGCATTCGCGGTTGTACTGCTTAAGATAAATTCTGGAAGATGCGGTATTGGCGAGCGTCCACCAGCCGTCGCTGTATTCGCCGTCGAGTTCGCCGACGAAAATGCCGAAATTGTCGCGGTAGGGGAGGATTGCGTCAAAGTAGTCGCGGAAATTGGAGTGGATGAGTTCATCCGGATAGCCGTCCGCGTTCAGCTTGTCGATGATCTGACCGATGTCGATCTGCGCGGGCTGATGGTCGCAGCCGTTCATGAGAAGCAGATGCGGGGTGGTGGACTTTGCGGCGATGGAATCCGCGCACGCCTTGATCTTGGCAGCCGCCTTTTCGGGATCGGCGGGGATTTCGTTGCCGTTGCTGTACCAGTCGAGGAAGACCGCGCCGTTGACTTCGGAGCCGTCGGGGGAACGCCAGATGATTTCGGAGCGCGCCTTGCCGTAATTTTCTTCGCCGGTGTCGAGACGGTCGCCGTGACGCTCGGAAACGCCGCGTCCGAAGGCAACGCAGTCGATGCCGAAGCCGCGGAGAATCTGGGGAGCCTGGCTGATGTTGCCGAACGCGTCCGGGAAGTAGCCGATGTCGGAGACCTTGCCGTATTCGGCAGCGACCTGCTTGCCGACGAGCATATTGCGGACGTTGGATTCGCCGTCCACGAGGTATTCGTCCTGAAGGATGTACCACGGACCGGAGACGAGCCGTCCTTCGGCGATGTATTTTTCGATCTTTCCGCGCATCTGGGGACGAACGGCGAGGTAGTCCTCGATCACGACGGCCTGACCGTCGAGGTGGAAGCTCTTGAAGGAGGGGTCGGTGTCGAGGGTATTCAGCAGGCGGTCGAAGAATTCGACGAGCTTGAAGCGGTGCGCCTCAAAGGGCATATACCACTCGCGGTCCCAGTGGGTATGGGAAATAAAGTGAAGATGTTTCTTTTCGGTAGACATTGAAGAATCCCTTTCGGATGGTGATTTTACAGAGATATTGTAATATATTTGAAGGGATTTGTCAAGAGCAATATCGGCGGCGGAACCGCGTACGCATATACACATGTACACATCGTTTTCACTTCCCGTCGTTTTTTCACACTTTCCGGAGAAGTTCACATTTTTTTATTCTTCCTGTTATTTTAGGAATGAGGAAATATGAAAAACAAATAGATATTCTCTCCCCTTCCACTTCACTTTGTCATTCCGAGGACTTATCTCTATAAATTATAGCTTCCGTTCTTGTCCGAGGAATCTTCGCACTCCACTGTGTCAGCCGTAGTGGATGTCTGTGGTTATCTTAAAATTTCGACTTCAGAGGTTTACGAACGGCTATAACAAACAGTCTGCACAAATATAGGAACAGCAGATTATACGTTATAACAAAGTTGAACCTCTGAAGCTGAGTAGGAAAGCGATACACGGACATCCCTTACGGCTGACACAGTGGCGTGCGAAGATTCCTCGGACAAGAACTACAGCTTAAACTTCAAGAGATAAGTCCTCGGAATGACAACGTGAAGTGGAAGGGGAGAGATATCCCTCGGAATGACAGTGTGAAGTGGAAGGGTAGAGATATCCCTCGGAATGACAACGTTTGGAGGAAGGGGGGAGAATATCTATTTGTTTTTATATTTTCTTATTTATAAAATAACGTGAGTTCGATGGATATCTGCATCAACAACTTCACCCGTAGGGAGCGGTGCCCTCGCCGCTCCATTGAACGATTTAGATAAACAAATTGTCTGTGAATAGAAGTGCAGGATTTGATTTATCAAATTTTGGATAACCCAAACGTTCGACGGAGCGGCGAGGGCACCGCTCCCTACGGGTTCAGCCGTCAATATGGAATACCGTCGAACTCACGTTAAAATAACAAGTAAAAATAAAAATGTGAACTTCTCCGGAAAGTGTGAAAAAACGACGGGAAGTGAAAACGATGTGTACATGTGTATATGCGTACCGCGCTCTTCCTATTTCTGTCCTGCCCCCATTGACAGCTACTCCATTCTGTGTTATAATTTAACCACAACCAAATGCAGTCACATGAACCTATCACACCGCAGAAAGGAGACTTTCCCATGAAATCCAAATCCCCCCGCCTTATCACGCTCCGCGAAATCCTCGTCAATGCCCTGCTCATTTTCTGCGCCGTCACGGTCGTCGGCACCATCTCCAACGTCGTCATCCTCCTCGTCGGCTGGATCACGTCCCTGCCCGTCACCGCATCCCTCGACGCACAGGGCTACTCGCAGGCGGAACAGCAGACCGTCTGGCTGTTCTACGCCATCCTCGCCATGACGGTCTGCGTGATCTGCTCGTTTGCCGTCACCATGGCCGTCGGTTCGCGCGCCGCACAGTACCGCGTCGGCTACGGTCAGCCGCGTCACATCGGCATCCTCACGCCCCTTGCAACCGTCGGACTTGCCCTCGCCGTTCACGGTCTGCACTGCGTCATCCTCGCCGACCTGTCGATGGCGTACCTCGTGATCGCATCCCCTGTCCAGTACATCGCGCGGTTCCTCGGAAAGGGAGAAAATACCATTTTCATCGAGGATGCGTTCGATTTCGGGATGGAATACGTCTGGGCGGCGATCGGGATTTACCTCGCGTTTTTGGCCCTCTCCTGCGGCGCGGCGTATATTGCCGGGTTTTACCGCCGCATCCGCGAAGTCGAGAAAAAGGAAAAAGAAGATGCCTCCGCCGCACGGTATGAGGAGCGCAAAGCCCGTCTGGAAGCGGAAGGACGCGGCGGCGTATCGAACACCCAGCCGGAATGGAAGCCGGAGATCAAGCGGGAAACGCTGTCGAAGCGGACGGAGGAACGTCTGCGCGAGCTGAACCGGGCGAAAATTGTACATACGGTAATCTTCATTCTCGCGTGGATGGCCGTGGACGTGCTTCTGTGGTACCTGTGGTCGAAGTCGAGCGGACGGGAAATGCTGTCGCCGTCGGCGATTTTCTTCACGATCCTGCTGGTGATCCCGTTCTGGCCGATGAAGAAGTACGAAATCTTTCTCGGAAAAACGTATTACGCGGAAGTGGCGGAAATCAAAGTTGTCGAACGGACGGAAATCTCCTCCGCGAAAACCGGAAAACGCACCCGCGTGATGACCTACCGGATCGTCTACCTCCGACCGAAAGGCGGCGCATCGGAAAAACTGGAATTCAAGGAAAAGGAAATGCTGTCGTTTGACGTGGGCGACCATGTTCTGAAGCTGTCGGCGTTCCGCTACCCGGTGAACTGCAACTTCGACGATGTCCACGACGTCTACTGCCCGAACTGCGGACACAGCAATGTCCTCGGACGGAAGCGGTGCGGCGGCTGCGGATATAAATTGGGAAGAGAAAAGTGAACAGTGAAGAGAGAAGAGTGAAAAGAAAAGGAAGATTTTTGCACCCCTGCGGGGTGTAAAAATCAACAATTTCTCTTCTCTTTTCTCTTTTCCCTCTTCTCTTTTCCCCTTATCCATGCTATAATATCAGCAAATCCTACATCCCTTCCCCAAGGAGCTCCCCATGTCCCACCTCACCCCCAGCCAGATCATCATCGACCTCATGGTCGTCTGCATGATTCTCGGCGCGCTTGACCACATCTTCGGGAACCGCTTCTCCCTCGGTACCCAGTTTCTCGAAGGATTCGCCGCGTTCGGCTCCATTGCCCCCACGATGACCGGCGTTCTCGTCCTCGTTCCCCTCATCAGCACCTACCTCTCCCCCGTCGTCACGCCCGTCTGTCAGGCGGTCGGCATTGACCCCGCCATGTTTGCCGGTGCGCTTCTGGCGTGCGACATGGGCGGCTACCCTCTCGCGTGCGAACTTGCCGCCGATCCGCAGGCCGCCGGTCTGTCCGGGATGATTCTCGCCAGCATGATGGGCGCGGCAATCGTCTTCAACATCCCCGTCTCCCTCGGCATCATCGACAAGGCCGACCGCCCCGCGATGTCCAAGGGCATCCTCTGCGGGTTCATCACCATCCCGGTCGGGTGCTTCTTCGGTGGTCTGACCGCAGGCTATGACCTCGGCTTCCTCCTGAAAAATCTCGTGCCGGTTCTCCTGATCTCCGTCATCATCTGCGTGTTCCTCGGACTCCTGCCCGATGTGATTACCAGAGTTTTCCTGATTTTCGGCAAAGTCATCGGCATTGCGGCAACAGCGGCGGCGACGGTCGCCATCGCGGAGGCACTGACGGGCATCACGATCATCCCGGGTCTCGGCTCGGTGTACGATGCCATGGAGGTTCTGGTTTCCATCATCCTCGTCCTTCCGGGGGCGTACGTCATGGTCACGATTGTGTCGAAGCTGCTGAAGAAGCCGTTTGAGAAAGCGGGACGTCTGCTCGGCATCAACGACAAATCCACGCTCGGACTGGTCACAAGCATGGCGAATGCCGTCCCGACGTTCGGCTTAATCAAGGACATGGACGAACGCGGGAAGGTACTGAACTTCGCGTTTCTCGTGAGCGCGGGGTATCTGCTCGGCGACCATCTGGCGTTCTCGAGTGCGATGGACGCGACGCTCGTTCTGCCGACGTTAGTCGGCAAGCTCACCGGCGGCGTTACGGCTGCGGCAGTCGCGCTGTGGATGACGAGGAAGAAATGAATAATGAATAATTAAGTTTAATGTGCGTTCGATGGTATTCCATATTGACAACTGAACCCGTAGGGAGCGGCGCCCCCGTCGCTCCATCAAACGATTTCGATAAACAAAATGTCTGTATATGGAATTTATAGTCTCGTTCTATCAAATTTTGTACATTCAAATCGTTCGATGGAGCGACGAGGGCGCCGCTCCCTACAAGTGAAGCTGTCATTGCAGATATCCATCGAACTCACGTTAAGTTTATATTTGAGGAATCACCGTTGTACGCAAGTATGGCGGTGATTTTTTGTCGTTCGATTGGTAAGAATTTTCCGGGAGGGGACGTAGTATATTATACCAACCCTTCTCCCGAAAGGAGCCTGCCTTGACCCGTTTTCTTCCCGTGTTTCTCCTGCTTCTGCTCCTGTTTTCCTCCTGCGGCACCGCTTCCGCTGACATACGTTCCGTCCCCATCCTCATGTATCACGATATCTCCGCCGATTCCGCCCCCGACAACGCCTTCACCGTCCCGCTGTCCCTGTTCGACGGGCATCTGTCCGCCCTCGCCGATGCCGGGTATACCTCCGTCACCTTCGCCGACCTCATCAATTTCGTCTATTTCGACGGCGATCTCCCCGAACGTCCGGTCGTGATTACCGCCGACGACGGCTACACGAACGTCCTCACGCTCGCCGCACCTGCCGCCGCCCGTCACGGCATGACCCTCTCCTGCGCCGTCATCGGCAGTTTATCCGGGAGCGGCAGTCATTTTTCTCTGGACGGCGATATTCCTTCAAATGTCGAAATTATCTCCCACACCTACGCTCTGCACGACCGCACGCTCACCTTCGCGCCGGAACTCGGCTCATACGAACAGCTTCTCACCGACGATTACCGCCGGATGTGCGGCTGTTACGCCGGACGTTTCCCGCAGATACCGACCGTCCTCGTCTATCCTCACGGCGTATATTCGACAGAATCCGAACAGATTCTGCATCATCTCGGCGTACTCGTCACCGTCACCTGCGACGCGGGCGTTGCCGTGATCGAAAAAGGCAATCCGGAATCCCTGTACGCCCTGCCGAGGCTTTCGGTATGGAAAAACACAAACCTGAAGGAACTAATGGCTAATGGCTAATGGTGAATGACTAATCATCCCCTCTGTCAGCCGGACTACATAAAATTTAACCCAGTCATTCACCATTCACCCTTAGTTCTTAGCCTTTCCCTCTTGATTTTTCCGTTCACCCATGATAAAATTTCTATATCACAAATTCAAAGAACGGAGATATCCTATGAACTTTCGCCAAATCCATCTCGACTTCCACACCAGCGAGAAGATTCCCGGCATCGGCAGCCGCTTCTCCAAGGAACAGTTCCAGTCCGCGCTCAAACTCGGTCATGTGAACTCCATCACCGTCTTCTCGAAGTGCCACCACGGCTGGGCGTACCATCCCAGCGAAGCCAACGAGATTCACCCCGGTCTTGATTTCGACCTCCTCGGCGCGCAGATCGAAGCCGCCCACGAAATCGGCGTGAAGACCCCCGTCTACCTCTCCGCAGGCCTCGACGAAAAGATGACCCGCCGTCATCCCGAATGGCTCCGCCGCGGCAAGGACGACCGCATCGACTGGACCGCTCCCGGCTACCACGAATTCTGCATGAACACCCCCTACCTCGACTACCTCATCAAGCAGGTCGAAGAAGTTGTCCGCAATTACGACTGCGACGGCATCTTCCTCGACATCGTCGGCGTGCGGATGTGCTGGTGCCAGAACTGCATCAAGACCCTTCTCGACGAAGGCAAGGACCCCTACGACGACGCGAACGTCCGCGAACTCGGCGAACGCATCTACAAGAACTACACGACGAAAATCCGCGAAGCCGTTGACCGCATCAAGCCCGGTCTGCCCGTCTTCCACAACAGCGGTCACATCCGCCGCGGCCGCCGTGACCTCGCCGACGTGGACACCCATCTCGAACTTGAATCTCTCCCGACCGGCGGCTGGGGCTACGACCACTTCCCTCTCTCCGCCGCGTATTCCCGCACCCTCGGCAAGGATTTCCTCGGCATGACCGGCAAATTCCACACCACATGGGGCGAATTCGGCGGCTACAAGCATCCGAACGCTCTCCGCTATGAAGAAGCCCTCTGCACCGCGTCCGGCGCGAAATGCTCCATCGGCGACCAGATGCACCCCGACGGACACATGGACGAAGCGACCTACGCCCTCATCGGCGCGGCGTACGCCGAAGTCGAAGAACGCGAACCGTGGCTCGACGGCGTGACCTCCGTGGCGGACATCGCCGTTCTCTCCGAAGAAGCGATCTCCAACTATTACGCAAGCGGCAAAATCCTCCATCACGGCGGTGCGGATGCCGACGCGGGTGCCGTACGCATCCTTCTCGAAGGCAAATACCTCTTCGACGTGATCGACACCGAAGAACCGCTTGACAAATACAAACTCCTGATTCTCCCCGATACCGCAAAGCTCGACAGCTATCTGACCGACAAGATCAGGGCGTTCACCGCGAAGGGCGGCAAAGTCCTCGCAACGGGCGAAAGCGGTCTGTCCGTCAATGAAGATGCGTTCGTTCTCGATTTCGGCTGCAAATACCTCGGCGCATCCGCGTTCAAGCCGGTTTACTTCCGTCCGCAGTTTGACCTTCCCTGCCTCGGCAATACGGCGTTCGTCATCTACAACAACGCCTACGACATCGAAGCGGCGGACGGTGCGGACGTGGTCATCACCCGCGAAAATCCGTACTTCAACCGGACGACGTTCCACTTCTCGTCGCACCAGCATACCCCGAACGACAAGTCCAAGACCTACCCGGCAGCCACAATCGGTGCAGACGGCGCGTACATCTCCGCGAAGCTGTTCACGGAATACGCAAAGATGGGCAGCCTGATTCCGAAGCTGCTTGTGACCCACGTCATCGACACCCTTCTCGGCGAGGCAAAGATCCTGACGACGAATCTTCCGGCACAGGGCGTCGTCACGCTCATGGATCAGACCGGCGAACACCGTCTCGTGAACCACGTTCTGTACGCGTCTCCCGTCCGCCGCGGCAGCGGAGTGGAAATCATCGAAGACATCATCCCGCTGTACAACATTGACGTAGCCATCAAGCTGGACAAGCAGCCGAAGCGCGTCTACCTCGCACCGGAAAACAAGGACATTGCCTATACCTGCGAAAACGGCGTCCTGTCCTACACAATCGACAAGCTCGACCTCCACGCGATGGTTGTTATTGATTATTGAAAGGAGTAATGTGACTAAGGACTAATGGTGAATGGTTAAGGACTATGTCCAAACTTACCGTCTGTCAGCCTGACAAGCGGGAAGCCATAGTCATTCACCATTAACCATTAGTCCTTAGTCAAAAATTTATTTTTATGAAACGTTCGGAAGTGAACCAGTACATCCGCGAATTCCGCGAAGAACTGGATAAAATTTCCTTCAAGGTGCCGCCGTTCTGCGCGATCCGTGCGGACGAATGGGCGGACCTCGGCCACGAATACGACGAAATCCGCGAACGGATGCTCGGCTGGGACATCACCGACTTCGGTTCGGGCGACTTCATGAAGGTCGGTCTTCAGCTTGTGACCATGCGGAACGGCAAGCTCGGCGACCCGGACAGCAAGACCTACGCCGAAAAAATCATGATGGTGCGCGATGGTCAGGTCACGCCGATGCACTTCCACTGGAATAAGATGGAAGACATCATCAACCGCGGCGGCGCAGACCTCGCGGTACAGGTGTACCTCGCGGACGAAAACGAAAACCTGTCGGACGCGCCGGTTCCGGTGACGATGGACGGCATCACGAAGATGTACCCGGCGGGAAGCATCGTCAAGGTGAAGCCGGGCGAATCGATCACGATGCAGCGTTACCTCTACCACAGCTTCTGGGGCGACGGCGGCACCGCAATGGTCGGCGAAGTCTCGATGGTGAACGACGACGCAAACGACAACCGTTTCTACGAACCGTGCGGCCGTTTCTCCGCCATCGACGAAGACGAGGCACCGGAGTATCTGCTCTGCAACGAGTATCCGGCTGCAAAATAAGCGAAATCTCATAAAAACAGGGGAACCTCCATGAGGTTCCCCAAAATTTTTTATTCGTTTAACTTGAGTTCGACGGTATTCCATATTGACGGCTGAACCCGTAGGGAGCGGTGCCCCCGCCGCTCCGTCGAACGTTTTGGTTATACAAAATTTGATAAACCAAATCCTGCACTTCTATTCACAGACAATTTGTTTATCTAAATCGTTCAACGGAGCGGCGAGGGCACCGCTCCCTACGGGTGAAGTTGTTGATGCAGATATCCATCGAACTCACGTCGTTTATTTCTCCTTCACATCCTCAATCACGCACTTGATCCAGAAGCCCGACTTGACCATCGGAATACCGATGAACAGCTTGATGATATCCGAAAACTGCACAATCAGGTAGATCGTGATGATCGGCAGGGACGTGAACCGGCAGAGGGCCATCGACAGCATCGCCGGAACAACCCAGGTATACACGCAGTCGAACAGGAATGTGATAACCGTTTTGCCGCCCGAGCGCACCGTGAAGTAGATGCAGTGGATCAGCGCGTGAATCGGCAGCGATCCGCCCATCACCATCAGGCATTTCGATGCCAGCGCGCGTACTTCCTCTTCGACGTTGTACATCTGAGGAATGAACGGCGCGGCAAGAATGATAATCAGCCCGATCAGAATGTGCGAGACAAACGTAAAGAACAACAGCTTGTTGTCCACATCGACCGCACCCTTCGTGTCGCCCGCGCCGAGCTTCTGCCCGACGAGGATGGACACCGCCGTCCCCATCGCAAACATGATGACGCAGAACAGGTTCCACGCCGTGCCGGAAATGTTGGTCGCGGCAATCACGATGATCCCGCGGGAGGCGTAGTTGCTGTTGATGAACGTCTGGCCGAGCGACCAGAGGACTTCGTTCAGCATCAGCGGCGTTCCGGTGACGGCAATTTTCTTCACCAGTGCCGCCGGAATCCGTGCGCTGCGGTACGCGCCTTCGATAAACCGGAATTTTTCATGCCGCTTGTGGGTCAGGAACACCACATAAAACAGTTCGACAAAGCGCGACATGACCGTTGCAAGCGCGGCACCCGCCACACCCATTTCCGGGAATCCGAACTTCCCGTAAATCAGGAGGTAGTTGAACGTCAGGTTGACGAAAATGGCGATGACCCCGCCGACCATGGGCGTGACCGTCTCGCCGGTTTCGCGGAGCGTTCCGGCATACACCTGCACGATGGCAAAGGGAACCAGCCCCCACAGCGCGATGGCGAAGTAGCGTTTTGCCGCTTCGAGCGTCCGCGCGATGTCCTCGGCGGTGTTCGTCTCATTTTCGAGGAAGATCATGAGAAGCGGTTCGGCGAACAGGGAAAAAATGACAATGGCGAGAACCGACACGATGATCGAGAAGAGCATCTTGAAGCGGAACGTGTCGCGCATCCCCTTCCAGTCGCCGACGCCGAAGAACTGCGTCCCGAAGATCGACGCGCCGGAAAGCCCGCCGAAAATGGTGAGGTTGAAGACGAAAATGATCTGGTTGACGATGGAAACGCCGCTCATCGGGTGGGTTCCGAGTCCGCCGACCATGAGGTTGTCGAGAAGACTGACGAAATTGGTGATCCCCTGCTGGATAATAAGCGGCAGAACCAGCACAAACAGGGTACGGTAAAACGCGCGGTCGCCGATAAATTTTTGTTTAAACGTCATAATAATATAATTAAAAATGAATCTGCCGTATCGGTAAAACAAACGACATTTTCCTCCCTCTTCGAGGCAATGCAGTCAACTTAAGAAAAAATGAGTAAATCCGAAAAACAGACAGATTTCTATGCCTTTCGGCTTCACATTGTCATTCCGAGAGATATCTCTACCTTTCAGCCCAACATTGTCATTCCGAGGACTTATCTCTTGAAACTATAGCTTCAGTTCTTGTCCGAGGAATCTTTGCACTCCCCTATTCAGCCGTAAGAGTTGTCTGTGGTATTCTCTTCTACTCAGCTACAGAGGTTTAACTTTGTCATAATGTATGATTAGAAGTTTCTTTATTTGTGCAGATTGTTCGTTATAGGTGTTCGTCAACCTCTGAAGCCGAAAATTCAAGATAACCACGGACTTTCCGGACGGCTGAATAGGGGAGTGCAAAGATTCCTCGGACAAGAACTGAAGCTATAGTTTCAAGAGATAAGTCCTCGGAATGACAATGTTGGGCTGAAATTTATAAACTTTCTATCAAACTTGTGTTTTTCTCGTTAAGTTGACATCATTCCCTCAAAGAGGGAGGCAAATATTATTCGCTTTACGGAAGCTGCGAACTCCCTTGAATTTTTTTATACCTTAAACCGGAAGAAATTCTTCGTATTATTATAGCAGATATCGCAGACGAGCGTCGCCAGTGCTTCGGGATCGAACGGGTACAGACCGTCTTCCACCCATTCGCCGATCAGGGCGCACAGAATCCGGCGGAAGTATTCGTGGCGCGGGTACGACGTGAAGCTGCGGGAGTCGGTCAGCATACCGTTGAACTTGCCGAACGCCGACAGGTTGGCGAGCTGCTTCATCTGCGCCTTCATGCCGTCCATCGTGTCGTTGAACCACCATGCGGAGCCCTGCATCACCTTCGGATAGCCGTCTTCCGAGGTCTGGAAGCAGCCGAGTGCCGCGCCGATAGATGCGTTCGCGGACGGGTCGATCGAATACAGGATCGTTCTGGGAAGCGCATCACGGTTTTCCATCGCGTTCATGAGCTGGAGAATACCTTCGACATTCGTATATCCGATGGTATCGAATCCGCTGTCGGGGCCGAGCTGCTTCATCATGCGGTCGTTGGCATTGCGGTAAACGCCGGCGTGAATCTGCATGACCCAGCCGTGCTTCGCGTATTCGCCCGCGAGCCAGAGGAGCATTTCGCACTTGAACGCGCACAGCATTTCGGCGGTAACGTCCCTGCCGTCGGAGGCAATTGCACATTCGAGAGCCTTGTTCGCCGCGTATTCGTTCGGCTTGACGTACATCGGGAATTCGTCGAGACCGTGGTCGGCGGTACGGCAGCCCATGTCCGCGAAGAATTCAATCCGCTTGCCGAGAGCTTCCTTGAGGCTGGCAACGTCGGTGATGTCCACGCCGGATGCCGCGCCGAGCTTCTTGTAGTAATCCGCGAGACCGGGCTTGTTGATGTTGAAGCACTTGTCGGGACGGAATGCGGGAAGAACCTGCACGTCAAACGACTTATCTTCCGCGAGAATCTTGTGATATTCGAGGGTGTCGGCGGGGTCGTCGGTCGTGCAGACGATTTCCACGTTCGACTGGCGGATGAGGTTGCGGACGCTCATGGACGGATCGGCGAGCTTTTCGGACGTGATCTTCCAGACTTCGTCGGCGGTCTGTTCGGAGAGGATGAGATCGCAGTCGAAGTAACGCTGGAGTTCGAGGTGCGTCCAGTGGTACAGCGGATTGCCGATGAGGGACGGCATCACAGTCGCGTACGCCTTGAACTTTTCGTAATCGGACGCGTCGCCGGTGATGAACTTTTCCGCAACGCCGCAGCTTCTCATAGCGCGCCATTTGTAGTGGTCGCCGGAAAGCCAGAGTTCGGTAATGTTGGAATACTGCTTGTCCTCGGCGATGTCGCGCGGGGGAACATGGCAGTGATAGTCAATGATCGGAAGTTCTGCCGCGTAGGTGTGGTACAGAATTTTCGCAGTCTCGGTGGACAGCAGGAAATTTTTTCCCATGAAGGTTTTCATTGTGTGATCTCCTTTATATGTTATTTTCAGAAGCCGTTGAGTATCTTTAAAGGTGACACCTCATCAGTCGCTACGCGCCAGCTTCCCCTCAAGGGGAAGCCAAAAATAGAGAAAACTTCTATCGGCTGACGGATGAATTTGCACTTTCCAAGCCTTCCCCTCGAGGGGAAGGTGGCACGAAGTGCCGGATGAGGTGTCACCCTTAGAAATACGAAACGGGTCCTCAGAGGATTTGCTTCAGATAATTCAGCGTGTTCTCCAGCTTGGCGATGTCGTATTCCCCGCCGTCGAGCATCACGGGGGATTCAAGCGTGACCGTTCCGGCATATCCCATGCCGTCGAGAAGTCCCGCAACGTCCGCAAAGTCGATCGTTCCCTCGCCGGGATGCAGAATCGGACGGAGCGCGGCAAAATCCCGGTAGGTTCCGCCGAAATCACTGATGTGGACGTGTTCGATGCACGGCGCAGTCAGCGGATCGGTGAGCGTTTCGCGGGTCTGTTCGTGGAGCTTGCCGAAGCGGGTATCGAAAATCAGCGCGGTATTCGCCGGAAGCGGGAATAAACTCCGCCAGTTCGACAGAGGATCGCCGTGGCTGGACGGAATATTCTCGATCAGCAGGCGCACGCCGGACTCCGCCGCCGTTTCGGACAGCAGCGCGAGCTTGGAGGCATTGTAATCCACATGACCGTCGGACGCACGTCCGCCCCAGAGGTGGAGAACCATCCGGTGCAGTCCGGTCAGCTCCGCCATGCGGCAGTTTTCGCGGTACAGGGCGAAGGCGTTCTGCCAGAGAGCGTCGGCTTCGTCGGACTTTCCGTCGGCGTTCAGCACGCCTGCGTCGGAAATCATCGTGCCGACCTCCTTTTCGCAGTGGATCACGGAATCGGGAGAAACCAGTCCGGAAGCGTTCACGGCATCCGCGACGGTTTCGAGTTTGTCATAATAGAACTGGAGCATCATCAGCTCCACGCCGTCACAGAACCCGGCTTCGCGGAGACGGACGAACTCCCGCAGAGCGCGGCGGTAGTCGTAGCCGTTGCGGTAGCCGACCATGGTGCCGGTGGACGGAAAAAGAGCGCGGTTATGGCTTGTCATATTCGGAATTCCTGTGGAATTTTCATAAAATTACAGGATAATGATACTATATCGAAACGGATTTGTCAAGAGATAGACAAGAACTAAGAGTAAAGAACTGATAACCAACGGAAGTTCGATAGAATTCCATCCCTTTCCGCTTCACGTTGTCATTCCGAGGACTTATCACGAACAATTATAGCTGAAGTTCTTGTCCGAGGAATCTTCGCACTCCCCTGTGTCAACCGTAGCGGATGTCCGTGTATCACTCTCCTACTCAGCTTCAGAGGTTCAACTTTGTTATAACGTACAATTTGCTGTTTTTTTATTTGTGCAGACCGTTCATTATAGGCGTTCGTTAACCTCTGAAGTCGAAATTTCAACACGACCACGGACATTTCCTACGGCTGATACAGGAGAGTGCAAAGATTCCTCGGACAAGAACTTCAGTTATAATTGTTCGTGATAAGTCCTCGGAATGACAACGTGAAGCTGTATCATAAAGAAATCCCCCGAACTCACGTTAATATAAATTATTCATAATTTTTCTCTTGTTCTTTTCCATTTTCTATAGTATAATAGGTAAGATAATGCTAATTCTCTCTATACACGGAGTTTTTATATGGCTGAAAAAACCAACGAAATCATTGATACATCGGATATCAGTCTTCTCTATCCCGACGCGGACAGTCTCCGGCGTCATTCTCTCGGCGAGGAAGTCGCACGCCTGTCCCAGATCACTGCGGAACAGCTCGAACTCTACTTCCTCATGGACCTCAAATCCTGCGACTTCGGCAGCTTCTATACCTGCGACCCCGAAGTCATCCTCTACCGCCAGGACACCTTCGAGGATATGACGGGCAATCCCGAACTGACCCAGATTCTTCTGAAGATGATCCCCTTCCTCAACGACATCACCGAGCTTCGCCGCATGGGCAGCGATTCCGCCGCTTCCAACGAATCCTACCTCTACAGCATTACAGAAGTCGAGCTTTACACCTCCCTTCTCGACCATCTCCGCGACAACCTGCTCCCGCTCGCGCCGAAGTTCAAGAGCACCGCGTTCCGCCGCTTCGCCGAACGCATCAATGCCCTCACCGCCAGCGAATACTACAAGAACATCAACGCGCAGCTCAAGGAACTGACCGCCCGCGTCCGCGAAATCAAGAGCGTGACCATCGGCGTGAACTTCGACTCCCAGCTCCGCGCCGACCGTGCGGGCGTTCTCTCCATCAACAACGAATACTTCAAGTCCGGCGAACTGCTCGACAAGATGCTCCGCCTCGACTTCAAGTCCGACGAACGCACCTGTATCGCTCCCCTCGTCGCCTTCAAGAAGGGACAGTCCGACAACCAGCAGATGGCACTCGCCAACGCCTTCAACGGCGCGATCAACGACGTGTTCCGCCAGTCCATCCGTTCGTGGAAGAAGGTCATCCAGCACTACGTTCTGGAAAACACCGACTTTCTGATCCGTCTGATGCCGGAAATCGAGTTCGTCACCAAGGCAACCGAGCTTCTCCTCAAGCTCAAGGCAAAGGGATGCCCCCTCTGCCATCCCGAAATCCGCCCCATCGCGGACAAGGCGTTCACCGCCAAGGGACTGTGCAACCCCATCGTCTCCATGAAGCTCGACGTTCCCGTCATCCCGAACGACTTCACGTTCGACAAGGACGGCATGATCTACGTCATCACCGGCCCGAACCGCGGCGGCAAGTCCGTCATCACCTGCGCCGTCGGCATCGCGTTCGTCATGGCACAGCTCGGTCTCCCCGTCTGTGCGGACGAATGCGTCATCAGCCCCTGCGACGAAATCTTCACTCACTTCCCGACCGGCAGCGAAGACACCATCGACAAAGGCCGTCTCGGCGAGGAATGCTCCCGTCTGAGCGTGATCTTCGAAGAAGTCACCGAAGACAGCCTTGTCCTCCTCGACGAAGCCCTGTCCTCCACCGGCTCCTACGAAGGCGCGTACATCGCATCCGAAGTCCTGCAGGGCTTCTCCATGGTGAAGTGCCGCGGTATCTTCACGACTCACCTGCACGACCTTGCGGCATCCGTTGACCGCATCAACGAAACCTGCCAGCCGAAGGGCGGCGTAAAAATCGACAACCTCGTCGCAGCCATCCAGGAAGGCTCCCGCAGCTTCAAGATCCGCCGCGCAAAGCCGGACGGCAAGAGCTACGCACGCGATATTGCGGAAAAGTATGGTTTGTCGATTGACAAAATTATGGACAAAATCAAGAAGTGAAGAGAGAATAGTGAAAAGTGAACAGTGAAAAGAAAAGGAAGATTTTTACACCCCCGCGGGGTGTAAAAATCAACAATTTCTCTTCTCTCTTCTCTTTTCTCTCTTCACTCAAAAAACCGGAGGTTTTTTACATGAACGATCTGCTTAAACTTCTCGAAAACGACGCCCGTCTGTCTCCCGAATCGCTCGCGCTTATGCTCGACAAGGAGGTCGGCGATATCAAAACCATGATTGAAGATTACGAAAACGCCGGCGTAATCCTCGGTTACCAGACCATCATCGACTGGGACAAGACCGATGTAGAGGAAACCGTTTCCGCGATCATCGAAATCAAGATCACGCCCCAGCGCGAACACGGCTACGACCGCGTGGCGCAGAAAATCTACAATTATCCGGAAGTCGAATCCGTCTACCTCATGTCCGGCGGCTACGACCTGTCCGTTTCCATCAAGGGCAAGACCATGCGCGAAGTCGCCCTGTTTGTTGCCGAACGTCTCGCGCCCATCGACGGCGTTCTTTCCACCGCGACCCACTTTGTCCTCCGCAAGTACAAGGACAACGGTGTCGTCTACGGCGTGGCTCCGGTTGACGAGAGAGGAATGATGATGTAATGGACTACTCCAAGATTCTCTCTCCCACCGTACAGGAAATCAAGCCCTCCGGCATCCGCAAATTCTTCGACCTCCTCGAAAATATGCAGGGCGTTGTCGCCCTCACCGTCGGTCAGCCGGACTTCATTACCCCGTGGCACATCCGCGTCGCCGCCATCGAATCCCTCGAAAACGGCAAGACCTACTACACGTCCAACAGCGGCACGCTCGAGCTCCGTCAGGAGATTTCCGCCTACATGAACCGCCGCTACCAGCTGACGTACGATCCGAAACATGAAGTAATCGTCACCGTCGGCGGCAGCGAAGCCATCGACATCGCCATGCGCGCGGTCATCGCTCCCGGGGATGAGGTCATCATTCCCCAGCCGGCGTTCGTCTGCTATGGCCCGATCTGCGAACTGGCGGGCGGCAAACCGGTCTATATCAACACCAAAGAGGAAAACAAGTTCAAGCTCACCGCCGACGAGCTGAAAAGCGTCATCACGCCGAAGACAAAGATGCTCGTCCTTCCCTACCCGAACAACCCGACCGGCGCGATCATGACCCGCGAAGACCTCGAGGAAATCGCGGAAGTCCTGCGCGGCACGGACATCATGATTCTGTCCGACGAAATCTACTGCGAGCTGACCTACGGCCGTGACCACGTTTCGATCGCGTCCCTTGACGGAATGCGCGAACGCACGATCATCGCCAGCGGCTTCTCGAAGACCTACGCCATGACCGGCTGGCGTCTCGGCTACACCCTTGCTCCCGCCGAAATCACGACGCAGATGCTGAAAATCCATCAGTACGCGATCATGTGTGCGCCGACCACGTCCCAGTACGCGGCAGTGGAGGCGATGCGGAACGGGGACGCCGACGTGGAAATGATGCGGAAGGAATACAACCGCCGCCGCCGCTACATCGTCGGAGGACTGCGCTCCCTCGGCATCGACTGCTTCGACCCGGAAGGCGCGTTCTACGTCTACCCGAACATCTCGAAATTCGGACTGAGCTCCGAGGAATTCTGCGAACGGCTTCTTCAGGAAGAAAAGGCGGCGATCGTTCCCGGCACGGCATTTGGTGACTGCGGCGAAGGCTTCGCACGGATTTCGTATGCGTACTCCGTCGAGCATATTGCGAAGGCACTCGACCGGATCGAACGGTTCGTAAAAAAATTATAATGACTAAGGACTAATGGTGAATGGTGAAGGACTATGTCAGACTTCATGTGAAGCTGCCAAAATATACGAATACGCGAAGTACGCATATTTTGGGGTCAGTGTGTGTGCACAGAAACGCCCGTCAGCCGGATCACAAAAAATCCAGCCATAGTCATTCACCATTAGCCATTAGCCATTAGCCATTCGTCACTCTCACTTTTCCACAGGATTCCCACACCAATTTCCACAAAAAAATCCGCAAAATTTTCACGTTTTTGGCGAATAAAAATCAATAGAGGTATTGCAATTTCGCTTCAACTGTGATATAATAACTAACGTTGACTTGTCTAAAGATTCCATATACGGAGGTATAGTTAAAATGGCAAAGTGCTGCATCTGCGGAAAGGGCGTTACCTTTGGTCACAACGACTCCCATTCCCATCGTAAGACTAATAGAATGTGGAAGCCGAACATCCGCAAGGTAAAGGCTGTTGTTGACGGTACTCACACCACCGTAAGCGTATGCTCCCGCTGCCTGCGTTCCGGTAAGATCAACCGCGCGTAAGGTTATCAACCACAATATGTCGCTTAAAACTCCCTCATCTGCAGGGGGTTTTTGACTTTATTATAGCTAATAGCTAAAAGTGAATAGTGAATAGTTACCAGCTTCAACCAAATCGTTCCGTCAGCCGACAGAACGAAAAGTTGAATCAGCTATTCACTATTCACTATTCGCTATTAGTTAAAAAACCGGAGGTTTTTTATGATTCGCATCGAAGCTCACCGCG
>SVQN01000104.1 GCA_015065295.1 Oscillospiraceae bacterium
TTATTTCCTCCTTTACGCGTCGTCACGAACCGCTTCGGTGTCCTTGTAGGTGCCGAGCGGGTAGTAAGGCATCATGTTGTCGCGGAGCCACTGGAGAGCGTCGGTGGGCGTGAGACCCCAGTTGGTCGGGCAGGTGGAAAGAACTTCCACGATGGAGAATCCCTTGCCGTCGATCTGGTTCTGGAATGCCTTCTTGATCGCCTTCTTTGCGGCGATAACGTTCTTCGGGCAGTCTACGGCAACGCGGGTAGCGAGAGCAACGCCGTCGAGGGTGGAAAGCATTTCGCAGACGCGGATGGGGCTGCCCTGAATCTTGCGGCTTCTGCCGTAGGGAGAGGTGGTCGTTACCTGACCCGGAAGGGTGGTGGGAGCCATCTGACCGCCGGTCATACCGTAGATACAGTTGTTGATGAAGATAACGGTGATGTTTTCACCGCGGGTTGCCGCGTGAACGGTTTCTGCGGTACCGATGGCCGCGAGGTCGCCGTCGCCCTGATAGGTGAAGACGGTGAGTTCGGGATGGGTGCGCTTTACGCCGGTGGCAACCGCCGGAGCACGGCCGTGAGCGGCTTCGATCATATCGCAGTTGAAGTAGTTGTAAGCAAATACAGAGCATCCGACGGGAGCGATGCCGACGGTGGTGTCGAGGAGACCCAGTTCGTCGATGACTTCCGCTACCAGACGATGTACGATCCCGTGGGTACAGCCGGGGCAGTAGTGCAGCGGAATATCCGTCAGAGCCTGCGGCCGGTCAAATACAGTTTTCATGGTGAATTCCTTTCTTTTTCCCGTGGAAACCTTTTTTGAGGAAAAAGGTTTCCACGAACCCCTTCCAAAAACCTTTTCAGACAAGAATTTTGGTGGAGTTCGGTATAAATCTATAGTTTGGTATGTGAATTTACAGGGTTTCCGCGAGTTTCTTGGTTTCCGCAGCGACTTCTTCGACGGACGGGATAACGCCGCCGGTGCGTCCGAAGAAGTGTACGGGCTTCTTGCCGTTTACGGCGAGTCTTACGTCGTCAACCATCTGACCCATGGACATTTCAACGGAGAGGAATGCTTTCGTCTTGTCCGCGAGTTCGCCGAGAACCTTCTTCGGGAACGGCCAGAGGGTGATGGGACGGAGCAGACCGGCTTTGATGCCTGCTTCACGGAGTTCGGCGATCGCGCTCTTGCAGATACGCGCGGTGATACCGAAGGCAACGAGAACGATGTCCGCGTCGTCGGTCATGTATTCTTCGTACTTGACTTCGTTTTCTTCGAGGAGCGCGTAGCGTTCGTAGCGTTCGCGGACGGTGGTTTCGAGAACGTTCGGGTCGATATAGAGGGAGTTGACGATGTTCTTTGCGCGCTTGCCGTGCATACCGTTGGTCGCCCAGGTCTTTTCGGGCGTTTCGCGCTTCGGGAATGCTTCAAAGTCAACGGGTTCCATCATCTGACCGAGCGCACCGTCGGCGAGAAGCATCGCGGGCATACGATAGATGTCGGCGAGGTCAAACGCTTCTGCGGTGAGGGACGCCATTTCCTGAACGGAAGAGGGAGCGAGAACGATCAGACGGAGGTCGCCGTGACCGACGCCGCGGGTTGCCTGATAGTAGTCGGACTGGGAGGGCTGAATGCCGCCGAGACCCGGGCCGCCGCGCTGTACGTTGACGATGAGGCAGGGCAGATCACATCCGGCGATGTAGGAGATGCCTTCGCTCTTGAGGGCAATTCCGGGGGAAGACGAGGACGTCATTGCGCGGGAACCGGTGGAAGCTGCGCCCATGAGCATATTGATTGCAGCGACTTCACTTTCCGCCTGAAGGCAGAGGCCGCCGACCTTGGGCATACGCTTTGCCATATATTCCGAAATTTCGGTCTGAGGGGTGATCGGATAACCGAAGAAATGGAGACAACCGGACGCGATCGCCGCTTCAGCGATGGCTTCGTTGCCCTTCATCAAAACTTTCTTAGCCATTAGAAACCTCCAAAATTATTCCTTTTCAACCTTGATTACGCAGTCCGGGCACATCATGGCACACATCGCACAGGCAATGCACTTTTCCTGCTCGGTCATCTTTGCGGGATGATACCCTTTGCTGTTCAGCACGGCTTCGTCGAGTACGAGGATTTTCTTCGGACACGCTTCGACGCAGAGGCCGCAGCCCTTGCACCGTTCGGTGTTGAATGTAACTTTATTCATTGGTATTCCTCCATTATGAAGTTATATGGCGGAGAGAGACTTTTTCAAAAAAGACCTCCCCGGATATTTTACTGGATTAAAACAGACGTTTCGTCACGTTCCGGATAGCAAACAGCGGTTCTTCGCCGTAGCCGCGCTGACGGAAAACGTCGGGCGTATCGGGTGCATATTCCGGACAGTACACGTGGCACACGAGCGGGAGTCCGCACTTTGCCGCACATTCGTGAGCATAGTCCACGCTGTCGGCAACATCCTCCGCTGTGGTTTCCGCGCCGAGGGACGAATTGTTGATAATTTTAGTGCAGGTCAGACCGGACGCGGCTTCGATGTCCCGCATACAGAGATAGACATCTTCCGGGTCGGCGGTCAGCGGACGGTACTGATTGATGACGTAGTACATATCGTAACCCGTCTGACGGATAAACCGGCTGTACATTCCGAGAACGACCGCACCGTCATCGCCGCCCACGTCAAGGATGGAAACAGCGTCGCTGTAATCCCCGCGGATCATGCCCATCATTTTCGGCGGGAGCGAGGGAATGTCCACGTTGGTGTTCGCAAATTCCGGAATCAGCGGTTCCACGTTCGCCGCACGGAGGATTTCCGCCGCATCCGCCGTACGGAAATAGGGATTGACGATGTCGAGGTCCGCCGCATAAATGGTCAGACCGGGGTTCCGGTTCCGCAGATCAAGCGCGAGATTCACGGCGAGATTGGTCTTGCCGCTGCCGTAATGTCCGCAGAGAATATTCAGTTTTGGGGTGTCGGTAAGAATCATACCGGCAGGTCCTCCTTTGTGGAGAAAATCTGACCATATTATTATACCATCGAATTATTAAAAAATAAAGAGTGAATTTAATTATTTTTGAATAAATATGCTCCGGGCGATTGTGAATATTGCCCGTTCCCGGCCTATATTTTTAATAAAATATCGAAAAAAGGTTTGAAAAACCATAGTGGATATGTTATAATATAATAATAAAGAACGGAAAGGGATTCAATGTCGTGAAGGTTTTACTATTTTCATTTTCCGAGCAGCTCGGGGATGTCCTCAATATCATCCGTCAGATTTCGTTTGCGGATATCATCGACATCGCCTGCGTATCGGTTCTGCTGTACTATCTTTTCAAGTTTATCCGCGAACGGCGTGCCGGAAAACTGGCACTTGGGGTCGTACTGCTGTTCATCATCCAGTTTGTCAGCCGCATTGCCGATATGTATGTCATGCAGTATATCATGCAGAACATTTTCCAGGTCGGCATCATCACGCTTGTGATTCTGTTCCAGCCGGAAATCCGTTCCGTTCTGGAAAAAGTCGGCGCACAGCCGCTCAAGGGGCTGAAGGGGATTTCCGGCGAGTCCAAGGACACCTCTTCCACCCAGACAATGATTGACGAAGTTGTCTCCGCCGTCGGGGACTTCTCCGAAGACAAAACCGGCGCACTTATTGTTTTTGAGCGCACGACCAAGCTCGGCGATATGGTTCCCTCCGGTACGGTGATTGACGCCGCGCCGACCGCATTCCTCATCAAGAACATTTTCTTCAACAAAGCACCGCTTCATGACGGCGCGCTCATTATCCGGAACGCCCGTCTTCATGCCGGCGGCTGTGTTCTCCCCGTTTCCAACAATCCCGACATCATCAAGGACCTCGGCACCCGTCACCGCGCCGGCATCGGCGTCAGTGAAAACAGCGACGCGGTCGTCGTGATCGTTTCCGAAGAAACCGGCACAATTTCCACGGCGGTCGAGGGGAAACTTGAGCGCGGCTATACCCGCGAAACGCTGACAGACTTTCTCCGCGCCGAACTGATGGGAGAAACCGAGCGCAGCGGCCGCAAATTTGCCTTCATCGGTCACTCCAAAGAGACGAAAGAATCCAAAGAATCGAAGTGAGACGTGATACTGCAATCGGAAGGAACTGAATATGTCTGATAAATCGAATTTACCTATCCATTTCAAGAAAAAGAAAACGGCTGCGGAATCCGGGGACGGGGAAGAGCTTGTCCGCCGCGAACCGCATACCGAGCTGATCGCAAAGATTCTCTGCGTCGTTGCGGCGTTCTGCCTGTGGATTTACGTCATGGAAGTCGAAAGTCCCGAGTACGAGCAGACGTTCAGCCACATCCTCGTCAATCTGGTCAATACCGACGAGCTGGTTTCCGAAAAGGGTCTTGCCATCTACAGCGGCTACGGTACCATGATTGATGTGACCTTCTCCGGAAAAAAGAGTGTGGTATCCAAGCTCACCGAAAAAGATATCGTCGCCACGGCGGATGTCAGCGCGATCGAGGAAGGCGGCAGCCGGTACGACTGTCCGATCCGGATCGACGTTCCGGCCGGATGCAAGCTCGTCGGAATGTCGCAGGAAACGATCTCCGTTTACTTTGACGAGGCGAGCCAGACGGCAGTCACGCTGACCGAAGTCCGCGAAAATACCAATCTCCCCGCAAACTGCTATACGGGTGTTGTCGAATTTCCCGTTGACAAAGTGACCGTCAAGGGACCCGCGCAGGTTCTGAAGCGGATCGAAAAGGCGGTCGTTCGGCTTGACCTGTCCGGCGTGACCGGAACCTCCTCCATGACCGAAAAGGTGATCCTTCTCAATCAGAACGGCGTGGAAGTGGAAAGCCCCTATATTGAATATTATCCCCGTGAAGTTGCCGTGACCATTCCGGTCTATAAAAAACTGTCCGTTCCGGTCGATGTCCGCTTCCGTTACGGCTTCCTGAATTCGGAAAATACGACCGTGATCGTCAATCCGGCGGCGGTGGACGTGACCGGCGACCCGGCGGAGATCGATGCCGGCAATCTGCTCGAACCCATCGTGATCGACGAAAAACTGGATTTTGACGGCGATACCTTCGAGGGAACCGTCCGTCTCGATTATGCCGGCGGCGTATCGGGCAGCATATCCGAAGTGTCTCTTCTTGCCGTCATGGACGATTCGCTCAAGACCCGCGAACTGACCGTTCCCGGAAAGAATATCGAAGATACCGGCGGCAAGGAAGGCGTGTCCTACACATGGGATCATTCGCCTGTGACCGTCACCCTCTGCGGCCCGATGGAGCATATCACGCAGATCATGCCCGAAGACATTATTCTCCGTCTGGACATGAGTCCGTATTCCGAAACCAATACCGGTACCATCAAGGTGCGCGCCGAAGTCATCATTGACTCCGCGTACAACGAAGGTGTGTTTGAAACCGGCATTTACGAAATTGACGTAACCTTTGAAAATTAACATGAAAGAACTTCAGAAAATTACCATCGGCAACATCCGTATTGTCTATCGTCCGGGGGAGAAATCCAATCCCGATGCGGCGGCGATCCATAAAGCGGCGTCGTTCCTGAACCGGAAAACCGGCGTTACGCCGCAGAATCTCCAGATTTCCAAGAAATCCATCGACGCGCGCAAACGTTCGGAACTGGCGTTTGTCTATACCGTGTACGCCGAACTCGACTGCAAACCGTCCGTGATCGGCAAACTCGAAAAAGAGCCGGATATCAAGCGGTTCACCGAACCGGAACTGAATCTCACCTGCGGTACCCGTCCGCTGGAACACCGTCCGGTGATCGTCGGTTTCGGACCTGCCGGAATGTTTGCGGGACTTGTCCTTGCCGAACACGGTTTCCGACCGATCATTTTTGAACGCGGCGCGGACGTGGACGAACGGGTTGCGGCGGTCGAACGCTTTACCCGAGAGGGCATCCTCGATACCGATACGAACATCCAGTTCGGCGCAGGCGGTGCGGGAACCTTCTCCGACGGCAAGCTCACCACCCGCATCGGCGATGCCAACATTGCTTACGTTCTCCGGAAACTTCACGAGCTCGGCGCACCTGCCGACATCGAATACAAGGCGAAGCCGCACATCGGAACGGATATTCTCCGCGATGTGGTCAGAGAGACCGACCGCGTCATCACTTCTCTCGGCGGCGAGATTCACTACAAAACCAAAGTTACCGATATCACCGACAAAACCGTCACAGCGGGCGGCAGTGTCGTCCCGTACAGTGTGCTGATTCTGGCGACCGGACACAGTGCCCGCGATACCTACGCCGAACTGCTGGCGAAGGGGTACCTGATCGAGCCGAAGCCGTTTTCCGTCGGTGTCCGCGCCGAACATCTGCAGGAGGACATCGACCGCGCTCTGTTCGGCAGTTTCGCGGGAGACGCGATGCTCGGTCACGCGGAATATCAGCTTTCGTACCGCGAAGGCGACCGCGGATGCTATACCTTCTGTATGTGTCCCGGCGGAACCGTCGTACCGTCGGCAAGCGAGGAATTCGGCGTTGTCACCAACGGCATGAGTACCCGCGCGCGTGACGGCCGCAATGCCAATGCCGCTGTCTGCGTATCCGTCAAGCCGGAGGACTGCGGAAGTACCCCCGCCGGAGCCATCGAATTCCAGCGGAATCTCGAACGGTGTGCCTACCGTACCGCCGGTTCGGACTATACCGCGCCGATGCAGACCGTCGGCGACCTGCTGAACGGGACAAAAGGCACGAACTATTCCCGTATCGTCCCGACTTACCGTGACGGACAGGTACGTCCCTGCGATTTTCACGAGATTTTTCCGCCGTTCGTGACCGATCTTCTCAAAAAGGGTCTCACCGATTTCGGCAGAAAAATCAAAGGCTACGACGCGCCGGACGTTCCCCTGACCGGGGTGGAAACGCGAACCTCCGCTCCCGTCCGCATTCTGCGCGGCGAAACGCTGACCGCTCCCGGACATCCCGGCGTATATCCGTGCGGCGAAGGTGCGGGTTATGCCGGCGGCATCGTATCCGCTGCCGTGGACGGAATCCGTGTTGCGGCGAAAATTATTGCGGAATACCGTCCGTAAACCCAT